>JAZQTO010000101.1:0-23509 GCA_045630805.1 Paludibacteraceae bacterium
TACAGTCAATACGTTAACCCCATAATTTAGGTGGTTATAGCGCTGAGGTCCCACCCCTTCCCATTCCGAACAGGGTCGTTAAGCTCAGCAACGCCGATGGTACTGCGTTTGTGGGAGAGTAGGTAGCCGCCATTTTCAGAAGCCTTGAGAGAAATCTCAGGGCTTCTTTGTATATATGGTGATGCCATCTTGTATATATGGTGGTGCTATCTACTTCCTTCGGTCTTCCTTCGGCAAAGGTTCGAAGTGGTATCGGAGTGGTAACGGAGTGGTAACGGTAAAGGTAGAGAGAATGTTGTTATATCCTCTAAAGGGTAGGTGTAATGAATAGGAGATTATTTGCCTTTACGGTATTCACTAGGACGAAGTCCTGTCTGATCTTTGAAGAAACGACAGAATGTCGCATTTTCTTTGAATCCTAGTTCGTAGGCAATTTGTTGCACAGTAAGATCTCTGCGTGTATGTAGGAGGCGTTTGGCATGCAGGATAAGTATTTCATCTACCCATTTTGCTGCACTCTTGCCTGTTATTTGACGTATAGTTGTAGAAAAATATTTAGAGGTTAAGCATAACTGCTCAGCATACCACTCTATTTTGTGTTGAGTTGTGTAGTTGTTAATCAGTAAGTCGTAAAATGTATTGAATAGGTATGTGCTGCGTGAATCATCCTTTTCTAGATTTTCTTCTCCTCTATATCTAGTCATTGTATAGAATAAAATATCGAGTAAATTAGCTAAAGTCTCGTGTCTTTTTGGGTGTTCACTATTCACAATAATTCGAAGTGTATTTAAGATTGTGACAATCTTATTATATTGTTCCTCTGTGAGATGAAAATTAGGTTTCGTTTTGTATTTTAGATAATCTTTAAACGATTCACGATGTACTAATTCATCATAGAACGCTTTTGCTATAACGATAACCGTAGTATTATAATCCTCTGTACAATTGCCGTAGCCAATGATATGGCTAGGTAACACTACAGCAATATCATATTGCTTAAACATGACGGGTTGCATGTCGTAAATGGCATTTGCTTGACCGCAATTATTAATCGTGATTGTCAGATCAGGAGACATGAACGGTTCTGAACAATAGGTAACAGGTAGTGAATTAACTTCAGCAATTACTACCTCTTTTTGAACTATTAATTCATAGTTATATACGATATGTTCTTTCATGGATTTGACTTTTTGCTAGTAATTTTGCTACAAAGTTACGTATTTTTGTGAATATGTGCAAATTGATAGGCATTATTGCTAATATGTAAATACTAATTCATAATACTTAAATGAAGAAAATATAGTAATTTTGCAGCAAAAATTAGATTCTCCTTAAGTCTATATAATTACTTATGAAACCATCGTCTAATATTTTACTAATATTTTCTCTCTTTTTGATTAGTATGCCAATGATGTCTCAGAGTTTGCTTACACCTGAGCAACTAGCCAAACGAGAAAAGAGAAAAAATCTGACCGTCAAGGAGTGGAACGTGGATGCCAAAACGAATACTCGTTGGTTGGATCATATAAAAGTGTATGACAATCAAGGTCGCTGTGTGGAAGAAATAGAATATGCTACTTATGGTCAGCGCAGTCGTGTTACTTCTACTTATGATGATGTGACTGGCAAAGTGATTGAAGAGGTTGAGTACAACGACCGTAATAAACCAGTTCGTATTCGCAGATACGAGTGGAATGCGGATGGAACAAAAGCCAAACAGTATAATTATCTACCGAATGGTAAATTATATTCGATAAAAGTCTTCGAGTATGTTTTTTCCAAGGATTGACAGTTTTAATGTTAACGTCAAGTGTAAATAATATAATCGAGGAAAGTGTAGCGTGTTTTGCTCCTATCTCTTTGGCTGAAATGGGCAGCGTGAAACTAATGAATCGTATTGACACTAAGTATGTAGTGCCCAAAATATTGTTACCCGCAATCCTCCATGCTGCTATAGGTGATTATTTTGTGCAAGAGATAGATAGTAAACGTGTTGCAAGTTATGATACGATGTATTATGATACGGTAACGTTGGATATGTATCTTCGTCATCACAATCGTCAATTGGTACGACAAAAGATACGAGTGAGAAATTATGTAGATACTCAGCAAACTTTTCTTGAAGTTAAACGTAAAAATAATAAAGGCCGTACAAAAAAGAAAAGGGTAGAAGTTCCTGGCTTTGATATACAATCAGACACCTTGGGGATTTCAAAAAAAGGTACGTGGACCGTAGAGCAGTTTATAACGCAAAAAAGTAATTACCGTTGGGCAGAACTAATCCCTCATTTACGCACGAAATTTCGTCGGATTACTTTGGTCAATAAGGCAATGACTGAGCGTTTGACCATTGATTTTGATCTAGGTTGGGAAAATGTGATTACTAATAAAAATAGTAGTTATGACAGATTAGCGATTATTGAACTAAAGCAGGATGGGCATCTTCATTCGCTAATGACGAACATCATGTTAAACTTGCGTATTCATCCTATGAAGATAAGTAAATATTGTATAGGAACAGTCCTTACATCACCTGGTTTGAAGCATAATCGATTTAAGACGAAGTTGTGTAGAATCAACAAACTATTAGAACGTGATAAATAACCATAAGAATTAACATACCATGGCACAAATTGATTTAACAAATCCTACTTTGGAGTTTTTAGATAATGATCCATCTATAGCAGAGCGTTTTGGTGCAACGGATAGTATTTCGTATCTGATGCATTCTATTGCCGATTGGTTGCATGTGAGTGAGAATTTGGTGACAATGCCCTTGATGTTTCTCTTTAACTTACTGATGACCTGGATAGTTGTCTATTGTATATACTACCGTTTTGGTCGTCGTCGTGATTATTTCGTTATCTATATGTTGTTTTCTAGCGGAATGTTTGTTCTGCTATGGTTGATGCAACTCTTAGACATTCAAACAGGTTTTGTCCTTGGTTTGTTTGCAATCTTTGGTATGCTTCGGTATCGAACAGAGACAGTCTCTGTTCGTGAGATGAACTATCTATTCCTTACCATTGTCATTTCGGTTATCAACTCTTTGAGTCTCAGGGCAGATGGATTAGCTTGGTACCTATTGTTGTTCTCCAATCTGTCTATTATTTTGATGGCATGGGGATTTGAGGCATGGCAAGCACGCAAACGACTATCCACAAAAATAATTTTATACGAAAAGATAGAAAATATCAAACCAGAACGTCGTGCAGAGCTTATAGCAGATCTTCAGGCTAGAACAGGTTTGGCGGTCCTAGATGTTGAAATCGGACATGTTGATTTTCTTCGTGATGTAGCTTATATAAAAATGACTTATCCTTTGGAGAAAGGTAAAACAATAAATACCATAGATCAAATCACAAAGTTCAAATAATGGCTGTTGGCTCAAAATATAACTTTTTTTCTTTGCTGTGTGTAGTATGTTTGTTGTTTCTCTCTCCTAATGTAATGGCATGGGAGTATGATTCCTATGGTAATACCATGGAGCAGAGTGTCGAGATACGTGTAGGTGCAGATTTTTCTAAAAAGTGGAAGAATGGTTTATCTTTGAGCCTATCTGAAGATGTACGTGTAGGTTTATACGATAAGTTATCTGGTGTTAATGCGAAGGATGAGTTTGTAGATACGGTCAATGGTCCTGCGTTTAACAAATCATATACAACTGTCGCATTGGCATATTCTCCAATCAAATATCTCAAGTTTGATGTGGGTTATACACTTCGTCTGCTGGGAGGAAAAGATTGGAGTGATTATAACGAATATTTGCGTCATCGCCTGCACATTGGATTGACAGGTATATATGATACTCATTATGTGAAGCTATCGTTGCGAGAGCGTTTGTTATGTGATATACGAACTGATAGTGTCAATCTTTTAGAGAAACAACAATACGAATGGTTGTTGCGTAGTCGTTTGGCAGCAGAGTTTTATGTGCCAGGTAAACCCGTGAAACCTTATGCGTGGATAGAGTTGGAAAATACGCTTAATGCTACTGAATATCAACAAAAAGATGGGCATCAGTATATTAGTCAAGTTCGCACACAGGCGGGAGTGAAATGGCGTTTGAGTAGGAGGAGTAGCTTGGATTTCTACTATCGTTTTCAATACGGATATAATCGTGATGTCAATATCACTAAACGAAAAGGATATATCCAATTGACGGAGGAAACTTCTTATCTTCATGCCATAGGAGTGACGTATAATTTGGATTGGTAAATATTAATACAAAATTAAAAATCTATGAAAAACTTTCTACAAATTGCCTTCAATGGCGAGAAAAAAGCAATATCTTCTCTTATCAAGAGAGGGGTGATGCTATGTGTTGTAGTAGTATTGGCAATTGCTGCAAATGCTGGAACTTACAAGTATTTAGAGTTTACTAACATCTCTGGTACAAAGACTGTGTTCAATGTTGCTAATCTTACCATTAAGGTTAGTGGTAATGATTTGCAGGTAACCAATAGCGATGGAACAGTTAACATGACATTAGTAGATCTAGCTTCTATGCAATTTTCAACTACTAATACACCAACTGCAGTGGATAATATCCTCAATGCAGATGCTGAAATACACGTGTCAACAATCACAGGTGTTTCTTTAGGTACATATTCTTCTCTCGTGGAGGCATGTCAAAGTCTTAGTGCGGGTGTTTATGTGATTTCTAATGGTACCCAATCCCAATCTATTGTGATAAAATGAAAAGAACGCTAACAATAATATATCTTGTCGTTTTGTTCTATGGACCACTAGCTGCTGAAGTAAGTTATAATGCTAATATAACGAATATTATCAATGTAACGTATAATGAAACAGGTGCGGCAAGTGTAGTTATTGCTTCTAATCTACAATCCTATGTTACAGCAACAGTAGATGGCGGTGCTGTAAGTATAGTGCAAAAGAGTACAGTTAGTGCATCTACATGTGGAGAAATCATCTATCAATTGTCTGGTGCTTCGGCTAATGGTGCATTTTCTTTGGAGGGAAATTATAAAGCTACAATAGAGTTGCATGGATTGAGTTTGACCAATCCTAATGGACCAGCGGTTAATATCCTCAATGGTAAACGTATTGAAATCAAACCTATAGAAGGAACGATTAGTACATTGAGTGATGGAACAAGCACGGTTGAAGATGCATGGAAAGCAGCTTTGTATTGTAAAGGACACATAGAGTTTAAAGGAAAAGGAACACTCAATGTGTATGGAAATTATGCTCATGCTATTTATAGTAAGGAGTATATGTCCATCAAAAACTGTACGATAAATGTATGCTCTGCGGTGAAAGATGCATTGCATTGCCGTGAGTATTTCCTCATGGAGAGTGGCAAAGTAAGTTTGCGTGGTTTTGCAAGTGATGGTATAGAGTGTAATATTGATGGCACTACATCTACTGGCGAAACTGCAGAACACGAGAATGAGGATAGTGGCAATATCTATATCATGGGTGGTTCCCTTTGGATTGATATGAGTAACTCCTCCGGTGATAGTATCAAACCTGATGGAAAAAAGATTATCAGCGCGGATGCTACGGTGGATATTACTAATACCACAACGGCAATCGAGAATATTTCTCAAACGGAGCAAGCACTGAAGGTATATAATTTATTAGGTGTTTTGGTTGGAGTTTATGATTCTCCTCAGATGCTAAATGCGTTGCCTAAAGGTACGTATGTAATTAAAAATTCTAGTATAACGAAAAAAATAAGTGTATTATGAAAAAGATATTCTTCTTAGTAATGACCGCATTAACCATTAGTGGAATACTTAATGCGCAAACGCTCAATGTACAACAGGGACAAGTGACCTATAAATTTCCTGCTGAGCAGACCGGACAGATGCCTTATTCCAATGGTACGGCATTAACCATTATGGACAAAATGTTTACGCTCACAGATGTGACGAAGATGTATGTTGATGAATCTCCTGTAGTAGATAATACGGTGAATGTAGCATACAATGGTTCTTCTGTCGCTATTGTTGTGGCAGGTAATGTGGCTAAATATTTGACTATTACAACTAGTGATGCGCACGTGAATATTGCGCAAAGTAGTGATTTGGCTGAAGAGATTACGTACATTCTTTCTGGTTCTTCTACGGATGGCGAGTTTTATATGTCAGGATCCTATAAAGCAACAGTTGAATTGAATGGACTAACATTGACTAATACTAATCCTGTGAGTTCAGGTGCGGCTTTGCATATTCAGAATGGTAAGCGCATTAAGGTGAAGGTGGTGACTGGTACAACTAATACATTGGTAGATGCGGCTAGTGGCTCGCAAAAGGGTGCTCTGTATATTAAGGGACATGCAGAATTTGCTCAGTATGGCACACTCAATATTACAGGAAAAGTGAAACATGGAATCAAAGCAGGAGAGTATATTACTGTGAAGAATGCTACTATCAATGTGACTTCAGCGGCGGGAGATGGTATCAATTGTACGCAGTATTTCCTCATGGAGAGTGGTACGCTCAATCTTAATGGTGTGTCCGATGATGGTATTCAGTGTGATATAGAGGATGCAAGTTCTTCTGGCAGTGGAACAGGTAGTGGAACAGGCTCTGGCAGTACAGATGGAACGGTGCCTACCAATGCAGAATTATGGGATGCATTCAAACCTTATTATAATACGTTCTATGGATTGTCTCGTGCAGATCAGCCAATTGAAAATGTGGCTACTTTTGCAGCTACCTATATGCAAGATATTATGACTTCTGCTTCTTCTGAGTATAAGTGGTTGGGTGATTATATTCTTAAGGTTGCTCAAGAGCAAGGTTATACTGTTGACACTGAGGCACTATGGCGCTGGCATGCGGATAGTTTCTTCAATTGTAGGCAACGTACTTCTTGGCCTAAGACTGCGGACTTCTCTACGGCAGGTCAGCCATCTGCATGGGGTTCAGCTTACTTAGCAGCACACGGTGCTTCTAATCTGCCAGCACGTGCTGCAAGCGAGACGGATATTCATGAGGGTGAGGATAGCGGAAATGTATATATTGAGGGGGGAACTATCAAGATCAATACATCAGGTGTTGCTGCTAAAGGTATTAAGGCAGATGGTTCTATATATGTATATGACGGCACAATAGATATTACCACATCTGGTAAAGGTAAATGGGATAGCACGGACATGGAAACCAAAGCTGCGTCATGTCTCAATAGTGATGCTAATACCGTTATATCTGGTGGTACACTCACTCTTAAAAGTACAGGTTCGGGAGGCAAAGCAATCAATAGTGATGGCACGCTGACTATCTCTGGTGGTACAATTGTGGCTGCTACTACGGGTGGTCTTTACTATAATAATGGCTCTACTGAAAATACTAATTATACGGGTAATACGGATAATGTAAATAGTAGTTATTACTCCTCTCCTAAGGGAATCAAAGTGGATGGTGCAATCACTATCTCAGGTGGTATCACTTCGGTATCTACAGCGGGACGTAATGCTGAAGGTATAGAGAGCAAGAGTACGATCAATATAACTAATGGTCAAGTGACCGTCAATGCTTATGATGATGGTATCAACTCAGCAGGCGATTTGACTATTTCAGGTGGGTATGTGTATTCGCGTGCAACGAATAATGATGGTATAGATTCCAATGGTAATACGTATATCAAAGGTGGATTATGTTATGCTATTGGCGCTAATTCGCCAGAGGTGGCATTTGATGCCAATTCGGAGCAACAAAAGAAACTATATGTGCAAGGTGGTACGATTATAGCAGTAGGAGGCTTGGAGAGTGGTGCACAAATCTCAGGTGGAACTTGCAAACAGGCAAGTTCGATGACTGCTAATTCGTGGTATGCATTGTACAATGGCAGTGAGTTGGTGGTAGCATTTAAGACTCCAGCGACATCTTCTTCTAGTTCTGGTGGCACTCGTCCGGGTGGCAGTAGTAGTGGTAAGTTGGTAGTATATACATCATCCACTCCTGCGTTGAAGTCGGGTGTGACCGTGAGTGGTGGTACAACGTATTTTGATGGAGCAGCGAATATTGGCGGAAGCGTGAGTGGCGGAAGCTCTGTGACATTAAGCAATTATACTAGTAGCGGAAGATAAAGGCAGAAAAAAACGGTTGCATAAATGCAGCCGTTTTTATTTTGTATGTATTATAATGCATTAGCCATTTGCTAGTGCAAGATTTTATAGATTAGTTCTTTCCACAAATCGGCGTCTTTGGCACTAGGGTTGTTGATTCCCTTGAGTCTTGCATCTATCTCGCGGAAATAGCCTATGATAGCAAAAGTCTTGCCTGCGGAGAATCGACGGGCAGCCGTCGCATAATCCTTGACGAAGTATGGAGCTACTCCCATCGCTGGACCGGCTACACGGTCACTCTTGTCCGGCAAATAGTGATAAATCATCAAGTTAGCAAAGAAACTATACAAAATACCCAACTCCTTGATCATTGGGTGATCCTTGGATGAAGCGAAATACTGAGTAATACGATTGGCCTTGACTACATCCCCTGCTATGAGCGCACTCTGTAACTCAAACACATTGAAATCCTTTGAGATACCCACATTACGCTCCACTAATGCTGCATCAATCACTTTTACACCATCAGGGCGACCGTCAATGAGTTTTTGAAGCGCACCTACAATCTGCGTCAAGTCAGATCCAATACTATCCGCCAAAATCTTCGCTACCTTCTCATCAATCTTTATCGCCTCATCGCCCTCCTGACCCTGCGCCTTGTTCCAATCCGCTACGTAATCGCGAATCCACTTCTCTACCTGGTAGTCCTTCAACTGCTCAGACTCCATAAGCACACCGCCTTTCTTCTCCCAGTTCTTAAACAGATTAAGACGCTTATCTGGTGAACCATACTTATAGCAGAAGACCAAAATAGTAGAGGGCTGTGGATTGTCCATATACATCGTCAGTGCATCCCACTTCTTGATGTTCTGTGCCTCCTTGACAATAATAACCTTATAGCCTCCCATCATAGCAAACCCACGTGCAGCACCAATCACAGGTGCGACATCGCCACTGGCTAAGTCCTTGCCGTAGATGATGGTTTGGTCAAACTCACGCGCCATCTCATCCAGCACATTCTGCTCAATATAATCTGCCACCTTATCTATATAATAAGGCTCTTTGCCACAAAGCATATACGCAGGGGCATACTTGCCCTGCTTAAGCGAAATCATGACTTCTTCGTACTTCATCCTACACCCAAATCTGTATTGTTAATTAATATCTCTATTTTCTTCGATGGTTTTAGTCTGGGATAAACCTCATCCACGAACCATTTCGCTAAATTACTGTCTCGTTTGACTCTAGTAGTGTTTTCGCAGAAGACATTCACACTTGCATACTCAAAGTATTGCTCCGCCAAGTCAATATCCCGCAAAATGCGCTCTCGGCTATCGCCCTCTGTACAACATAGCAGGCATACTCCTTGAAAATACTTTGCTACATCCTCCGCATGTACATCCTCCGCAATACCTTTGTTCCATAACTCCCGCAAAGCCCCATCAAAACTCTCAATACCACATCGGAACTTGACCTGTACTCCTTGAAATTGCTCTGCAAACTTTGCTAGTTTATGGCGGTACATATAGTGTGCTTCGAACCAAAGCGTATGAATATTCTTCTCTTTCACAACCTGCTTAATCATCTCCACCGTCTGCTCATCTAGTTCCATGGCCGAGCCCGAGTTGATGATATCTAGCACGCCATACACACCCTGCACTTGTGCCAACACTTCTCTGTTCACAACAAACGGATCATCACTCACATCCCCATGATAATCGCAAAAGGTACACTTCTTCCACCTGCATCCCGTTCCCTGCAATAGCACAAACTCCCGAGGTAACACACTATGTATCAACGAATAGCGTTCCATTCCATTACCTCTAAACACTAAACTGTAGGGCTCTGCCCGTTCTCTAAACGCTGTGTTTTCCGTATCACGGAAATCACAGCATACGCCATCGGCGTACCCAGCACCGCCTCTATCAATAATTTTGACACATATTGAAATGCTATCATCAAGAGCAAATCATGCGTGGAGACTGTACCAGCAAAAGCAATCAACACAAATGGCAAGGAGTCAAACCAGTATGCCACAGCCGAACTACCAATCGTTCGCACCCATAGTCTCTTGCCCTTGGTCCACTTCTTTATCTTATCCATCAACCAGGCATTACTCAATTCGCCCAACAAAAATCCAGTCAACGAAGCAATCACGATGCGTGGTACATAGCTAAACATCGTATTGTATGCCTGCGCTGTGGCATCCAGATAATCGGGCGAGGGAAGAAAGACACCAATCTGTGTACATAGAACCATCACAATATTGCACACGAGGGTGGTGAAGATTACTTTGCGGGCAGTCTTATATCCCCAAATCTCGGTTAAGACATCACCTAGCATATACGCAAAAGGGAAAGTGATAGTACCTGCATCGAAATAAAATAGGTTCCATAGACCTATGACTTTGACTGCCATCACATTGCTCACCACATACAGCGTCACAAACAACGCTGTCACCACGATAAAGGCAGTATTCTTGCCTCTTGCCTCTAAACTGTAGCTCGCATGCGAGCGTTCTGTAGGCGCATCAGCGCCGTTCTCTAAACGGTTGGCATCCGCCAACACGCGGTTTTTGAAAGGGTTTTCCGCTACCTTGTTGTTCATATTATTATCTTAGATCGTTGATGAATGCCTCTGGTTTCTCAATGGAGAATTTGGGGCATTCGTTTTTATATTCAGGATTATTGAGACGGAGAGTAGTCACTTTGCCATCCGATTCGTGAATCTCAGCAGCAACAGGGAGCAAAGTAGTGGTCACAAGACGAAGCACGAACTTATTGATACCCAAGGATTGATCCCTAGGAGTCAAAGTAATCTGCGTCTTATCCCCCACTGCTTTCTCGGCATATTCACACAAAGGCAGCAGCGCACGCGCATACAAAAATGGATTGGTCTGGATCAACTCCTCCTCCGTAGGAGTAGAGAGCGTCAACTCCTCGGTATCTTCGCTATACATATACAGGGTCTGACCATCGTATGCCGCTTCTATGCCAATGAACTCCAACGCGAACTTCTGATCACGCATAGCGAGTGTGCCTGCGTAAGTCATAGGTTGCGTTTGCTCTTGAGTTATGGTGATACTGAAGTCCGAATGCAAGGTCTTCTGCTCCAATGTGGAGAAAAGCGATTGGAGGATAGTGAGTGTGATAATCAGGAGTTTCATACGCCAAGTTCTTGTAATATACGTTCGAGTGAATCCATATCTTGGATGAGCACATCACGCCCTTTAGGACCTTTGTTAGGACCTACGATACCAGCGGCTTCGAGTTGGTCGGAGAGTTTGCCTGCACGGTTATAACCTATCTCAAATGCGCGTTGGATACGCGATGTTGATCCCTCCTGTTTGCTAACGGTATAGCGAGCCACATCCGCGAACATTGGGTCAAGGCGTTTTAGATCCACACTGCCCGGTGCCAATGCTTCGCCCTCAGCGCCCTCTGGCACATACTCTGGCAATTGGTATGGCTCGAAGTAGTGTTGTTGTTTTTCGATATGGCTGACGATATTCTCCACCTCTGGTGTGTCCACAAAAGCACATTGGATACGCGTGATAGCACCGCTAGCGGAGTATAACATATCACCTTTACCGATGAGTTGGTCTGCGCCTTTGCAGTCAAGCACGGTACGAGAATCCACCACAGATTGGGTGCGGAAGGCGATACGAGTAGGGATATTGGCCTTGATGGTTCCAGTCACAATCTTGACATCTGGACGTTGGGTAGCGAGGATCATATGCATACCCACGGCACGTGCTTTTTGAGCAATGCGTTGGATAGGACGCTCGACCTCTTTGCCCGCTTGCATAATAAAGTCGCCGTACTCGTCAATGACAATAACGAGGTATGGCATATAGCGGTGTCCTTTCTCAGGATTGAGGTGGCGATTGATGAACTTCTCGTTGTAGTCCTCTAGGTTGCGGCACTTGGCCTGCATGAGGAGTTGGTAACGATTCTCCATCTCAATAACGAGAGAGTTGAGCGTGTTGATAACCTTTTGACAGTCAGTGATAATAATGTCATTATCATCTTGGTCAGGCATAGCCGCCATATAGTGCTTGAGGAGTGGTTTGTAGATGGAGAATTCAACCATTTTAGGATCCACTAGCACGAATTTGAGTTCTGCAGGATGCTTCTTGTAGAGCAAGGACGTGAGGATCGCGTTGAGTCCAACGGATTTACCTTGACCCGTAGCACCCGCTACGAGTAGGTGAGGAGTTTTGGCGAGGTCAAAGGTAAACACCTCATTGGTGATGGTGCGACCGATGGCTACAGGCAGACGCATTTTTTGCTCCTCTTGGAAACGCTTGCTAGCAATCACAGAGTGCATAGACACGATTTGTGGTTTTTCGTTAGGTACCTCAATACCGATAGTTCCCTTGCCAGGCATAGGGGCAATGATACGAATACCTATGGCAGCGAGCGAAAGCATAATATCGTTTTCGAGTCCTTGGATCTTAGCAATCTTGATACCTGCCTTAGGTACGATTTCGTAGAGCGTAACGGTAGGACCGACAGTGGCTTTGATAGACTCAATCTCAATGTCGAAGTTGCGCAAGGTGGTGACAATGCGGTTGGCATTGGCTTGTTGCTCCTCTTGGTTGATGACAGGAGCAGTCTCGTTGTCATAGACCTTGAGCAGGTTGAGAGATGGGAACTTGTAATGCTCCAAGTCCTTGCGTGGGTCGTATGGACCAAGTTTGCGGAGTAAGTATTCAGGATCGTCCTCTGTGAGTTCAACTTCTTGGATGTCTGCCACGTTGATGTCCACATCATCCTGTTCCTCAGGCTCTTGCTCGACAATCGTTTCCTCCTCTTGAGGTGTCTCTATATTGACCTCAATAGCAGGGATAGGCTCGGGCTCCTCGGTGTACTCAGGATCTAGGGTAGGGATAAGTGGCTCGAGATCAATAGTAGATGCCTCTTCATCTTCGAAGGTCTCGGTCGTCTCTTTTTTCTTGAATAATCCCGCAATCCAATGACCAAATTGCTGGCAGTGCTCCACAAAATGTTTGTCCACAACAATGCAGAAGATGATGAGCGTAGCGATTAGGATGAGTGACATACCAATCCATTGGATATAAGATGTGCCCCATGCAGCTACGATCTGTCCAAATGCTCCTCCCCAACGGAAGAAGGAACCTACGCCTATTTGCTGCTGCACAAACCCTAGCGTGATGGATCCCCATACGAGGATAAAAAGCACGATGAAAAGTAGGCGCAAACGGCGGAGTGGGAAATACATGATTAGTCGTATGGAGTAGAGGGCTAGTGCAACAAGTGCCGCCAATGATGCGATACCGAAAGTGCCATCGACCAACCAACGGGCAATGACTGCACCTGGTAAACCGAGTGCATTCTGAATCTCGTTGCGCATAGCTTGACGCGCATCGGGTTGAACGACAATAGAATAGTCGTGACCACCTGTGAAAAAGAAACTGATGAAGGCAACGACCAACATCAAGGTGATGACGGAGAGTATAATGCCTGAACAGAGTCGGAATTCGTAAGTCTGTACCCACATTTGTAGGGAGGAGAAGATTTCTTTGAGGCTAGGTCTATTGCTTGAGTTGTTGCTGTTTCTGGTGCTCGTGGTTCGTGGAGCAGACGGTTGAGTTATTCTTCGTGCCATAGTTAATTGTTGATTTGAGGCGCAAAGGTACAAAAAAAACTTGAATTATGCAAGTTAGGTGTTGATTTTTTAGAATTTTAAGCATTGAACTTGCATATGTGATTTTTTTTTAGTACTTTTGTGCGCTAAATTTGGGATACTAGCAAAATAGATGAATAATACGGTCAATACATATTACTTTTTAGGTATAGGTGGCATCGGTATGAGTGCCTTGGCGCGTTATTTCGCAGCGAAGGGGTATCGTGTGCTGGGTTATGATCGTACGGCATCGCCATTGACACATCAGTTGGAGGCAGAAGGAATAGGGGTGCAGTATGATGATGTGTTGGATATTGTGAAGACGTTGAATGTAACTACTACCATCGTAGTTCGTACTCCTGCAGTACCTGAGGATACTCCTATTTATGCATATGTGCGCGAGCGCGGATTTCGTGTGATGAAACGTGCTGAGGTGCTAGGTCTCTTGACGCGTATGAATCGTGCTTTATGTGTGGCGGGTACGCATGGCAAGACCACGACTAGCACTATGCTAGCTCATTTGCTCTATGGTTCGAGAGTGGGATGTAATGCTTTTTTGGGCGGTATCTCCAATAACTATCATACCAATCTGCTGATTGATACCAAGAGTGATTATGTGGTGGTAGAGGCAGATGAATATGATCGCTCTTTCCATTATTTAAGTCCGTATATGTCCGTGATAACCAGTATGGATCCTGATCACTTGGATATATATGGCACTGAAGAGAGTTACTATGAGAGTTTTGCTCACTATGCCTCTTTGGTGACGGATGCGTTGGTAGTGAAGAAGGGGGTGACACTGAATGCGGAGGGCTTGAAAGCGAAGGTATATACCTATGCGGTGGAGGAAGAAGCTGATTTTGCGGCGTATAATGTGCGGTATAATGATGGGGTGATTGTGTTTGATTTTCACGCTTTAGGTCAGGTGATAGAGGGTATGCGTTTGGGTGTGCCTGTATGGGTAAATATGGAGAATAGTGTAGCGGCTTTGGCGATAGGGTCTTTGTTGGGTTTGACCGAGCAGGAGTTGCGTGAGGGATTGGAGAGTTTTGCGGGTGTGTATCGCCGTTTTAATATGCATGTTAGGACATCTCGCGTGTGCTATATAGATGATTATGCGCATCATCCAGAGGAGTTGCGCGCCAGTATAGAGTCTGTTCGCCGATTGTATCCAGAGCGTCGTTTGCTGGTGGTGTTTCAACCGCATCTCTACAGTCGTACGCGTGATTTTGCGGATGGCTTTGCGCAGGTGTTGAGTGAAGCGGATGGCTTGTTGCTATTGCCTATTTATCCTGCGCGTGAGTTGCCGATAGCGGGTGTGACGAGTGAGTGGTTGCTCCAGATGATGCCGACAGATAAACTCCCAATGGCGCAGGTGGTGGAGAAAACGCAGTTGGTGGAGCGTGTGACGAATATCGTAGAGTCGTGGGCAGAACCTTGTGTGGTGATGACCCTAGGCGCAGGTGATATAGACCGTTTGGTACAGGATATTAAACAAAACCTTAATAAATATGAATAAAGTAACAAAAGTATTGTTGACCGTGGTGACAACGGTATGTTGTGTCGCGGTGTTGGTGGGAGGCATATGGTGCTCTCGCCAGGCAGATATGTCCCTGTGTACGCAGGTGGACATTGTGGTAGAAGACAGTGTGTCTCGTCAGTATGTAGATGCGATGGAGTTGGAGGGTTATCTCAAGGCGCGAGGTTGTTATGCCCTGACAAAGGCGATGAGCGAGGTGGATTGTCATATGATCGAGCAAGCATTGCTCAAACATGAGATGATTCGTACAGCTAGTTGCTACAAGACGCCTTTTGGGGCGGTGCGTATCCGAGTGACGCAGCGTGTGCCTGTGTTGTGCGTGAAGACGGCGGAGGGAAATTATCTGGTGGATGCTGATAGACGCGTGATGCCCTATCGCTCGGGAATGAAATTGGATGTGCCTGTATTTACGGGTGCAATCAATAAATGTGCAGCGACGGAGGAGTATTATGATTTTGTTCTGTGGTTGCAAGATAACTCTTATTGGGGCGAACGCATTCGCGATGTGTATGTGCGTAACCCCAAATTGGTGGTGTTATCCCAAAAGGATTACTCCGCTAAGATTGTGTTGGGTAAACTAGATGGCTATGAAGACAAGTTGGCCCGTCTTCGTAGTTTGTATAAGAAAGGTTTTGATGTGCTAGGTTATCCAGAATGCCGCGAGTTGGACTTGCGCTATGCAGGACAAGTGGTGAGGAGATAGTGTCGAATGTTGAAACTTTAGTGAGATGAAAAATAATATACAATCTTCTGTGTTGGTGGCTGTCGATATGGGCAGTCAGTCTTTCCGTGCCATGGCGGCAGAGGTGACACCTTCAGGTGCTCTGCGTGTCTTAGGTGTGGAAGAGTCGAGCCAAAAATGTTGTGTTCACCGAGGTGTGGTAGAGAATACGAGCGATGCAGGATATATGCTTACGAGCGTGATAAAACTGTTGGGCAATCGTATTCGTAAGCAGGTAGGTAATGCTGCATTTGTATGCGCGGGTGGCCAATCGATGAAAGTGGTAGCCGTATCCTCTAGTCGTGATCTGGGTTGTAAACGCGAAATAACTTCGGAACTACTCGCTAAAATGGAATGGGAGTGTAAGGAGAAAATAGAGAAAAAAAATCCAGATGTAGCGGTGTTGGATCTCATTCCTAGTCACTATCAACTAGATGGAGAGAAGCAAACATATGAACCGACTTCGGATCAGCGTGCGGTGTTTTTCACGGCACACTATAATGCCTTCTGGGGTAAAAAGGAACTGGCTGATAAGGTGGAAAAAACATTCCAACGCACTGCCTTGGTGAAGGAGAAAATGTATGTTCGTCCAGAGGTGCTGATGAATGCGTTGGCAACTGAGGAAGAGATGAATAATGGCTGTGCCGTGTTGGATTTAGGTGCACAGACTAGTACGCTGACAATCCACAAGGGTGGGGGATATTTGTATAACCAAGTAGTTCCTCTAGGTGGTTATGATATCACCGAGGCAGTGGAGCAGTTGGGTATATCCCTGATGCAAGCCGAGCGCTTGAAATGCATCTACGGTGTGGCATCTGCGGATATGGTAAAAGTCAATCGTACTTATATCCTAACCACTCCAGAGGGCGAGAAAATATCGGTGAGTGCTGTTCAATTGGCGGAGGTGATCTCCTGCAAGTTGGCAGAAATGTTGTCTCCACTGATGGAGGCTCTGAATAAGGAAGCGCAAGGCATAGAGGTCTTGTATGTGACAGGTGGCGGTGCGATGTTGAAGGGAATAGTTGGGTATATCCAAGGTATGACTAGCGTGAAAGTGATGGGTGGTTCGCACGCCTCATGGTTGACGCCAGATACTCCAGATGAGTATTGCATGCCGCAGTATGCATCCTTGGTGGGAACATTATTGCTGGGCGCGGAATATCGTAAGTCGCATCCGCAGGCTAGTTATTCGGGTAACAGACCTTTGCTCGAAAAGATCAAGGAAGGAACCCTTAGATTGTTTACCGATTCAGGTGAAGAGAGTAAAAAATAAATTGTAGAACAGGATTAACACAAAATATATGGATATTAGTAATACATTGTTAGAGGGTCTTGATATTCAGGAGTCTATAATCAAAGTAATGGGCGTAGGTGGCGGTGGCTGTAACGCGATCAACTATTTGTACAAACAGGGCATTCAGGATGTGACATTGTTGGTTTGTAATACCGACAAGATGAGTCTTGCGGGCAGTAGTGTGCCTAGCAAGTTGCAGATTGGTAATGGTTTGGGTGTTGGTGGAAAGCCTGAAAAAGCGAAACAATATGCAGAGGAAGATCGTGAGCGTATTCGTGAGGCACTCAATGATGGTACCAAAATGCTCTTTATTACCGCAGGTATGGGTGGAGGTACTGGTACGGGTGCTTCGCCAATAGTGGCAGAGGTGGCTAAGGAGATGGGAATCCTGACAGTGGGTATTGTGACTATTCCTTTTGCTTTTGAGGGTCCAAAGAAGATTCAGAAGGCGATGAATGGTGTGGCGGAGTTGGCAGCGCAGGTAGATGCTATAGTGGTAATTAATAATGAGAAGTTGCGTCAGATTTATTCGGATTTCAACTTGTTGAATGCTTTCTCTAAGTCGGATGATGTGGTAGCGAATGCGGCGCGTTCGATTGCAGAGATCATTACCAAACCAGGATATATTAACACGGACTTTACGGATGTATATAATACACTTATCGGTGGAGGTGCTTCTATTATTAGTGTGGGCACAGCTAGCGGTGAGAACCGTGTGGCCAATGCTATTCATGAGGCTTTGCATTCGCCTCTGATCAATACCGATGTGAAGGGCGCAACGCGATTGTTGTTGCAGATATATTGCTCTACAGAGCATGCGATCATTATGTCTGAGATAGACCAGATACATGATTTTGTGCGTGAGGTAGGTGATGATGTGGAGGTACAATGGGGCGCTGCGGTTGATGAGGAATTGGGCGAGAAAGTACGTGTAACGATTATTGCTACCGGATACGAGGTGTCGGATATACCTAGTATCGAGAAGAAGACGGTGGACTCATCCATTAATAAGTATTACGGTGAAGCAGCATCAGCGCCAGCAGAAAAATCTTCTACGGTGACGTTGACCATTGATCCCGTGGGAGAAACCGAATTAGTCGATGAGCAAGTGCCTAGCGCTCAACCTAAGACTGAGTTGGTGGATCTGCCAGATTCTATGGAGGAGGCTGAGGAGATTGTGATCGATTTTGATGATGTAGCTGCGGATGGACAACGCAGTTTGTTCGGCGGTATTCCAGATTGGATGCGTGGTAAAAAACATTAAGGTAGTATGAATATAGCACGCTTGCGACAATCGGTGTGGGAAATGTTGATCCCTACTTGTTGTATGGCGTGTGAATGTAAGTTATTGCAGGAGGAGCAGGTGGTCTGCTCTTCCTGTCTTGCTTCTATAACTCGTACGGAACATGCCATTATACAGGATAATGGTATTGATATGCTTTTTGCGGAGTTGATTAAGGAGATAGGTCGTCGTGTTCGTTATGAGAAGGGTGGAGCATGGGGATATTTTAACCGAGAGCGTGGTCAGATATTGCGCAATTTGATTGAGCGTGGCAAATATGGTACTCGATCTCAGGCGGAGGTGTTCAGTTATTTGGGTGAGGTGGCTGCTCGTGAGTATATCGACTCGGATTTGTTTGATGATATAGATGTGTTGGTGCCTGTTCCTTTGCATCCTCGTCGCTTGCGCGAGCGTGGGTTTAATCAAGCGGAGTGGATCTGCCGAGGGATGAGCAAGGTATTGGGTATTCCGATAGATACGGAGCATTTATATCGTGTGCGCAATAATGCGCATCAAGCACAGTCTAGTTTTGATAAGCGTTTTGCGAATACGGAGGATTTGTTTGCTATTCGTTATCCCGAGGAGTGGAAGGATAAGCATATCTTGTTGGTGGACGATGTGATCACCTCTGGGGCTACGATGCTATCTTGTATGCGTCAGTTGACCCCAATTAGAGGTTGCAAGGCTAGTGTCTTTGCCCTGGGCTGGGCACATGATTAGGGGATAAATCCAGATTGACTATCGCTTCTTATTGTTCGTATGATTTCGTTCTCAGAAAATCTAATCCTCGTAGAAAGTACGGGGAAATCATGGTAATCCTTCGGTGAGGTTCCAATCAGGTTCCGATGAAGTCCCTATGAAGTCCCTATGAGAGTAGGTGGCAAACTAGGGGCGAACAAATGGGTTACTTGGTACTAATTAGTTTGTTTTGCTTGATTAGATTGTCTAACTCCATCAAACGCTCGCCAAAAATCAATGTCCATGTTTCAATACACTGTAGGCGTAAGGCAGGATCATCGGCATATAAATCGGCAATAGAATCGCGTACTAATGCTGATTTATTCCATATCGTTGGATAGAGCTCTTGGGCAAAAATAAGATATGTACTGCAAGTATCAGCAGCATGTTGGAGCTGGCTAATCTCTTGATTAACATGGTAGTTGACGATTCTTAGCATTTGTTGTTCGCGGAGTTTATTACTTGTGTGTTGGAACGAAAGTATGGAACAAACAATCACGCAGATAGCAGATATGATATATGGTATGCTTTTGCGCCAGATTTGTCGGTGACGGAAAGCCTGTTTGAGTGCAGCGATATTGGCATATTTGCCCAGTTGGCAAGCACGCGCAATCGGGCGATAGCGATTAGGAAAAAGTAGTGTAAGTACATTAGCCAAGAGCTGAATATCCGTGTTGGAATTGTTGTTGTCAGATGTACTGTCTGTGTTGCTTAATCCAAAGTCTATCAGTTTGACATTCTGCCCGTTGCGGGTGATGAGAATATTACTGCTCTTGAGGTCGTTGTGCACGAGTTGGAGGGAATGGATATACTCCATCACCTCTAATAATTGCGCGAGCGCTCGCTCGCGCTGCGCGCGCGAGGGGGAAGATTGAAGCCATTCAGCTAGCGTCATTCCATCAACATATTCCATCAGAATACAGCGACCTAGTTGTGGCACCTCTTCTAGTGAATATGTTTCGGCGATATTAGCATGGTTGAGCGTGATGCCTAAAGAGAACTCTTTGTATTGCAGCAAGCGGATGTCGGTAAGGGATTGGTACTCAGGTGATATAGCCTTGATCAGATAGCGTTTGCCATACCGTTTGGCGGTATAGATAGTGTTCTGGCGACGCTGCTGAAGCAAAGTGATGTCGCTCCAGTCAGCATAAAAAGTATCTATATCAATATATCCCGAGTCAGAAATAGTCATGCAGGTATTAACTAGTAATTACACTTGTTGCACGGTAAGAAGTCCATTTCTTTTGCCTGCGACATAGGAGGTCTTGGTCCCGTCTTGGCGTTGGATGTGGTCTAGATACATCGGTTTTCCGATGATGAAGGCAATAGTTTCAAAGGTATCGCCTACTTGCAGTTTGGCATGGATAGACTCCAAGACTTCAAAACGATTGCAGCCCAAATAGCGGAAAGTACATTGGCGATTGGGCAACCATGACACTTGTACTAGGTCGTTGATGGCTAAATCCTTTGAGGATATACCCTCTCCCTTAAATAAGTCACTTTCAGTTTCGCTGCGTAGTTCAAGCGCTGCGAGATAAGCATTCCAATCGGTATGACCTAGAAACTGAGAGAGTGTGTTGAGCGTTGAGATACGAGGGCGAGCCGAACTATCAATATACCCCCAAAGGCGTTTGATGGTAGATAGAGATAATATCGTATGTTGCTCATTCCAAATACGTTGGATGAGAAGTTGGAAGTCTGTTGGTGTATGAAGTGTTAACCCCAAATGCTGTTCAATATCTTTGCGCAAAGCAATAATCTCTGGAGTGTACATGGTATTTATTTTTTCACTCGTTTGAGGATGGTCTTGACCACAAAATAGACAACTACTAAGGCTAGCAAAGCCATAATGACAATGCTCAATTCGTGACTATAAGCGTCAATGAGTTCTTTTTGACCGCCAGCGATATAACCCAACAATGCCAAAACGACATTCCAGATACCTGCGCCTAAAAAAGTATAAAAGAGGAACCAACCGAAGTGCATTTTGCATAAACCTGCAGGGATACTGATGAGTTGGCGGATACCAGGGATCAATCGACCTACAAAAGTAGATACCTTGCCATGCTCGTTGAAGTAGTCCTCTGCCTTCTTGACTTTCTCGCCCGATAGGAGGCAGAGATGACCCAGTTTGCTATCTGCAAACGCATATACGATAGGACGACCTAGCCACATGGCTAGCAGGTAGTTGATGATGGCGCCAATGATAGCACCTAGTGTTCCGAAGAGTACGATGAGGAGCACATTGAGTGGGTAACTATCGGTAGCGTGAAGACTGCTTGATGGGTCATTCGCCACATAGGCTGCGGGAGGAATAACGATCTCGCTAGGGAAAGGGATGAACGACGACTCAACTGCCATCAAGGCGGTGATCGTCGCATAATTCATATGGGCTGCATACCATTGCTCCACACGGGAGATGAGACTTAATTCTGCCGGCGCAGAAGCTTCAATGGTTTCAGAAGTTTTAAGAGTTTCAAGGGTGTCAGGGGTGACTAGGGTTGTGTCCTGAGCCCAAACGAGGGTGGTTGCAACGAGTGCAAGGACAAAAAGAAGGATTTTTTTCATATTGTTCTTTGAGAGGCGCTTTATAACTAGTAAAACTAGTTGGGCTAGTCGTACTAGTGATGCTAGGAAGCGCCTCGGAATATTAACTATTAATTGTTAATTATTAATTGATTTCCCACGTTTCGAGGGTTTGGGTAAGTTGGTCAAACGTGGTAGCTTTGCTCTTAGAGCGAACCTCCTCGATCTGCGCATTGACTGCTGCATCATAACTCTCTGCCTCTACGCGGCGGATAACGCCGAGGGCGATAGGTAGGGGGGTATTGGCTATTGGCGATTGGCTATTGGAGGGGGTGTCTTGTCCCATCATCGCTAGCATGCGGTGGAGGGTTGGATCGGGTGTCGTAGCGTCGTGGGTGAGCACGCGCTCATCGTTGGCAGGTACTACCATAAGTTGTGGGATAAGCCCTTGCGAATAGTCTAGGGCTAGACCTTTGTCGTTGTCTTTACCAAAGATCATCTTCTCGCCATGGCGAAGGATGATGCTGCGCTCTGCGCGTGTCTCTCGGTCGGCAATCCAGTTATGGGTGCCGTGGTTGAATATTACGCAGTTGACGAGGCACTCGATCACGCTAGCGCCTTGGTGCTCAGAGGCTTGTACCATACAGTCCACGGTGGTAGGCATGTCCACATCCAGGGTGCGGGCGAAGAACGTACCGCGTGCACCGAGCACCAATTCGGCAGGGATAAACGGACGCTCGACTGTACCAAAAGGACTAGACTTGCTGACAAAACCCTTGGGCGATGTCGGAGAGTATTGACCTTTGGTCAAACCATAAATGCGGTTGTTGAACAAACAGATATTGAGATTGACATTGCGACGGATCTCATGGATAAAGTGGTTACCACCAATAGCGAGGCAGTCGCCATCGCCCGTCATTTGCCACACATTGAGTTCAGGATGGCTGGTTTTGACACCCGTAGCGATAGCACCTCCACGTCCGTGGATGGTGTTAAACCCGTAGGTGTTGAGGTAGTGTGGCATACGGCTAGAGCAGCCGATACCAGAGATGACTACGGTCTGGTGGGTAGGTATGCCCACTTGTGCCATGGCTTTCTGGAGTGCGAGGCAAATAGCATGGTCGCCACAGCCAGGACAGAACTTAACGGGCTGGTTACTTTTATATTGAGCTGGTTCCATGTTGGTGAATTATCTAGTTGTTCTAGTAGTGCTAGTTAATCTAGTTGGACTAGAGTTTTGATTGGTTAATCGCTTTTACGATGCGCTCAACCGCGAATGGTTGGGCGGTGATTTCGTTATACTGTTCGAAGTGGATGCCTTGGATTTTGCTGCGCAAGTATGCGGCAAATTGACCATTATTCAACTCGCAGACAATCACACGTTTGTATTGGCGAAGCACCTCTTCGGTGTTCTTAGGCAGCGGATTGATGTAGTTGAAATGCGCTAGGGCGCAATGGAGCTCTTTGGCTGCCGCCAATAGGTGGCCTTCGGTCGATCCCCAACCCACGAGCAAAGTGTCGCTGTCGGCATTGCCCTGTACTTGTAGGAGTGGAATCTGATTCGCCACTTGATCTATCTTCGCTTGACGGGTGCGCACCATTTGTGCGTGGTTCTCAGGATTGGTGGAGATGATACCCCTGTTGGCATCACGCTCCAGACCGATATTGCGGTGCTCATAGCCTTCCATACCTGGGTATGCCCAATAGCGCACACCACG
>JAZQTO010000102.1:0-42655 GCA_045630805.1 Paludibacteraceae bacterium
AAGAAATCCCGCAAACAAGCTCACGCTTGTCTACGGGATAATGTGTGAGAGAGAGAGAGTGGGCGTTGACGGATTCGAACCGCCGACCCTCTGCTTGTAAGGCAGATGCTCTAAACCAGCTGAGCTAAACGCCCGAATGGGAATGAATGGTGGGCGTTGACGGATTCGAACCGCCGACCCTCTGCTTGTAAGGCAGATGCTCTAAACCAGCTGAGCTAAACGCCCATTCAATGTCTCATTATTTAACGGAACTCTTGCTCTCTTTACGAAAGCGGGTGCAAAGGTACTGCTTTTTTTTGAATTGACCAAATATTTTTTGAAAAATTACGTTCTTTTGTGTTATTTTTTCAATTTTTGCACTCTCCAAGCCCAAAAACTCGTATTTTGGGTTCTTTTTACCAAGAAAAAGTACAAAACCAGGGTGGAACAAACGGCAATCAAAATGCCCGCAAAAATATCCAATGCGAAGTGCTGAGACAAATATATGCGAGTATATGCCCCAAAACTTGCACAGAGAAAACAAAGGAGTGACAAAATATTCTTACCTTTTATATTTTCAGCGTACAAAATAATACTTAAACTAAAAAACAGCACAAAGAAAGTTGTCGTATGCCCCGAGGGGAAGGATAACCAATAATTCATCCTAACTCCTTCTACAAGTGGCAAACGAATATCGGGCATATTCTCCGCAAACCATGTTAATGGACGTGGGGCACATAGGATGTGCTTAATCGGTTGTACGATGAGTGTGGAGAGCAGTAGATTGCTCGTCAGAAAAGTTGCCCAGCCTGCACGATAGAATAGCAGCAGAACTACGCATAGGTAGGGTAACCAATCTACCAGATCTGTGAAAATAGGAACAATAGTGTCTAAAAAGTGTGTGTGTGGTTGGCAAAGTGCAAGATGCAACTCAGCTTTAGGAACAACAAGAAGTGTTGTTCCTAAAACGAGTGCCAACACGAGGGTTGGCACTAGAAAAGGCAATATGAATTTTGAATTTTTAATTTTGAATTATGAATTATTTGTGACAATGGGTACAAAAATTGCAAAGGATGTACCACAATATGCATATTGCTCCACTTAGGATGGCGATGGTGATCTGCTTATAGGTGACAGCCATCGTGGCACATGTGCCCAAAATAAAGGTGCAGCCCACCAAGAAAATGATGATATGCTTCTTGCCTTGTCCAGTAGACTTAAAACTGAAAAATGGGATTTCGCTTACTAGCAAATAGCAACTCAACAAACTACCTGCCAATAACACCCATGGTGTCCATGTTGGTAGGGTAGTTGCATTGAGCCAACAAACGAGTGATGCCCAGAAAATAGCATTGGGTGGTGTCGCTAGACCAATAAACGAAGTAGTTTGGCGCTCATCAATATTGAATTTTGCTAGGCGCAACGCAGAGAACGCTGCAATCAGCAAGGCGATTAATGCCCACCAACCGATGATGGGCTTGAGATAGCAGAATAGTATCATAGCAGGCGCGAGACCAAAAGTGATATCATCTGCTAATGAATCAAGTTGTACACCCAATGGCGATGGCACTTTGAGCCAACGAGCAGAAGCTCCGTCAAAGAAGTCGAACAATCCACCTGCTAGAATGAGAGCGAACGCCCAAAGGTATTGCTCTTGTGTTGCCATGAAAACAGCGGCTGACCCGCACAAAAGATTTGCGCAGGTCAGGCTGTTAGGTATGATGCGTTTGATTTGCATATAACTATTAGTTATGAACTATGAGTTATAAGTGATAAGTAATCTACTTACTTCTTGCCGTAGTTAGCATCTACGATGCGGCGAGCAAGGAATGTTACAAAGAAGGTTGCCACACTACAACTGATGACCATCCAGAAGAAGTTCTCGTAGCCAATAGCTTCTTGGATATAACCAGCAACAAGTCCAGGGAGAATCATGCTTAGTGCCATGAAACTGGTACAGATTGCATAGTGCGAAGTCTTGAACTCTCCTTCTGAGAAGAACATCATGTACATCATGTATGCGGTAAAGCCGAAGCCGTAACCAAATTGCTCAATAGCAATAGCGATAGCGATATACACCATGTTGGTTGGCAAGAAAACGCTGAGGTAAACGAAACTCAAGCAAGGCAAGGTCATAGCGAGAGCCATCCACCAGAAAGCTTTTTTCAAACCTACTTTAGAGATGTAATATCCGCCAAGGATACCACCTAAAAGTAAGAAAATTACACCAATAGCGCCATATACAACGCCTAACTCTTGCATGGTCATGCCCAAACCGCCCGTTTCGCGTGCGCCTAGAAGGAATGGATAGATCATTTTCATCAAGAATCCCTCTGGCAAACGGTAAAGAAGCATAAAGGCGATGGCTACCCACAAAGCTGGTTTGGTGAAGTAAGTCGCAAAAGCCTTACCGAAACCAACAACGATATCTTTGGCAGTTGTTTCTGCGTTTGGTTTGTCAGCGTCTGGACGTGGAGTGAAGAACATATGCCAAATAGCCAGCAACACAAAAATTACTGCGGTGATGACCATGGTAACTTTCCATGCCAAAGGCATATTTGCCTCGCCTTGTTTGATAGTCCAATCGTAGATGATACCAGGAATAGCGATGAGCGCTGAGTTGCAGAATACATTGCTAAGACGGTAGAATACACTACGCCAACCAATCATCTCTGCTTGAACACCAGAGGTGAGGGCTAACATGTAGAATCCATCTGCTGCGATATCATGAGTTGCAGATGCAAATGCCATGATAATGAATGCAATCAGTACACCTGTAAATAACTTAACCTCAGTAGCCATAGCAGCGATAGTGGCAGGATCTGGTTGAGGAATAGAGAAGATGGTTAGCACTGCCAATCCCAACATGAGGAATTGCATAGTGAGGAACCACCAACGTTTGGTTTTGATCAAATCTACGAAAGGAGCCCACAAGAACTTCAATGCCCAAGGGAAATAAAGCAACGTGGTAAAGAATGACATCTCGCCGTTAGGTACACCCATTTGGTTGAACATAACCATGGAGATGTTGTTCACGAGGAAGTAAGGGATACCCTCCAAAAAATACAAGGTAGGTACCCAGAGCCAAGGATTAATACTTTTCAGTGATTTCATGACCTAAAATGTTGTAAATTTTATTGTTTTTAATAATGATTAATTGTCCGTTGTAGAGCATCTTTTGTGCGGAATCACCTTGTTGAGAAGGAGTGATGATGGATTCGATTCCTGTCTCAACCTTCTCGCCGTAATGCAGATAGATACCCTCAAGTGGAATGCTGTATTCTTTCTTTTCGGCATCTTTGTTGAGAGAGAAAGAAATATTTTTAAGTTTAATAGGGTAAATAGCTATATCATCTTTGACATCAAACAAGCTATCCAAATCAATGTTGATGCTCATAGGTTGATTAGGTGTAAGCTCTATGCATGCGTAATTAGCGTTTGTACCATTGTTTGCTACAAAGCCTAAATCAATACGTGTCATTAAATCTCCTTGAGGTGTAAACTTAAATTCAAGATGCTTTGGGGTTGAGTAGAGGAGTGTGTCTGCTGTTAGTGACAATTGAACAACTCGTCCGCCACTGTAATTCATATATAAGTATGCTCCACCGTCTGCATCTGTTTTGATATCCGTCTTCCATGACGAACTAGAGGCCTTTAGAGTCCATCGCTCATCTACTTCTACCATATTCTCCCAAAGCAAAACATCTGTGTCAACCATTTCCACTTGAACATTGAAAGTCATGGTGGTCTCGCCTAATTTTCCGTGTACAGTAGTAGTTCCATTTTTGATTGCGTGCAATATGCCATCTTCATCAATATGACAGATGGTATTATCTTCGATGGTCCATTCTACTGCAGATGGAAGAACTTTGAATTGCTTGTTATCTATTACTCCATTGATTTCAATTTCGTAAGGTGTCTTATTAGAAATCAGCACATTACTCAAACGTAATGATGGGTTGGCTTCATCTACAATCACAATTTCAATAGGTAGAGATGCTTGGTCGTATGTAGCTGTTAGGACACCACTTCCGAGACAAACAAAGTATCCGTCTTCGGTAATATAACCAGTCTCAGGTGCGCATGAGAGTTTTACGCCTGGAAGATGCTTATCAATCAACATACCATACTGGTTGTATCCCAAAAACTCAGGTTTGATAGCTGCATATTTAGGCAACTTCATAAAGGTGGCAGTTGTGCGCATCTCTACGACGGTGCTATCTTCTGGAGCGGTTGAGAATAGGAAAATGCTATTTCCTACAGCGCGAGGTTGTCCCTCGGTAGTGGGATTAAGGATTTGTCCTCCAAGGTTAAATTGTGCGCTACCACCACCATCGGCACCAGTAGCTTCCCATGCACCAAAGTGGCGAAGGATAGACGCCATCTCATGAGTGTACATACCTGGTTTTTCCATGACCATCATCCATAGAGTATTGTGATCTTTGCTCACTCCAAAGCCAGTACGAGGGTAATTCTTGTTGTTGTAATCCTCATTCCAGTTGCGGTTGGTTAGTCTGCCTTCGCGCAATACATAGCAGTTACCCGCGCTGAGTTGCTTGATATTTGGACGCTCGCCTGAAAGTGATTCGTACATACCGATGATAAATTGTACTCGGTCACCTACCTTGGCGGTCTCAAGGAAGGTTTTACCAGTACCGCGTCCGCGGAATACAGCATAGCCATCTTGGATTTTTGTTCCACCAGTATAGTTAATACTTTCTACAGTACCAAAGAGATGTTGGTTCATTGCCCAGTCTTGCTCGAGTTTAACTACTAACTCAATCATTGGAAGATCTGTGCCGAGGCGTTTGTTGATGTCCTCTTTGGTCAATGTAGATTTAGTACCCATGTCGGAGTTGAACATAACCACTTCGTTGTCAGATGGGTTGCTGCGGTTGCGGTTGACCTCTTTGATTGGCATGGATTGGTCACCTATTGCCAAGTGTGCGTCCCAAGAAAATTGATCGATATGTGCTTTCTTATCGGCATCAATCATCAAATAACCAATATCTTGCTTACGTCCTAAAACAGGGTCTGGATCGCCATGACCAATATTCCAATTGGTAATGTTGGTGCCAATCTTACCATTGCGTACTTGACCTGTACATGGAACACCTGTCAAACCATTGTATTGACCTTCGTCTTGTGTGGCTACAATCCAGAAGTTACAGTTGACTGATCCAATAGAGCGGTGCTCAGGAGCATCTAGACGTTTGTGAGCATCCACCATTCTTTCTGTATTACCCATCGTGGTACTGTGACTTTCTTCTACGGTGTTGTATGGATTAGTCAGGTCTACTTCATAGATATAGCAATGGCGAATATCATTGGCTTTAGCCGTGATGTCAAAACGAGTGTAAATGATACCTGGACCTACTTGATAGCTTTCTAATGTGTCAATAGCGTACTGTTTGATGGCAGTACTATCCAAGTTGGTTTGAATGTTAATAGTGCCGTGTTGAGAGAATAGTGAAATGCTGCACAAGAGGCTAGCAAGTAGAGTGAAACGTTTCATAGGCATTAGAGTAATTATTGTTTATAAATCATTTGCCCACAAAGGTACTGCTTTTTTTTGAATTATACAAATATTTTGTATAAAAAAGCACCGAACAGGCATGTTCAGTGCTTTTATAGATAAAGATATTGTTATTTCTTATTGGAAACGTGCGCGGTTATCAATAATGTCAGCTTTCTCTTCGATCAAACTAACTACTTGATATGGGATAGTATAAGATGTGCGCATGTTCAAGTTGCTAATCTCTTGTGCAGCATTGAGTTGTCCCTCAGCTACTGTCTTTTCTCCAACGGAAATCATGTATACACCATTGTTACCTGTGATAGGAGTTGAAGTAGTGTTTGCTTCCAAAGCAAATGCAGCGCCAATGACTGCAGGCTCATTACCTGCTGCTCCAAGACGATATGATGACATAGAGATGCCTTCAGCAGTTTTAACTTCGGTGTCAAACAATGAAGCTGCCTCTGCCAATGTGGTGATACCATTAAGTTGCTTGGTGATATATTCAGCTTTCTTGTTGTTGATAGCTTGAATAGTCAATTCTGCTTTTACTGACTCCAATGAACGATACTCGCCATCGTTCACCTCTGTTAATGCAGCAACGATGAATTGATTTCCGCACTCAAACACATCGCTTACTTGACCTGCTTCAGCCTCAAAAGCCCAACGTACAATAGCACGGCTATTCTTGAGGTCATTAATTTTGTCACTATTCTCGTTTAGTGCGTAAACAGGGGTAGTGCTCAAACCTTGTGCAATAGCAGCTTGGTGGAGTGAATCAGCATTGTTGTTGGCAACGATAAATTGTTTTGCTTGGTTGTATAATACACCATAGGTTTTGCTGCTAGCAGTAACAGTGCGTGAAAGAATAGCCAATTTTACTTTTGGAGTAGCTTTGCTCTTCTCTACGATTTTGAAAGTTTGCTCGCCCATACCGTTATTTACGGTAAATGTCTCGCCTTTCTTACCATTGAATGCTGGATCTGCAATGTTCTTTTGCAAGTCAGTTGCTTTGAACCAACCTAACTCAACATCTTCTGTGCCCTCTCCGTTTGCCAAGAGTGTGAGTTTTACAGAGTCAGATTTGCTGTAGCCGCACTCCATGATACGAGCCATAGAGTAGGTGTTGTCATTGAATGTAATCTCAGTGCAATCGCCTTTCTTTGCTTTCTTGCCAAATGCAAATTCTTTATATTCAGCTGGAACTGTTTCTGCTGAATAATCACGACCATCGTACAAAATATCAGAGTTGCTATTTACAATAGCTGCGATATCTTCTTTGGTTTTGAAGTCATTCTCGAGGCTCTTGAGCAAGTTCTCAACAGCAGTGAAGTCCTCAGCAGAAGGAACGATAGGGAAACTTACATACTCAATAGAGCGGTTAGGAGTTTGTTTGTATTGCTCCTTTTTCTCGTTGTAGAGTTTCTTAATATCGCCCTCGGTTACTTTCACTAAAGAGTCTGCAACCGCATAATATGGTTGTTGTACATATTGTACATTAACGGTTGTTTGACGAGCCTCAAAAGCATATTTTGCGTCCAATGGGTTAGCAGTAACGAGCTTGCTTACCAAGTCTGTATATTTCTCTTGTAAATAAGTGAGGCGAACTGCTTTCTCCCAATACAACCAATAGTTCTTAGCTTGTTTCAAACTCTCTGCTTGTTCTGGAGTCTCTGGCTCTTGCTCAAGTGAGTTGAGGAAGTTTACGAGAGCTACATTGTTGAAGTTGCCAGTCTCATCGTAGAATGCACGACGTTGACTAATCAATTGGTGAGGATTATTGCCGATGCAAAGCTCGCTAAGTTCCTCAGCAGTAACATCCATGCCGATTTTCTCTGCTTGCTCGCCCAAGGTGTAGTTCATGACCAAAAGTTGCCATGCTTGGTTGCGAAGTTGGATGCTGAGATCTTCGTTGATGTCAGAAGAACCAGTCTCAATTTTGTACACTTCTGTAAGTTGATCCTTTGCTGCTTCGTACTCCGTGTAGTGTACTTTGTGACCTGCTATTTCAGCCACGTTCTCACGACCTTTGTTAAAAAAACTACTTCCTGAGTTAAGGAAGTCTCCAAGGATAAATGCTAACATAGCCACACCCACAACAACGAGCAGGATGGTGCCATGATTTCTAATAGATTGTAATGTTGCCATAATATTATTTTGTTAATTTATTCTTTTAAACTGCCTGTGTAAGAATGAGTTTTTTATCTATTTGACTCAATTTTACAACAAAAAGCCCGCAAAGGTACTACTTTTTTTTGAGATAAGCAAATATTTTGTTGTTTTTCCGTTAAATTAATTGGTTCCATCAAAAGTAGGAGCCGTTGCTTGCCCTTCTGTGGAAATGTCTTTGCGGTGAATGACGTTATTGATAGTCATGCAGATTATTTTAATATCCAATGCGAAAGAGAGGTGATCAACATACCATACATCGTATTCAAATTTCTTGGTATGTGTAATGGCATTTCGCCCATTCACTTGAGCCCATCCTGTTATTCCAGGACGTACTTCATGACGTCGCATCTGTGTGGGAGTGTATAGCGGTAAATATTTGACTAATAGTGGTCTAGGACCGATTAGTGCCATATCCCCTTTGAGCACATTAAAAAGTTGTGGTAGTTCATCCAATGAAGTGGAACGAACAATTCGTCCTACTTTAGTAAGACGTTGTGCATCTGGTAGAAGTTTACCTTCTGCATCCCGTTCGTCCGTCATGGTCTTGAACTTGATAACGCGGAATACTTTGGCATCTTTACCTGGTCGTTCTTGCGTGAAGAAGGCTCCAGCCCCTTTGTTTGCAAAGTGTAACCAAATAGTGACCGCTAATAAAATTGGACTTAAACATGTTAACGCAATCAGCGCAATGGAAAAGTCAATCAGACGTTTGAAGAAACCTTTGTACATCAATTATAGTTCAATGCCGTTTTTAATTACAATATCTTTACCTGCATTGTAGCTTGTACAAGCCATGATGTCCTCAGGATCAAGGAATAGATCAAAAGTTTCCTCAAGTAGTGTAATGATGTTGAGTTGGTGAACAGAATCCCACTCGCTAATTGTTTCTTTGCAGAAGTTGTCGCCTAGTTGCTCTACTGACGCACCGAAAACCTCGGTGAAAATCGCATTGTATTTCTCTAGATTTGTCATAAATGTGAAAGTGTTTACTTATAAATATGTATTTGTATAAACCCGTTATGAACCCGTCATGAACCCGTAATTATCAGGTAAAAGACAGCTTGCTGTATAATTTTTTGCCTGCCTCATTCTTTGGGATATCAGCGATCAAACGTACCTCAAAGGAAGTGGCTACGATGTGTGTCTTTTGTACGAGTGTATCTTTGACTTCATTTTGTTTATCTGCGTTGGTGATATAGACAATCATCTTTTCGTCCGTACCTACGCATGCGCATTCTAAGCCGCAATCAGTTTGTACGATTTGTTCACATTCATCCAATCCCACTCGCATACCAAAAAGTTTGAGGAAGCGGCCCATGCGACCAACGATATAGTAGCAACCATCTTCGTCAAAGTAGGCAAGATCACCAGTACGAATATATCCATTGCGTTCGTCACCTAACGCTAAGTGCGCTTGTTCGTGAGCGTAGCCCATGGTAACGTTTTTGCCACGATAACACATCTCACCTTCGGTGTGAGGAGTTTTGATTGGATTGCCGTTAGTGTCAATAAGCGATAATTCGCCATTAGGGACAGCAATACCGATACTGCCGACTTTGTCAAGTGCCCATTTTGCTGGTAGATATGCCATGCGTGCTGTGCACTCTGATTGTCCATAGGTAGCGATCCAACGTTTTCCTTTGTCGCGACAATATTCTGCAAACTTGATGTTGAGATCTGTCGGCATTTTTCCTCCTCCTTGTGTAAGTAATTCAAGGTGTGGTAGATCCATTCGGAGGAAACGCATGAGGTTGAGTATATGGAAACTATAAGGAACACCCGTGAATGAGGTGGCTTGTTGTTGTTTGAGGAAATTCCAAAAGTGGATATCCGTCATGCTCAGCCCCGTGATGAGAATGGTTGCTCCTGCTCGTAAGTGACTGAAAACCATTGATAATCCCATAGTGTAGTAGAGTGGGAGTACCATCAGCGGACGGTCCGTGTGTTTGAGCTCAAAGAAAGTGGATATATTTAATCCCGCAGCCTCGATGTTGTCGTATTTGTGACGAACAAGTTTAGGACTGCCTGTGCTTCCTGATGTGGGAAGCAAATGAGATAATTCGCTGTGGAGATCAGGAGTGGAATTGGATACTTTGGTTAACGTATATTCGTATTGACAATCAATGACTTCCCCTTGTACTGCGTAATGATAAGGTGCGCAGATATATGTGGGTTGATAGGTGTTGAGCAGTTGTAGATAAAGCGTATCCTCCGTCTTTACGTTAAGGATGAGTGGTACTAACTGTCGACTATCTAACATGCTCATTACCCATGCAATGCCGCCTACGTTGTTCTCCACGAGAAGGAAACACAATGAGCGTGTAGGAATGAGTGATGTAATATGCTGTGAAAGCAGGGCAATGTCAGCATAACGTAACTCTGCTCCATTAGAATCAATGGCAGCAATGCGTTGAGGGTCAATATGTTGTAATCCTAAAATCATTATATGGAAGCGCAACCATCTACGCCAAGTATTTGTCCAGAAATATAATTTGCTCTATTAGAAGCAAGGAACGCGCACGCGTGCGCAATATCTTCTGGAGTGCCCAATCGTCCTAAAGCGATACGTTGGATGCGTTCGTCAATCTTATTGCCATCAGATTCGTATAATTCTGCAAAACGTTCTGTTTGTACAATACCTGGAGCAACAGCATTTACTCGAATTCCTTGAGGGGCAAGTTCTTTGGCTGCAGACTTAGTCATAGAGATGATTGCACCTTTGGTTGCAGAATACGCTACTTGTCCAGGAGATCCTAGTACCGCTGTGACCGAGGCGATATTGACAATGCTACCTCCTCCATTGCGTGCCATGAGGCGACTGCATAATTGGATAAGTTCAAGCGCAGCAATGACATTGACAAGGAACATACGCTCTGTTTCTTCGCGCATGATCATGCCGATTTTGCGATTGTATACGATGCCAGCATTGTTTACAAGGCAGTCAATTCGTCCTTCTTTCTTGAATATTTGCATCAAGTTCGCTTTGACACTAGCAGCGTCTGTAATGTCCATTACTACAGGATGGATTCTTTCATTATCAGTTGTGAATTCTTGTCTATCACATGCATAGACAATGGCACCATCTTCTGCGAATTGTTTTGCGATTTGACGCCCGATACCTTGTGCGGCACCTGTGATAATACAAACTTTATTTTCTAGTAATGTACTCATAATTTAGGATAGTCTTCTTGCTGGATTACCAAATACGGTCCAATTATCTTCTACGTTACGTGTTACGAAACTGCAAGCGCCGATATGACAGTGATTACCGATTTGTACCTCATGGTTAATAACTGCTGCAGAGTGAATCATGTTCTCGTTACCGATTGTTATTCCTCCAATCAACATTGTGTGTGAGTCAATACGATTCCAATCTCCGATGACTACATCGTGTCCAATAATCATATTGGATTGAATAAAATTATAATCACCAATCTTGGCATCAGCCGCTACTGTTGTGAAAGCACCTACCATACAACCTTTTCCTAGTTGTACATTAGATCCAATTCGTGCTGTATTATGAATCATAGTTAGGAACTCACCACCTCGATTAATAATGGCTTCCATACATGCTCTGCGTGATGCACCACCTATAGAGCAAATGAATATATCATTCTCTTGAGGTTGATACTCTGATATGGTGCCTAGGATAGGTGGATAACCAGCAAAGTTGTCCAAAGAGTGAATATTATCATCAATATAGCCCTTGATGTCATATTCCGTTTGATAGCCAACACTTTCGCGTGCCATGTCGTACATGACGCGTCCCATTCCGCCTGCTCCTATGATAATTAAATGTTTCATATTTTTGTTTAATTAGCCCGCAAAGTTACTGCTTTTTTTTTGATTATGCAAATTATAGACGTGCTTTAATGGTTTGCTCTAGTATTTGTGCGATATGTTTTGCTATATTATCCGAAGCAAAACGTTCTTGGCAATCTTGCGCAATGAATTGTTTGTTATATTGGTGGAGATTGCGACTCATTTGTATAATCGCTTGTTCTAGAGCTTGCTGGTCATTCGTAGGGATTAGTATACCATTTTTTTTAGTGACAATATCACGTGGTCCTCCGCAATCCGTAGCGATTATAGGCAGTCCGCATGCCAAAGCTTCAATATAGGCTACACCAAAGGTTTCCGACTGTGATGGAAGTACAAACATATCACTTTGTTGTAGTAATGTGACAATTTCTTGCTTTGACTTATGTCCTATAAGTCGTATTCTATCTCCTATATGTAATTTTTCAACTAACGTTTGTAGTTTTTGTTTTTCAGAGCCATTACCGATGATACAGAGTTGTAATTCTGGGGATGAAATGTTTGCTACAGCTTGGATTAGCATATCAAAATGCTTTTCTGGTATCAGGCGCCCTGTAGTGATTAATTGGATGGACTTTTGTTCCTTTAGATAGGATGTTGAGTAATGAAATTCTTTACCTACCATATTCGGTATCACGGTAGAGTCAAAACCGATTTGTCGTAATATATTATCCTTAAGGGCTGTAGATACTGTAATGAGTTGATCAATAGACGAATATACTCGTTTCGCTGTCAAAATCGTGCTGTTGGGAATATGGCTGTATGCCATTTGACTCCAATGTTCCATAGCAACAATTGGGATGTGGTATTTCTTCCGTAAAGGAATGGCTTTTAGTGTGTTGTTCAGATAGTGAGAGTATATAACATCTGGTGTTCCATGTTCTTGTACTGCACGTTTATATATCAACTCTAGTTGCCATGCATAAAATACATCTTTTATTCGCTTAGGTAAGAAGAATAGTAAAGCATATGGCAGAAGGAAGATATTGTATGTTGCGATGTTATTATATACATCACATTGTACTCCTAACTTTCGCCAGTAGAAACGGAAACGTGTATCCACACTCAATATAGTGACTTGATGTCCTAATAGAGAGAGTGCTTCAGCTTGGTCCTTTTCAAAACATCCCCATGTGGAATCTTGCTTGGAAGGATAACCGCGTGCTATAATAAATATATTCATCTATTCCTTGAGTATTTTTTCTCGTAATATATCTAGATATCCTCGACCAAACTTAAGATCGGGTTCTACATAGTTACCTTCTGCCCATTCATTCCATGACATTAAGAATAGGATTTTATGATCCGATTGTTTGTTTTTAATCAGTTCAAGTGCCATATCCACTTGCTCTGCAAAAACTTCTGGAGTGCTATTGGTATAAATACGTGCTTTCTTACCACTACGTGGAGATCTATCCCAATTAGGAATAATGGTAGGATAGATATATTCTTGGGTGTCTTCTTGTGAATATAAGTGTCGGTTGATTTGTCGTTGGTCACATTTTGAAATAGGATAATACTTGAATAAGCGAATCGTTATCGCACGGTAGATGATATCCCAAAGTGTTCGACAACATATATCAGCACGATTATAACCGCGACTATTTACAGCATCGAAACCTAAATCAAGAATATGTTGATAAATGGTCGATGCTTGATTTGGAATGCGTCTAAATAACACATCTGCAAAACGTATATTATCGTTTATTATACTTTGTTGTATACCTACAAAATGAATACCATTGAGCCCATTCTCTTTTGCTAGTCGTTGCCATAATTGAATGAATATATTAGCAGTTGGAATATCTGTGGGACTCCATATAAGAAATAATGGTTTATTGTCAACAGTAATATATCGTTTATCTTTAAATGCAGGTAGCACATCATAAAAATGTTTGATATATTCATCCTCATTATAAACCATTTGCATGAGTGTCATTTCTTCTTGTTTTCGTGTTCCTGCTTCCCAACTTTTATTGGTCCAACTATGATTGGCCCATCCTAAACAGAATGGAAAATCAGGTTTACCACTTTGTAACACCTCTTGGAATGGGCGTTCTAAAAGTTTTTTATCATGACTAAACCAATAATGCCAATAGCAGAAACCTTCTATTCCTGCTTCACGTGCCATTTCTGCTTGTTGTTCACGTACTTCAGGTACACGCAAGTCATAGAAACCCAAATCTGCGGGAATGCGAGGTTGGTAATGACCCTTGAATAAAGGCTTAGCCTTTGCTACATTGGTCCATTCTGTAAATCCCTTACCCCACCATTTGTCATTTTCTGGGATGGGGTGGAATTGTGGTAGATAAAATGCTATAACACGGGCTTTTTTATATTGCTGATTGTTCATATTTTCTTACTTATTTTTCCTCATACCATAGAATATTTGCTACTCCTTAATCTCATGTTTAGACTGCTAATCATTGCTATAATTGATGATAATGGTAGCAGTATGATGCCAATAATCAATGCTTTACGAAAATAGATATCATTTCTGAAATTATGATACGATAGTAGTGGCGCATTGGCTCTATATCTGATTTCTCTCGCTAGCCAATAAAAAAGTTCAGTGGAGAATCGTAATTGTAGCAATAGCTTTTTATAGCAGTGTTCTTGGCTAATTTTATAAGTTAAATATCTAAAAGTTCCGACTTGGATTTTTTCTTGGGTAGCCCCTGTGGTTTTACCTGTCGGTGCTTTTGTATACATTGCTCCGCAATATCCTTTCATCCGTTTGTGTCTAGGGTTGGCAGAGAAAACCTCAATATGGAAGTCCCAGTCTTCACGTTCTTTGATGTGTGTCGGAATGTTAATATTGTTTTTTCTTAGAAAATCGTGTTTGTACATGAAGCAATGGAGAGGTAAAGTTCCAAACGTTCCCCAGATAGCTAACAAGCGAATGAGGCTGCAATTTAATCCTCTGATTGGACCTTTTTTGCCATCTGTCTGCACGAATTGCCAGTCAGTATAAGCAACATCTAATTCTTGTTGTGTCATCAATGCGAGTTGGTTTTCCAACTTATGTTGTTCTATTGTGTCGTCGGAATCTAAAAATTGTATATACTCTCCTTGTGCGATAGTTAAACCTAACTTGCGAGCGGAGGCAGAGCCTCCATTTTCTTTTTGTATCAGCTTAATGCGCAAATCGTGTTGTGCAATTTGTCTTATAATCTCAGCACTATTATCGGTGGAACCATCATCTACAATGATCATCTCCCAATCAGATAGGGTCTGCTGCTGGACAGATGATATCGTAGTTTCAATATAAGGTGCCGCATTATAGCATGGTGTAATGATAGAAACTTTCATACTCAAATTTAATCATTAGTTGTTTCAGTGGGTGTAATTTGTAAATACGGAGAATAATATGCAAGTTGTAATAACAGAAATGTTTGTACTATATTATATGCTTCAAAGAGTGACATAATGAAATATATACAAATAGCTACAACTGCGACATTACCAACAGGAGTAGTTGCTCTTAATGCCGTTTTAATAACAAAACTAACCACGTAAATAAATGCACTGCATAAAATTAATCCACCTTGTAATAGGAGCATCAGCCAAAGGTTATGTGGTCCTGAAGCATCTAAATAGGTGAGATTCCATTCTATGTTTTGGATACCAAAACCCAACCAGGGATTTTGTTGTATTTTATAGACTGCATTGCTCCAAATATCGGTTCGTTTTGTGAAAGTAGTGTCTTTGGATAAGGCATCTTCAATGAAACGTGTCATTAAATCTACTTCTTCAATTGAATTGCCTGCCCATATGATAACAAAGAAGAATGTTATATAAATCCCTAAGAAAATAACTAAATATATTTTAGGATGTTTTATAATTCTATGTATAAGTATGTAGATTGCAAGCAAACTAAGTCCCACAGTAGATGTCATTGAACCGACCGTGTGAACAGTCCACAAAGCAACCAGTATGAGTAGAAAAAGATTGAATCGTCCGCATTTAGTTGACAATGTGTACATGGCTTGAGCGGTAATGCCTAATAAACATACAAATCCCATTTGGTTATAGTTACCAAAGAGAAATCGTCGGGGGTCTCCAGTTCCAAGCCACTCATAATCAACCCATAATCCATCTGGGTAGATGAAAAGCAATATGGCGTTTAGATAAATTAAGAGAGAAAAAACTATACTGATATATCTATAATTGTTTATAGGGTCGTTTTGCCAATAGCAAGCACCCAAAAGTAAAATGAGAATTACATTCAACCATTTGAATATAGGGGTTAATCCCATGCCTATAGCCGTAAATGCGAGACATGTATAAAACAACCACCATAGATTGGTTCTCCAGTTAAAACTATTTATTTCAAAGGATTGTCTAAAGCGTTGAATGAGTAGTGTGATACAAAGAATCACCTCAATACCTTGAATACAACGAGCAAGTAGGTATGCGCTACCTGTTTGAGGCATAGCAATAAACGTAAAACCTATCAAAATTAGATAGATTAACGGCTGCCAAAATGATGATTGTGATTGTTGCTGCATTTTTACTTTTTCAACTTTTTAATAATGTTCTTGACGTACTGTTTCTCTTCTATATTTAATGCAAATCCCCAAATGGAGAGTACGCCCACTACAAGAGAACAGGAGAATGTGAGAATCAATCTATATGGGATATCTATGAGTATAGCAGAACTATAGCAAACAACTACCATTGTTGCTAGAGGTCCAATAATACGTAAAAACACATTCTTGAAAAAAGGAATAATCGGAACATTTGCAATATGTTTCATTAATGGTAATCGTACAAAAGACCCAATAAATTCAATAGCAACATATCCCCACATGACAGAAATGATGGGTAATCCTTCTTGCAAGCACCACCATGCTATAAGGACAACGAGTAACTTTAATGTGTAAAATATGATGCTATAAGTTCTTATTTTGCCAATGGCTTGATTAGCAGAAGTCCAACCAATGGATATTTGATCACATAAGGCTGCAATCAAAATAAAGCGGCAAAACATCACAGCATGCTCGGGTACATCACCCAACCAAAATGTTAGTATAACCTCCATCTCAGCGATAAGTGGAATGACTATCATCGCTAAAAGTAGAAATGCATATTTGCTCTCGTATTCACATAATCGAACCATTCTTTCTCGTTGACCAGCACCTTCCGCTTTCATTATTTGCGGGTTCATCGCATTGACTATGGAGGTGGATACAAACTGTACTGCGCCAGATACCTGCATCGCTATGCCATATGCTGAATTCACGATAGTGCCATAAAACAGGTTAAGCACCACCGAAATTCCTTGATTCCGTGCAATAACACATCCGGTCGAATATATCGTCCATCCAGCAAAATTGCTCAATCCCTTCATGTATTCTTTATCCAATTCTTGCAGTTTGGGCAAATGAAATTCAGGAAACTTTATGGCTGCATATACAGCAAAAGCAAGGAGATTGAAGATGGATATGCCTGTTAATAAACCTGAATAGGCAATCAAATGGTCATAAGTGATTTTGGACAATAATATGGCTATGGATAGTTTTAATACTCCATCTAGCACATCAACAAATGAAGTATAAACGATATTTTCTCTTGCGATAAACAATGCACGAATCGGAGCTGTTATAAAACTTAACAACACCATTGCTACTGCAGCAAAATACACAAACAAAGCGGCACCTCTGCGAGCGTCTTCTATGTTCAAGAAATTTTGTGTAATCCAAGGACCTATGTTACTTAAAATAGCAACAACCACTATACCAATAAACAAATGCAGCAACCAACTATTACCAAACACTTTGCGCACTTGACTCATGTCGTTCCGTCCGTGATGATACGATAGATAGCGTTGGGTGGTAATTACCAAAGCATTGGTCACAAACGACAACATGGCCACTACACCTGCAACGACGGAATATACTCCAAAATCATTTTGTCCCAACGCGCTCAGAATCAGGCGTGTTGAGTACAACGAAAGGCACACATTGATGATGGTGCGAGTATATTGTGCTATTGTGTTGACTATGATGCGTTGTGAATTGGTCATTACTTATTTCTTTCCCATATTTCCCAAACATACCTTTAGCGAATCTGTCCAATAAGGCACCTTCACGCCAAAGGTCTCTTTGATTTTTGTCTTATCTAATACCGAATATGCAGGGCGTTTTACTGGCGATGGGAACTCATCGCTATGGCATGGCTGGATGTCGCATTCTGTATGTCCTGCGTATTCTGCAATCATCTTCGTAAAGTCGAACCAACTGCAAACCCCCTCATTACTAAAGTGATACACGCCATCGTTGCCCTCGTACTTGCGCTCGCTAACAATCTCATAAATCGCTGCCGCCAAATCATACGCATAGGTGGGTGTTCCCACTTGATCAAACACCACTTTCAATTGTGGTTTGGTTGCAGTCAAGTTCAACATTGTCTTTACAAAGTTCTTTCCAAACTCGCTATACAACCATGCCGTGCGGATAATCAAATGCTTGCAACCCGCTGCTAAAATATTCTGTTCTCCTTGCAGTTTCGTTTTGCCATAAACACCAGTTGGTGTACCCTTTTGGCCTTCTTTGCATGGGGTGTTGTAGGGATCGCCACCAAAGACATAGTCTGTGGATACATGCACTAATAAACCATCTGCTTCATTCATTGCAACCGCAAGATTTTCAACGGCTTTTGCATTTAGCAATTCGCAAAACGCCTCGTCCGTTTCTGCTTTGTCTACATTTGTATATGCAGCACAATTGATGATACACTTTACATTATTCTCTTGCACCATCTTGCGCACTGCCTCCAATGAGATGATATCAAGCAAGGTGGTTTCTACTCCTTCTACTTCAACAACATCAGTATATATGTAGGTGTCGCGACTATCCTTAGCCACTATACGAATCTCGTTGCCGAGTTGACCATTTGCTCCTGTTACCAGTATATTCATTTTAGCAATTCTCTTTGTAGATAAATGGCGAATCAAACTCCGCTAATTTCATATGTTTGGTATCTTTCTCGCTCAACAATGCCTCTTCCATTGCCAATCCCCAATCTATACCAAGCGACTCATCCAATATCGAAATACCCCCATCCGCTTCAGGATGATAGAAATTATCGCACTTATATTGGAAGACAGCACTCTCACTCAAAACAGCAAAACCATGTGCAAAGCCTTGTGGAATAAAGAATTGGCGATGATTATCTTCAGTCAACAACACCGCAACATGTTGCCCATAAGTAGGACTACCTTTGCGGATATCTACTGCTACATCAATTACTTCGCCTTTTACGCAACGCACTAATTTGCTTTGTGCATAAGGTGGGCGTTGGAAATGCAAACCACGCATTACACCATATTTAGACATACTCTCATTGTCTTGCACGAAATGAATATCCCCTACTTTTTCCTTGAACTCTCTCTCCGAAAAACTCTCAAAGAAATAGCCACGGGCATCGCCAAACACCTTAGGCTCAATGATATACACTCCTTCTATTGCAGTCTTTATAACTTCCATACCTTTAATCCAAGTAGTCAGATCCTGATTGCTTTACATCCTCAATTACCTTCAGTAAGTACTGTCCATATTGGTTCTTCAACATAGGCTGTGCCAACTCACGCATACGCTCTTCTGTAATCCATCCTTGACGATAGGCAATACCCTCCAAACAAGCCACTTTCAAGCCCTGACGCTTCTCCAATACTTCGATATAAGTACTTGCCTCAGACAACGAATCATGTGTACCTGTATCCAACCACGCAAAACCTCTACCCAAGGTCTGAACTTTCAGTTCGCCATCCTTCAAAAACTCCTGATTCACAGTCGTAATCTCATATTCACCGCGAGCAGATGGCTTAATATTTGCTGCCACATCCACCACTTTATTAGGGTAGAAATACAATCCCACTACTGCATAATTGCTCTTGGGGTTTTGTGGCTTCTCCTCAATGCTCAAGCAGTTGCCTTCTTTATCAAATTCTGCCACACCATAACGTTCAGGATCGCTCACCCAGTAGCCAAATACTGTTGCTTTCTTGTCTTCTTCTGCCGCACGAACCGCCTCTTTCAGCATACCCGTAAAGCCCGAACCGTGGAAAATATTATCGCCCAACACCAAGCATGCGCTATCATCCCCGATAAACTCCTTACCAATAGTAAATGCTTGCGCCAAACCATCTGGCGATGGTTGCTCTGCATAACTGAAGTTTACACCATAATCACTACCATCACCCAAGAGACGCTTGAATCCTGGCAAATCGTATGGAGTTGAAATAATCAAAATATCGCGAATTCCTGCCAACATCAGCACGCTGATAGGATAATAAACCATTGGTTTATCATAGATTGGCATCAACTGTTTACTGATTCCTTTGGTGATGGGGTACAAACGTGTTCCCGATCCTCCTGCTAAAACGATTCCTTTCATATCTCTAGTCTTTAAACTTTAAACTCTAAACTAATCTCGGCGGAAGATATCTCTTGTATATACTTTATCCTTCACATCCTCTAGACATGTATCATATCGATTAGCGATAATCGCTTGTGATTGCTCCTTAAATTTCGCCAAATCATTCACAACCAACGAACCAAAGAACGTCGTTCCATCGGCCAATGTGGGCTCGTAAATGATTACCTGAGCGCCTTTAGCTTTCACGCGCTTCATGATTCCTTGAATACTCGACTGCCTAAAGTTATCCGAATTCGATTTCATCGTCAAGCGGTACACACCTATCGTGCAGGCATGTTCCTCTTGTGCGTTGTATTGACCATTGTTGTAGTAATCGTAATATCCCGCTTTGGCCAATACACGATCTGCAATAAAGTCTTTTCTTGTACGGTTGCTTTCCACAATCGCCTCAATCAAGTTCTCTGGCACATCTTGGTAGTTTGCTAGCAATTGCTTCGTGTCTTTAGGTAAACAATATCCACCATAACCAAACGATGGGTTATTGTAGTGTGTGCCAATGCGTGGGTCAAGACATACTCCTTCAATAATCGATTGTGTATCCAATCCCTTCATCTCGGCGTAGGTGTCCAATTCGTTGAAATAACTCACGCGCAACGCCAAGTAAGTATTTGCAAATAATTTTACCGCTTCGGCCTCAGTAAAACCCATAAACAATGTATCCACATTGGGTTTTATTGCACCCTCTTGTAGTAATGTAGCAAATTGTTTTGCAGCCTCTACCAATCGCTCATTCTGTCTATCTGTACCCACAATGATTCGTGATGGGTATAAGTTGTCATATAAGGCCTTGCTCTCGCGCAGGAACTCGGGGGAGAACAATATATTCTCCGTGCTGAATTTCTTACGCACCGATTCTGTATAGCCCACAGGAATAGTGGATTTAATCACCATGATTGCCTTTGGGTTGACACGCAACACCAACTCTATTACTGCCTCTACAGCCGAGGTATCAAAGTAGTTCTTTTGGCTGTCGTAGTTCGTTGGTGCAGCTATCACTACCAATTCTGCCTCTTTGTATGCCATTTCAGCATCTAAGGTTGCTGTCAAGTCCAATTCTTTCTCCGCAAAGTACTTCTCGATATACTCATCTTGGATAGGAGACTGACGACGATTGATCATCTCCACTTTTTCGGGTACAATGTCAACTGCCAACACCTTGTGATGTTGGGCCAATAATGTCGCAATGGACAATCCTACATATCCTGTTCCCGCTACAGCTATTGTCATAATTAGAACGCTTAATTAGAGACGTCCATCAACTACAGAACGATCTACAAAGTCCTTTACGTCAAAGATTACGGCGCCTTGCTCTTTGTATTTCTTAAAGTCAAAAGTCTTAAATTGGTTGTGACTCACACACGCAATTACAGCTTGATACTCCTTATCTGGGTCGATAGCCGCGATCAACTCTTTGCCGTATTCATGCTTCACAACCGCAGCACTTGCCCATGGATCATATAAGTCTACATTGCAACCAAAATCTTCCAACTCCTCTACAATATCCACCACTTTGGTGTTGCGGCAGTCTGGGCAGTTCTCCTTGAAGGTTACACCCAAGACGAGAACATTGGAGTTGTTGATCTTATGGTCCTTCTTAATCATCAATTTCAGTACTTTATCCGCGATAAACTTAGCGATAGAGTTGTTTACCGCACGACCAGACAAAATCACCTGTGGATCATAACCCAATGACTTTGCCTTGTGTGCCAAATAGTATGGATCCACTGAAATGCAGTGACCACCTACAAGACCTGGACGATACTTCAAGAAGTTCCACTTGCTACCTGCGGCTTCAATCACATCGTTGGTGTCAATACCCACGCGGTCGCAAATCAATGCCAATTCATTCATGAACGAAATATTCACGTCGCGTTGGCTGTTTTCTACCGCTTTCGCAGCCTCTGCTACCTTCATGTTAGGCGCTTTGTGAGTACCATTCTCCAAAATAGAGTTGTACATTGCATCCACCAAGTCTGCAATCTCAGGAGTAGAACCAGAAGTGATCTTCTTAATCTTAGTCAAAGTATTCACTTTGTCTCCTGGATTGATACGCTCTGGTGAATAACCGCAGTAGAAGTCCTCATTAAACTTCAAACCGCTAAACTTCTCCAAAACGGGCACACAATCCTCTTCTGTACAACCCGGATAAACGGTTGACTCATAAATCACCAAGTCACCCTTTGCCAATGTCTTACCAATCGTCTCACTCGCTTTCAATAGTGGAGTCAAGTCAGGATTGTTAAAGCGGTCAATTGGGGTAGGTACTGTCACAATATAGGTGTTCACTTGCTTGAGGTCTTCTATATTGCTGGTGAAGGTCAAACCAATCTTCTTGGTGTTCTCGTACGCATCACGTGCCTGCTTCATGCCCACCAAATCTGCTTCTAAGGTGTGATCCTCACCTCGATTCAATTCATCCACACGTGCTTGGTAAATATCAAAACCAATCACACGGTACTTCTTGCCATACTCAATCGCTAGAGGCAATCCTACGTAACCCAGTCCAATGACTGCAATAATTCTGTCGTTCAATTTCATATCTGTATATTTTTTGTATTTCTTAACTGTGAAAACCTTGATTCTTAATTCAAATTCTTAATTACATTAAGCGTGCAAAGGTACAACTTTTTTTTTATATATGCAAGCAAATATGTAATATTTGACGTTTAATACCGTTTTTCTCTACTAAATGGGCAAGAATTATTGACTTTGTTTGCGTATCTAAACAAAATAATGTACCTTTGTAGCCAAATTGCCTAAAATGGACAATCTTGAACCATTTTGAACTATTTTGAACACGCTTTGAGCGCATTGAACAAAAACATTTTATATGAAAAATTTCAAATTATGGAACGTGCTGCTTGGATGGGTAGTTTTCGCCATCGCAGCAGCCACTTATCTCCTTACAATGGAGCCTACGGCTTCATTTTGGGACTGTGGAGAGTTTATTGCTAGTGCATTTAAGTTGGACGTTGGTCACCCACCCGGAGCACCTTTCTTCATGCTCATGGGACGATTCTTCTCCCTCTTTGCTGCAGATACTACACAAGTGGCTATGTGTGTCAATGCCCTCTCTGCATTGGCCTCTGCATTCACTATCCTCTTCCTCTTCTGGACAATTACAGCATTGGGACGCAAGTTGGTCAGCTCTCAACTCTCAACTCTCAACACTCAACTCTCACTCCCTCAGGGCATCGCCCTCCTTGGTGCAGGTGCTGTAGGTGCGTTGGCATACACTTTCTCAGACACCTTCTGGTTCTCTGCGGTGGAAGGCGAGGTATATGCATCATCTTCTCTCTTTACAGCGGTAGTCTTCTGGCTCATCCTCAAGTGGGACGAACATGCTGACGAAGAGGGATCGGATAAGTGGCTGATTCTCATTGCCTATCTCATGGGATTGAGTATTGGTGTCCACTTGCTCAACCTCCTTACTATCCCTGCAATTGTATTGGTGTACTACTTCCGTCGTCACCAATTCTCTTGGAAAGGTGTAGCGGGCGCTTTCGGTATTTCTGTCGCAATCTTGGCAGTTATCCTCTATGGTATTATCCCAGGTGTTCCTACTATTGCTGGATGGTTTGAACTCCTGTTTACCAATACCTTAGGTTGCCCATTCAATACGGGTCTTGCTGTCTATCTTGTTCTCATGGCTGCATCGCTCGTTTGGGCCATTTGGGAGAGCTATTCTGTCATCGAAAAAGATGAAAAACTCAACACCCGGACCATCATCTCTTTCGTGCTTGCCATGGCTTTCGCGGGCGTTCCTTTCATCAAGGAGAGTGCAGTGATTGGTATTCTCTTGATTGCAGCAATGGTCATTGTCCTCTTCCTAAAGAAAGACATCATTCCTGCTCGTTGGATCAATACCATCAGCATGATGGTCACTGTGGTGATTATTGGTTATATGAGTTATGCAGCTATTGTAATTCGCTCCAACGCGGATACACCAATGGACCAAAACTCTCCAGACAATGTCTTCTCACTCAAGTACTACCTCAACCGTGAGCAGTATGGTGATACGCCATTGCTTTATGGTCAGACATACAATGCCCCTGTTAAACTCGATGTGAAGGGTAATATGTGTGTCCCTATTGAAACCAAAGGTCATGCCCAATATGCTCCTGCTCCTCAAACGGAGGATGGCAAAGACCGCTATGTCATTACGGGCTATAAGAGTGGTTATGAGTATATGGATGAGTTCAAAATGCTCTTCCCTCGCATGCACTCATCCCAACAACACCATATTGACGCCTATAAGTCATGGGCAGACGTCAAGGGCAAGAAGATTCGCTACGAGTACTGCGGACAAACTAAAACGGAGTATTGTCCAACTTTTGGCGAGAACCTTCGTTTCTTCTTCCGTTACCAAGTCAACTTCATGTATTGGCGCTACTTTATGTGGAACTTCGCTGGTCGTCAAAATGATATTCAATCTGCGGGCGAACTCTACAAAGGCAACTGGATTTCTGGTATTCCTTTCCTCGACAACCTCATGCTCGGTGACCAATCCAAATTGCCAACCGAACTCCGTGAGAATAAAGGACATAATGTCTATTATATGCTTCCTCTTCTATTAGGTGTAATTGGCTTGATTTGGCAATTAGGCAAACGCAATAACGAGGGCAAAAACAAAGAAGGCTATCGCTCTTTCGCCATCGTCTTCCTTCTCTTCTTCCTTACTGGTTTGGCTATTGTGGTGTACCTCAACCAAACACCTTACCAACCACGTGAGCGTGACTATGCATATGCGGGCTCATTCTATGCGTTCTGTATTTGGATCGGTCTAGGTGTCATGGCTATTGTTGATATGCTTAACAATGCCATCAAGAACGAGAAAGCGCAAACTGCCGTAGCATTTGCGATTGTGCTTTTCACCCTCTGTGTACCTGCACAAATGGCATCACAAAACTGGGACGATCACGATCGTTCAGACCGTTATGTGGCACGTGATTTTGGTGCTAACTACTTGCAGTCTTGTGAGAAAAATGCGATTATCTTCTGCAATGGTGACAACGATACTTTCCCTCTTTGGTACAATATTGAAGTAGAGGGCACGCGCACAGATGTACGCGCATGCAACCTTTCTTACTTGCAAACCGATTGGTATATCGACCAAATGAAACGCCCATACTACGAGTCGCCTGCGTTGCCTATCTCTTGGGAGTACAAAGACTATATGCCTAGCCAAAATGAGATTGCATGGGTAGAGAATCGTCTCAATGCACCTCTCGAAGTGAAGAAAGCATTCCAGTTCTTGCGTTCAGATGACCCACGTACCAAACGTGACGGAGAGAATTATATTCCTACTGACCAACTCTACGTCCTCTCTCCTGATGGTCAGCCAATTAACTTCAAGAAAGTGCGTCGCTTGACTCGTTCTGAGATGATGGTCATGGAGATGCTTTCTACCAATGAGTGGCAACGCCCTATGTATTTTGCTACTACCGTGGGTAGTGACTACCATTTGGGACTAGACCCATATCTTGAACTTACAGGTATGGCATACCGCATCACTCCTACTCGCAGTGCGGATGGTCGTCCTCGCGTCAATACAGAAGTGATGTATGACAATATGATGAATAAGTTCCGCTATGGCAATGTCAACAAACCAGGTATCTACCTCGACGAGAATACCTTGCGTATGTGCCGTACACACCGTATGATGTTCTCTGAATTGGCAGAAGCGCTCTATGAAGAGGGTAAACACGACAAGGCGATTGAGGTGCTTGATTATGCCGAGGAGATGTTACCAGGCTACAATGTCTCATACGACTACACCTCTGCTTCCATGGCTGCGCTCTATTATACACTTGGTGAAATGGAGAAGGGTAATGCCATCATGACCAATGTGGCTGACAATAGTGTAGAGTATATGGAGTGGGGTACTACCCTTGAACCTGCATCACGCAAGGCAGCACAATCTACCCTAGGACATTATTCTGCTGTACTCGGTTTCGTGTTGAATAACCTCCAACGTTTTGAGCAAAAAGAACTGTTCAATAAATATTTTGAGTTATACAACCAATATGCATCAGTTCGATAACATACCAGTCTTGCTGCTTACGGGCTATCTCGGAAGTGGCAAGACGACACTTCTTAATCGCATTCTTACCAATCGCCGCGGCATACGCTTTGCGGTGATTGTCAATGATATAGGTGAGGTCAATATTGATGCCGAACTTATCCAAAAAGGTGGCGTAGTGGCGCAACAAGACGACAACCTGGTTGCTTTGCAGAATGGCTGTATCTGTTGCTCCCTCAAGATGGATCTCGTAGAGCAACTCCGCGACCTGTGCACGGCCACTTCTGAACCTCTGAACTTCTCAACTCCTGAACCCTCAAAGCCTCGCTTTGATTACATCGTCATCGAGGCTTCTGGCATTTGCGAACCAGCACCTATTGCACAGACTATCTGTTCGTACAATAGCCTCATCGCCTCATCGCCTCATCGCCCATCGCCTAAATTGGACGCTGTAGTTACAGTCGTGGACGCTCTCCGCCTCCGTGATGAGTTCATCTCTCAACTCTCATCTATTGCCAATAGCCAATCGCCAATAGCCAAAGTGGAAGACCTCGCTTCCCTCGTAGTAGAACAAATCGAATTCTGCAACCTCATATTATTAAATAAGGTGTCAGAGGTGTCAACTGAGGAACGGGAGCATATACGTGCTATCTTGCGTGCTATCCAGCCTAAAGCTAAAATCATTGACTGTGATTATTGCGATGTGCCTTTCTCCGAAATCCTTGATACCGAACTCTTTGATTTTGACGAGGTCGCTACCTCTGCTACATGGATTCAAAAAGTAGAAGGTGATGTAGAGGAAGAGCATCACCACCACGATCATCATCACGAACATGGTGAATGCCATGACCCACATTGTCATTGCCACGAGCATCATCATCACCACGATCACGAGTGTGATGATCCTCATTGCTGTTGTCACCACCATCACCACAATCATGGCGATGAGTATGGTATCACCACTTTCGTGTATTATCGTCGTCGTCCGTTTGATTTAGCCCGTTTTGACGAGTTTGTCGCACGTCATTGGGATAAGAATATCATCCGTTGCAAGGGAATGTGTTATTTTGAGGAGGAGTATGATATGTGCTACCTCTTTGAGCAGGCGGGTAAGCAGTTCAACCTTAAGCAAGCAGGCTCCTTCTATGCCACTATGCCTCAGGAAGAACTCATGCAGATGATGGCGCAAGATCCTATGCTACAACGCGACTGGGATGAGCAATACGGTGATCGTATGCAGAAACTTGTCTTCATCGGTCAAAACCTTGATCGTCACGCCATCGAGCACGCCCTAGACGAATGCCTCGTCTAACCGATATGAACCGATAAAAATAATAGCTCGCTAATCAGCGAGCTATTAATTTTTCCTTATATCCAGTTACGATCGTAGCGAATGTATCTTTGTACTGCGCAGGTATAGGTTCTGCGGGTGGAGATTGCATCTTCAATGGGTCAATAGGACTGCCGTTTTTCCATACGCGGAAATCCAAGTGAGGACCGGTACTCGAACCCGAACTACCCACATAACCAATCACTTCGCCTTGTTTGACATACTTGCCAACGGCTAAGCCCTTCGCGTATTTAGACAGGTGCAAGTAGGCTGTCGTATAGGTGGAGTTGTGTTTGATCTTTACGGTATGACCACCACCTCCTTTGTATTGCTTCATAGTCACTACGCCATCGCCAATACTTACCACAGGTGTGCCCATAGGTGCTGCATAATCCACACCTGTATGAGGACGAACGACCTTATAGATAGGATGCTTACGTGCGTATGTGAATTTAGAAGATATACGTTTGTAGTTGAGCGGCGCCTTCAAGAAGGCTTTGCGCAAACTGTTGCCTTCCGCATCAAAATAGTTGGCTATCTTGTCTTGCTCAAACCAATATGCCTCTTGCCAGCGTCTAGCGTGGTAGAAGTCCGCTGCGTAGATTCGACCAATGCCGATGCGCACACTATCCACATATTGCTCCTCGTAATACACACGAATAGAATCGCCCTTTTGTAACCCGAAGAAGTCAATGGTCCATGCGTAAATGTCACTGAGTTCAAGAGCAAGTTCGGTAGGTAGGCCGCTGCCTGCCATTGCGTTCCAAAGACTTGATTCAATCACTACTTCTGCGCTGCGGTTGAGTCGTGTGATAGGCTTCTCAAAACGCTCTACGTGCATACTATCGGTGAGATGTAGTACGACAGCTTCGCGGATATTAGGTTTGTAGATATAGTAGCATAGTTGCTCAATGCCAGCCGTATCCGTTTGGAATAGTGCGTAGTAGGTTTTGCCTGGACGGATGGATCGTACATCAAACTCGCTACGTGGCATAAGGGTGATACCTGTTATCTGTTTGCGTGTAGCGCCTAGTCGGTTGAGCATACCACCAAGTGTCTCGCCATCTTTGACTACGCAAGTGTCTATGCGGAACGAATCAATCGGCAATCCGTATTCGTAACGAACAACAGGCTCCTGAGCTTGTTGTTCATTGTTGGTTTGCTTTGCGCAGGAAATCATTCCTAACGCAACGAGTAAGGTTGTGACAATAGTATTTACTCTCATCTCTATTAGCCCTTCCCTCATAGGGAGGGGTTGGGGTAGGCTTTTATTGTTTCTGTGGATACTTGCGGGTTAGTGAGCTGAGTTTCAGTTTTATTACGCCCAGCAATGCTTCGGAGAAGATACCACCAGACATCTTGCTAGTGCCCAATACGCGGTTAACGAACACGATAGGTACTTCTTGAATCGTAAAGCCGCATTTGTAGGCGGTGTATTTCATCTCAATTTGGAAGGCATACCCCTTGAAGCGAATCTTATCCAACTCAATAGTCTCCAACACTTGACGGCGATAGCACTTGAATCCGGCGGTGGTATCGTGGATGTTTACGCCCAACACAAAACGCACATACTTACTAGCGAAATACGACATCAATACGCGTCCCATTGGCCAGTTCACTACATTCACGCCGCTCACATAACGACTACCAATCGCTACATCTGCGCCCTTATTCGCACATGCGTCATAGAGTTTGAGCAGGTCTTCTGGGTTGTGTGAGAAGTCGGCGTCCATCTCAAAGATATAGTCGTACTTATGTTCAATAGCCCACTTGAAACCAGCTATATATGCCGTACCTAAACCTAGTTTACCTGCGCGCTCCACGAGGTGTAGTTTACCTGGGTACTTGTTGGCCATCATATCTTTAACGATAGCAGCAGTGCCGTCTGGCGAACCGTCATCAATGATGAGTACGTGGTATTCCAATGGCAAATTCATCACAGCGGTGATGATCGCTTCGATGTTCTCCTTCTCGTTGTAAGTAGGAATAATAACTAGTTTATCCATATCTATGAGATTTTATTGCTTGATTACTTGGTTGTTAAGCACATATGCTGGACTCGCTTTGAGTCGATCTAGCGGGGTCACGAACACATCTTCGCCTGGCATGATTCCCTCGTCTAGAAGGATGTCCTTGATGGTGTTAAGTGCCACATTGGGGTCGTTATTCTCGTGGCTCAGGTGACAAAGGAACACGTTGCGCATCTCTGGGTGCCAGTTCTTGGCGAGCAACTGACCGCAGGTTACATTGCTTTGGTGTCCCTTAGGCGACAAGATACGTTCTTTGAGATAGGTGGGGTATGGACCATTCAGGAGCATCTGCTCATCGTGATTAGCTTCAATGACAAGGTGGTTAGCCGTACCCATGTACATCTCCATCGTAGCATTAGGTTGTCCACAATCGGTGACGATGACGATGCGCTGCTCCATGTAATCAATGACATATCCCACACACTCGGTAGAGTCGTGTGATACACCAAAGGTGTTGATTCTCATGCCATTGAGTTCCCATTCTTTGCCTTTCTCAAAGTATCGTTGCGAGGTGCGTAATTTCTCTCTCACGCCGTAGTTTCGGTCAATACCATCGTGAATATCTCGGGTGGAGTAGATAGGCAGATGTACACGCTCGCCCAATGTGCCTACGGCACGAATATGGTCGGCATGATCGTGTGTGATGAGTACGCCCATAATATTGGCATAATCCAATCCCATCTCCCGCAAGTTCTTCTGAATAGTGCGTGCAGATATACCCGCATCAATGAGGATACCCCAAGTCGAGGTACCCAAGAAGTAACAGTTGCCGCTACTTCCACTGGCAAAACTTCTGAATATGAGCTGGTTATCTTTCATTTGTGCTTTTGCTGGGTTCTCGCATATACATAGATATGCAAAATACCGCTGCAAAAGTACAAAAAAAAAATGATATATGCAAGTAAAAAAAAAGAAACTTTATTTTTCTTGTGAATCGCCTGCTAGATAAGCCCCCTCAACGCTGTTCTTTTTTCAGTTGCAGGATAATCTTCTCGCAGAGAGTGGGGATGGGAGTTGTGCCATCGTTATTGATCACAATATTAGCACGTGCTAGGACTTTCTCTGCTTCTTGTGCTCTCATGCGCGCGCGTACCTTATTCATATCGCTATGATCGCGCGCGATAACACGCTCCAAACGGATATCCTCAGGGGCTGTCACTGCCACCACCTTGTCGCACAATACATCAAAACCCGCTTGAAACAAAATAGCACACTCAATGAAAAAAAGACCGCTATCGCTGTTCAGAGGTTCAGAGGGTGCAGAAGGTTTAGAGGTCACTCCTGAACTCCTGAACTTAGTTATAATATCCGCTTTCACAGCAGGGTGAACGATGGCATTGAGTTTCGCCAAAAGATTCTTGTCCGCAAACACTTGTTGCGCCACAAAAGACGTTTGATACACACCATCTTTATACACTTCCTCTCCGAAGATTGCAGTCATCTGCTCGCGAACAGTAGCATCTTCCACTATGATTCGTTTCGCCTCGCTATCCGTGTCATAGATCGAATAACCCATTTGGCGCAATTGCCTAGCAATCACACTCTTACCACTTCCTATGCCTCCTGTTATACCGATTATCATACTAGAATTGGAAATAGATAAATGCTTGCATATCGGCGGTTACAAACTGATAGACGACAACTACCGTCAATGCTGCAATCATTACGATGGCCCATATAGGCAAGAGCGCAAATTGTACTCGATACCAACGTTTCCATCGGGTAGGCAACCAGTGTATCACCATGCCCAACACAAACAAAATCACTACATAGCGGTATTCCCAAAGGAAAGCTGGGATGATACTGCTATTCCATGCTCCACCCATCTGATTGACCATATTCGTAGCAGTCTCCCATGCCTCTTGATTAGCCGTCTCAGGATCCAAGTTACTACCCGAACGGAAAAATAAACGTGTGAACGTGATGAACACGAAGGTTTGAGCTACAGCCCAAATGGTAGATAGACGATTGGCTATTGGCGAAAGGCGAGAAGCAAAAGGCGAAAGCAAGTTTCCTCGTTTCATCAAAATACGCTCATACCACCAATAGAGATAGCGCACAAAAGTACCAATCCACAACGCGATACCCCATACGAAGAATAGATTCCATATAGGGGCATTTAGCAAGGCGTAGGCTACCCATAGGCTACCCATAAGCAGGGTCATTAGTAACATTCTGATGTGCCAAGTCATCTTCGCCCACACTTTATACACGATCATACCCGCACCATTGAGCGCACCCCAAATAACGAAATTCCAACTCGCTCCGTGCCATAAACCGCCTAAGAGCATAGTAAGGAACGAGTTGACATTGCCCGCGGTAGTCTTATCCTTGACCTCTTTGCCAAGAATCTTGCGATTGCCACCCAACGGGATATAGAGGTAACTCTTCAGCCATCGGCTGAGCGACATATGCCACCTGCGCCAGAACTCTTGTGGATTCTTGGACTTATAAGGCGAATCGAAGTTCTGAGGTAAATAGAATCCCATCAGCATGGCTATACCGATGGCAATATCGGTGTATCCCGAGAAGTCCGCATACACTTGCAGCGAGTATGCAAACAACGCAAATAGATTTTCGAAACCCGAGAATAAGAGCGGATTTTCAAAGACTCTATCAATGAGATTGACGGCTAGATAATCGCTCAAAACAATCTTCTTAATCAGTCCGTTAAGTACCCAAAAGACCGCCAATCCAAACACCCTACGACTGAGGCGGAAAGGCTTGTACAACTGCGGAATAAACTCGTTCGCACGGACGATAGGACCTGCTACCAATTGAGGAAAGAAACTCACATAGAAAGCGAAATCGAGAATGTTCTTCACGGGTTTGACATGCCCACGATAGACATCTATGGTGTAAGACATCACCTGAAAGAGGTAGAACGATATACCCACAGGCAGGATAATCTTGTCCACCATAAACCTTCCGCTCTCGCTAAATCCGTTGCCAATATACGCAAACAAGTCAAACACAGCTAACTCTGTTCCAAGCAAGTTGTTCACTACATTGGTGAAGAAATACGCATACTTGAAGTAGCATAGCAAACCGAGGTCGATTACCACACTCAGTGCTAACCATGCTTTGGCTATATGGTCTTTGCTCCTTGTTCCTTGCTCCTTGTTCCGATATATTCGCTGCGCTATCAGCCAGTCGCTGAGTGTAACAAATAGCAATAAAAGCAGAAACAATCCGCTGGTCTTATAGTAGAAAAACCAACTCACTGCCATGAGAAAGACATTGCGCAGGTGCAGGCGCGTATTCCTGCCTTTTGCCTTCTCGCCTTCTCGCCTTCTCGCCTGTGCGCTTTGCGCACCTACTTCCATAATCAACGCAAACACCGCATACACCAACGCAAAGAACGCCCAGAAGTAGAACTGGGTAAACAGCAACGGACTCTCGCTATTAAAACCGAATATGTGGTGTAAGAATTCCATTTTTCTAGTTTAGGGGTTAGAGCTTAGTGTTTAGAGAATCACTTGGGTAACTCATCAGCCAATTATACAATTTTTTGCCGATATTATTGGCTCCTGCGCGGGTGAAATGCACATAGTCGCTGCCTGCCAAACCATTCTCTACCCATCTAACCATGCTGTCTTTGCCGCCCATCGCTTCATACATACTCCAATATGCTATGCCTTCTTCTTGAGCCATCTTCTTTAGCAAACGATCCATATATGGTACCAACGGATAGGTCACCATTTCTCCATCAATATTCGTGGACATATCGCTCGGACCGATAAACAAGATCGATGCCTCAGGCGCACAAGCACGCAGATAGCGAACTTGTTGACGCATTGTACTCCTTACATAACCGCTAATAGTCGAAGGATTCTCCGTCTGAGGAATCATATTGCCACCAAACTGCAAGATAATCAGTCTAGTATTACTCTCCCGATAGAAGTCACTCAGTTGTACACTGTCTATTTTCGTGAAGATATTACCCGAGCAACCACGCATAGGAATATTGTCCACAATCACACCCATTGGTGTCTCCAAACTCACGCCATACACATTGCCTGTCCCTTGGAGAACGATATCGCAGTGAGTCGTACTATCGGCTAAAGGCGAAAGGCTAAAGGTGAGAGAACTATCCGCAAGGATACGTACGCGATTAAAATAGTTGTGTGGTTTGCGTTTTTTGTCCAATGGCTCCACATGCAGCACGACACTATCGCTACCAGGCACGAGAGTCGAGTCCATCACTGCCACTTGTCCCATCACGCCGTAGTCGTCGCTATCGGTCAGACGCATAGACTTAGGGCCATAGACGATATAACGCTTAGGACCTTTCTGTGTGGTTTGTACCACTCCGTTGATGGAGAGTTTTTGGCGAATGGTGCGAGTCGGAATCGTCTGGTGTAGTGGTATGAGTCCTACTCCTCCACCGCCATATTGCTTCTGCCACTTCTCGCGTAGGATATTCGTGATACGATCTTCTTCTATCTGCGAATCTCCGTAATGCACCACACGCACAGGCTTACTACTCGCACTATCCAATGCTGCATAGAAAGCTGCCAAATAAGCGCGAGAATCGGTGTGTACTACATTCACTTCAGGGATTATGGGTTGAGGTTTCTGCGGAACGCTATCTTGGGTGGCTAATGTATCTTGTTGAATTAGGCTATCAGTTGGTATCACACTTACTGTGTCCGCCTCTGCCAATAAGGAATCGCTCAATATTTCCAAATCAACATCCGCAATCGAATCCCCCTTCAAATCCAATGCTTCTGCCAAGGTAGGAAAACGCAAGTTCCATTTGCCGATATACCACCCTCCATCGGGCACAATCATACAGACTACGCCTAGTAGCGCAATCACTGTCCATATGATATATGCAATATGTCTTGGTCTCATTGAATTGTTACTTCTTCCAGAGCGCTTTGGTAAAGAGGAGCAACACGGTGAAGATCTCCAGACGACCGATTAACATCACGAAACTCATTACCCATTTGGCTACCGTAGGGAACTCGGCATAGGTGCCCGAAGGTCCAAACTGACCAATACTGATACCCACATTACCAATCGCTGAGACAGCCGCACCGATGGATTCGTCAAAATTGACACCACTCGCGCAGAAAACCACTACCGTAATTACAATGATAAAGATATAGAAAATCAAAAACGCCATGATGTTATTGATCGTCTGCTGCGGAATCGTCTTCTCGTTGAGTTTGACAGGGATAATAGCGTTGGGGTGAATGCGGCGTTGGAACTCTGCCACACCGTTCTTCAAAATGATAGATAGTCTCACCCATTTGATACCTCCAGCCGTACTACCTGCACATGCGCCCGTAAGCATAAGGAAGAAGATCACTACCCATGCCACCACTGGCCAGTACATATAGTCGGAGATAGTATAACCCGTAGAAGTCATGGCGCTGATAACCGTGAAAATACTATCGCGGAACGCACGTTCCATATGCAAGCCCGTCCATCCTGGACGAGCAATATACAAGCCTATCGTCAGCAACAAGGAGAAGAGAACAACCGCCACTGTGTACCAGCGAAACTCTTCATCGCGGAAGAAATTGCGTGCTTTGCCACTAACCAAATAGATGAGTATCACGAAGTTAATACCCGAAACGAACATGAAGAAAGTCACCAGATAGTGTATCGCTGCCGAGTCGTAGAACTCTAGACTGTTGTTCTTAGTGGAGAAACCGCCCGTGGCAATGGTAGAGAATGAGTGGCACACAGCATCAAAGATAGGCATACCACAGAGCCACAAGCCAAGAATCTCGCTGGCGGTGAGTATCACATAGGTGGTCCACATCATCTTGGCGGTATCCGAGATACGTGGAGAGAGTTTTTCGTAGGTGAGTCCCGTCACTTCGGCGGCATAGAGTTGCATACCGTTGAGCCCAAAGATCGGCAGGATAGCGATGGAGAGTACAATGATTCCCATACCGCCAATCCATTGCGTCAATGACCGCCAGAAGAGTAGTCCGTGGGTGATGACATCTAGGTTGGGGATGATGGTCGCACCCGTGGTAGTAAAACCAGACATACTCTCAAACCAAGCATCGGTGAACGAAGGCACCTGCCCGCTGAGGTAATATGGTAGTAGTCCAAAAGCAGAGAAGACAACCCACACCATTGCCACAATTACATATCCCTCTCTCTCGCCCATGCGCGACTCAGCACGACGACCAATACATAGACCTATCACGCCCGCTAACAGCGTGATAATCGTGGATATAAGAAAAATGCCTGTGTCTGCTTCTTTGTACCATAGACTCACACCCATCGCGATAGCCATGAAGATAGCTTCAAGCAATAGCAGGGCGCCCATGGTGCGAAAGACCATTCGTGTGTTGAAGGTGCGGGTCATATTGAGAGTTGAGTGTTGAGTTATTTGAAGAACTTTTCGAGTTGTCTAATTACTTGATTCTTGCAGAATACTACCACTTGGTCGCCTTGCAGGATCTGGGTATCACCATTAACGAGTATGCCTTCTCCCGCGCGCACGATAGCACCGATATTGGTGTCGGCAGGTAGGCGCATATCGCGAATCTTAGCTTTAGTGATCTTGCTACCTTCCTCTGCCATAAACTCCACAATCTCTGCATCCGCACTCGCTAAGTTACGGACATTGAGCACACTGGCATCCAATAACATTTGGTAGATATACGACGCTGCAATGGTCTTTTTGTTGAGTACGGTGCCGATTTCTAGACCTTCTGCCATGGCGATATAGTCGATATTCTCTACTTCGGCAATCGTCTTTTTTACACCAAAACGCTTGGCAGCCATGCAGGCAAAGATATTCGCTTCGCTGCTGTCGGTTACGGCTACGAAAGCATCCACATCCTCTATGCCCTCGTCCTTGAGTACCGTCATATCACTACCGTCGGCATTGATAATGAGGACATTATTGATCTTCTCGCTGAGTTGGTAGCAGAGTTCGCGATCTGCCTCCAAAATCTTAATATTGAGGTCATCAGGGAGATTCTGCACAGTCTTTTGGGCAATCTTAGAACCACCGTAGAACATGATGTTCTTGATCTCGCGTTTTTGTTTGCCTAATTGCTCGCGTAGAATCTTTTTGTTCTCTCGTGTACACACCGCATAGACCATATCATCTGCCATCACTTCGTCTTGTCCGCCAGGAATGATAGTCGATTGACCGCGTTTGATAGCCACGATACGATAGAGACCATGGTTGAAGTAACCCGACATGAATTTTTGTCCAATCACTTCTGCTCCCTCTCGTACCTTGACCACGCAAAGTTCCAATGCACCCTCGCAAAGGGTCAAATGGTAGCGCATCCAGTTGGTTTTGAGAGAAGCGGCTATCTCTTTGGCTGCAAGCAACTCTGGATAAATGAGGTGGTTGAGCCCCATCTTCTCAAAGATACGCTTGTTCTCGGGGACGAGATACTCGTAGTGGTCAATGCGTGCAAGGGTTTTCTTAGCGCCTAACTCGTTTGCTAGCAAGCATGCAGTGATATTCTCCGATTCGGATGGGGTGACGGCAATAAAGAGATCTACATCTTCCACGCCAATATTCTTCAAATCATTGATGGATGTAGGACTACCCACTTTGGTGAGTAGGTCGTAGTTGGCATCCAAATCGCCTAGACGGTCTTGACGCTCGTCTATTAGACTGATATCCATATCTTCGCGGGAAAGCAGTTTCGCCAAGTGGCGGCCTACTGCTCCAGCGCCTGCAATAATGATTCGCATATGCCTTCTTTATCTAGTTTTAACAAATGATACAATTCCTTGGTACTACCATGCTCTACAAACTGATCGTTCACACCTAAGCGGATGAGACGAGGTATGCTAGCATTTTGAGTTTTGCATGTTGAATGATCTGAGATAAACTCCGCCACAGCACTACCCAATCCGCCGCTAATCACACCGTCTTCTACGGTGATAATTGTATGGTATTTCTCAGCCACCTCTGCTAAAATAAACTCATCCATTGGTTTGAGCCAACGCATATCGTAGTGAGCTATTCTCGCCTCTTCGCCTTTCGCCTCTAACCTTTCGCCTAATAGCCCTATCGCCTCCATCACCGTATTGCCGATAGCGCCGATGCTTAGTACTGCTACTTTCGCATCATTGCCTTCTCTCAAGCACACACCTTTGCCGATAGTCACCTTCGCCTCATTGCCTAATCGCCTAATCGCCTCATCGCCTTCATTCGTTCTACCTCTTGGATAACGGATAGCAATCGGACCATCGTAATCTTTGGCGAGTGTCATCATATCTTGTAGATCCTCGGCTGTCATCGGTGCGCCTATCACCATATTGGGGATAGGACGTAGATATGCCAAGTCCAATAGACCATGGTGAGTGGCTCCATCGTTGCCTACAATACCCGCACGGTCAATGCAGAACACTACTGGCAGTTTTGGAAGTGCCACATCGTGGATGATATTGTCGTAGGCGCGTTGGAGGAAACTAGAGTAGATATTGCAGAAGGGTTTCATACCTGCTTTGGCTAAACCTGCTGAGAAGGTAACGGCGTGTCCCTCTGCGATACCCACATCAAAGACGCGATTAGGCATCTCCTTCTGCATGATATTCATGCTACAGCCACTAGGCATAGCAGGGGTGATACCCACGATATGCTCATCCTCTTTGGCTAATGCTAACAACTGCTCGCCAAACACCTCTTGCCATAGCACTTGCTTTTTCGCCTCATCGCCTTTTCGCCTTTCGCCTGTCTCTACACAAAACTCTCCAGGTGCATGCCATGTCGTTTGGTCGTTCTCGGCAGGTTCGTAGCCTTTGCCTTTCTTGGTGATGATATGCAGCACTTTTGGTCCTTCGTAATCTTTGATTTCTTGGAAGATACGAACCAAATCTAGCACATCGTGTCCATCTGCTGGACCAAAATAGCGGATATTCAAGCCTTGGAAGATATTGTTAGGTTGCTTGGTCAAAATCGCTTTGAGATTATTGGCAAAGCGTTGTACACGTCCTTTGTTGCTATCGTTGATAATATGCAACTTACGCGCCAAACGGTAGATACCCCAACGCCACTTGTTATAGCGCTTGCTAGTCGTAATATCCACCAAGTATTGGGTGAATCCTCCCTTGATAGGGTCAATAGCCATGTTATTGTCATTGAGCACAATGAGCAGGTTATTGGGCAACATAGAGGTGTTGTTGAGTCCTTCAAACGCCAAGCCGCCAGTCATTGCACCATCTCCGATGATCGCTACGACTCGCTTCTTAGACTCTTTATTCATAGCAAGTCCCAAGGCTGCGGAAATACTATTGCTCGCATGTCCCGCAATAAATGCATCGTACTCGCTCTCCGCAGGAGTAGGGAAAGGGGCAAGTCCTTTGAACTGGCGGTTGGTATGAAAACGCTCGCGTCTGCCAGTCAATATCTTATGAGCATAGGCCTGATGACCCACGTCCCATACGAGTTGGTCGTTAGGTGTGTCAAATACATAATGCAATGCCACCGTCAACTCCACCGTGCCAAGCGATGACCCCAAGTGACCAGGGTTATGACTCAACTCTTGGATAATAAAATCTCTCACCTCAGCGCACACCGTAGGCAGGCTCTCCAAAGGCAACTGCTTGAGGTCGCTAGGGTAGTGGATTGTATTGAGGTATGTATATTCCATCTTACTATATTTATCTGTTTTGGATGAGATTATATTGCATATAATCTAATTAGCCTGCAAAGATACGAAAAAAAATGTATATGCGCAAGAAAAAGTTAAACTTTCTTGAGAAATAGTTATCGGGTTCCAAAAATCTTTGATTTTGGGGAGAGGAAGAACGACGACAATCTCAACGAGCATAGCGAGTTCTTTATTGTAAGTCCGTTCTGACGAATAGACTACATTTTTTCACTGTATCTTCGAGGATAAGGTGCCCTCGAAGGTACAAAAAACACATTTGCAAGAAAAATAGCGGAAAGTTTGTTTTATATGCTATTTTTCCTGCAAATGCACTAATCTTGAGTGGAATAATCTTAGGAGAATCGCTTCTGTATTTGGTCAGAAAGGAGTTGGTATATTTGCCGCAACTCATCATTTGGCAATAGCTCCATATGATGTTGCATTACGCTTTGATCTGCTCTGCGAGCAGGTCCGGTCTGTGCTTCGCGTGGGGTGAGCGTATGAATCTTGGCTGCGGTCTCGTCTATGAGCGGCAGTAGTGCTTTGAACGGGATATGAGTGGAGGATAACAGTTCGGCTGCTAGGGTGTACATGAGGTTGGTGAAGTTACAAGCATAGACTCCCGCTACATGCAATCGCTCACGATCATGCTGGGTGGTTTCGTAGACATGACTGGTGATGCTCAATGCCAACGAATACACCGCACTAATATCGTCAATACCCTTCGCCTCGAAGAAGACGGGTATAGTGGAGAAATCCTCGATGATATGCGTCTTGCTGAAGGTCTGAAAAGGGTAGAAAACGCCTGCATGGGGTTTGTCTGCTCCAAACATTGACATCGGCATACTGCCTGAAGTATGGAGGTGTAGTGCTCTCTCTTTGCCATGTACTTGACCTACCACTTCCGCCAAGGCTTCGTCGCGAACGGAATAGATATACACATTAGCCGTAGGCAGTTGGTCTAAGCCTTCGCGACTGCTAACCATTTGACAAGCAATACCTTTCTTGCTAAAAGCGTATTGCAGATTGGTGGCTACATTGCCCTTGCCGATGATAACGATGTTCATACTTAGGTTAGAGTTTAAAGTTTATGGTTTAAAGGCACGGTAAAACTCAGTCACAGCCACGATGCCGTTCTCCCATACTTCAAGGTCCATAGACTCATTAGGCGAGTGGATGGCGTTCTTCTCTAGACCAAAGCCCATAAGGATCGTTTTCACGCCGAGTATCTGTTCAAAACTGCTGATGATCGGAATACTACCTCCTCGGCGTGCTGCCAATGGTCGTTTGCCAAATGCCACCTCAAAACCATGTTCTGCGGCTTTGTAAGCGGGGATATCAATAGGGCATACATAGCCTTGACCGCCGTGCATAGGGGTTACTTTGACACGTACTCCTGCTGGCGCAATGGTTTGAATATAGTCCACAAAAGCTTGACTCACTTTCTCGTGATCTTGGTTGGCTACCAATCGGCAACTAACCTTGGCGTACGCCTTGCTTGGCAATACCGTCTTACTGCCTTCGCCTGTATAACCGCCCCATATGCCGCAGATATCAAAAGATGGACGACACGAGTTGCGCTCTAGGGTAGAGTAGCCTTCCTCGCCAAACGTAGTGTCCACATCTATCGCTTGGCAGTATGCCTGCTCGGAGAATGGAATCTGTTTGATCATTTCACGCTCCTCTTGTGGGATAGGTAGTACATCGTCGTAGAAGCCAGGGATAGTGATTCGTCCTTTCTCATCCACCACTTTCGCCAACATCTCGGTGAGAGCGTTGATAGGGTTCTTGACTGCACCTCCAAAGTGTCCGCTGTGCAGGTCGCGATTAGGACCTGTGACCTCTATCTCCCAATAAGCCAATCCGCGCAATCCTGTCGTGATAGAAGGAGTGTCTTTACCAATCATAGAGGTGTCGCTCACAAGAATAATATCGCAAGCAAGTAACTCTTTATGCTCCTTGAGGAAGGTGTCTAGACTAGGACTACCAATCTCTTCTTCACCCTCAAAGATAAACTTTACATTACAGTTCATCAGTCCGTGTTTGACTAGATACTCAAAGGCTTTGACCTGTATCATCGCTTGTCCTTTGTCATCATCCGCTCCACGAGCATAGAGTCGTCCATCGCGGATGGATGGTTCCCATGGGTCAGAGTTCCAAAGTTCCAATGGCTCTACGGGCATTACATCATAATGGGAATAAACGAGTACGGTAGGGATCTCCTCGCCTTTAACCTCTAACCTTTCACCTTTCACCTCTACAGTCGAGTATTCTGCATATACGAATGGATGTCCCTCAGATGGCATGATCTGGGCTTTTTGCGCACCTGCCTCTAACAGGAGTTCGCACCAACGCTCGGCACAACGGAGCATGTCCTGTTTGTGGGCGGGTTGGCAACTGACACTAGGAATACGAATCAAACTCGCCCACTCCTCTAAGAAGCGGTCACGATGTGCATCAATGTATGAACGGATAGTCATGATATTAAAATTTGAATGAGATTGCAAAGGTAGTGATTTTTTGTGAAATAACAAAGTTCTGAAAGGATTTTTTGGTTTATTCAAAAAAAAATCGTAATTTTGCAGCGTAGAATCAAATATTACAATTATGGAGAACGAAGAATATAAGGACAAATTTAGTGCTGAATACGAAAAACTCCGCGAAGAAAGAGAGAATGAGGAATTTCAGGAATATGCTACAGATGGCTGTCTGAAAATACTGTTCTCTGCGCTACTAATCATTGGAATTAGTGGGGTGTTAGTCTTTAATACCCTCAAAAACAATGGAAAATACAAACGCAAAACACCTTCTCGCTCTGTTTCACAAAGCACGCACGATTCTGTGACAATACGTGCAGCCGATTGGCTAGATGTGCTCAATGCACTCAGTAACTGCAAATCAGAAATTGAAAAGGAGCAGGAAAATATACAAACACTCCAACAGGAAGTAAAAAAACTACAAACAGAAGTAGAGTCGCATAAACAGCAATTGCGTAATGTGCGCAACGAACTGAATGAATTGAAGAAGAAAGAGACGAAGGACGTGAAACCTGAGCCACGACCATCTACTCCGCCTCAATCTAGAGCAGAGCCTTTGAGACCCTCCAAACCACAAAGTACAGCCATGGATGGGTCAAAAGGTTTTCGCTCCGATGCGTTGGTCGTAGTAAAATATGAGCACGATTGTTTGAGACCTACAGCCAACTTGTACGTGCATAACTCAACAGGTAGAACGGTTAAATCCTTTCAGTTTCGTATTACCTATTACGACATGAAAGGCAATATGCTAGACTATCAAGATATTAGTAAAGAGGTACAAATAGAACCGGAAATGGTGCGAATGGTGGAGATTGAAGGATTTGGGTGGAAAGATAAATACGTATACTACTCCAGCAAAAATGCCGATTATGGGCGCCAATACAGAATAAAAGCAGAGTTGAAGTCTTACGTACTACAATAAAAAAAGGACTTATATACCTGTTGACACTTGCTGTCATTATCAATTTTGTTTTGCTCTCCAAATGCGGCAAAGCTGCATTTCATTAGAGCAAAAACAAAACTTATCCTTGAATTGACGATAATTGACATCCAAATTGACTTTAATTGTCGTAAAAATAAAATCACTGTCAACTCGTATATAGTTCCCTTTTTTTATAACTTATTACCTATAATTTATACCATTTCTTAAGATTTCATTCCATTCTACCTTCCCCTATTCTGCCGACCTCCGACCGAGAGAACTCCGAGAGAACAC
>JAZQTO010000103.1:0-14866 GCA_045630805.1 Paludibacteraceae bacterium
GGAATACCATACTTTTTTGCTAACTCTGCATAGCTTAAGTCGCTTGTTTCATACTCGTGAACAATACGCATCTTGTCCGTTTTACTAAATTTATACTTCATAATGACACTTTTTAGTGTCTACTTATTTCAGGACAAGACACTCTGTTCTGACGTTTTCGAAACTTCGCAACTTTCCAAAGCATCTTCAGGACTTAGCAACGATAGATGTCCTACGGGATATAGATTATCCCTCTTGTGCCAAATTTGGTTATCCTTCGCGTATATATGTGTGTACGCGCACGCGTATTCCATAAAAATAAATGGCACGAGAGTATATTTATATTCGGCGTGGGCTTCAGCGTTGTCGGTTCAAAGATGCAGGCAATGCGAAGGCCTCGAAAACGTGGAACGACAACAGTCGGACTCCACGCTTTTTTTATATGCCTCAACGATTAACAACAATCCGCATAGCTGGGAGTTCCTATGCACCCATTGATAAAGAATGAAAAAACTACTATTCCTATTTTCATGTTTCCCTTCTATGATTCTAGCAAGGGAAATACCTGTTAGCAACGCTATAATTGAAGACAACACCTTTATTTGGAAAGTAGTTGCTATTGATTTTCGAGATGATTGTACAATCGTTCACAAAGAAGTGACTCCAAAAATCAAAGGTACATGGGTTTGTTCTAGTACTGATGAATTTATTGAAGATTCTGATACTCAACAACGATATTATCTTTCATATAGTACTTTAGGTTTGCAACCTATTGAGATATACCATACCAATACTATATCATTTACAGAAGTATATCCACCTGTTAATCAGGCAAACTTAATTAGCATTCATTCTGGAAAATATTATTATAAACGAGGTATTCCTGTATGGCCTCTATATACATCTAATCCCTACGTTTCTTCTAGCAGTGACGATTCCAATAGTACAAGTCATATAACCAATGTAACTATCAGCGATGATTGTACTTTTGTAGGGCTTGACTATTATTCATATTACTATGAAGGTTGGGTATCTTTTGGTTCTAATATTTACATTACCGATAATCAAAATTTTAGAGCAAATATCATGGGTGTTTATCTTTGTGACGAAGAAGGTCAAATCGTAGCCGCAAAAAATTTAGATGAACGCTACAATGTTAATAGAGGAGAGCGCAATAGAATTGTATTATTATTTCCTCGCATTCCTAATGGTGTACACGAGATTGATATAATAGAGCCTGTTACAAATGGCTTCTATTGGCGTGGAGTAAAAATTAATAATTTGGATTAAAAAAATGAAAAGGATCTTAAATTTGCTATTCTTATTGGTTGCACCTATTATTGTTTGTGCAGACTATTCAACATCTATGTTTCCGGTTATTAATAAGTCGAAGGAAATCGTAGAATTAATTGAAAATGATTTAGGAAAGGAAATAGTTCGTATGGAATATGATATTTTACGTACGACTAAAACAACAATAAGAACATTAACTGATGATTATACCTACTATATCGTTGCCTTTGGCGATTTCAGATTTAAAGATATTGATGTAAAAGTATATAAAAAAGTCTACGGCGAATGGCAAATAGTAGAAAAAGATGCCGATGCAAATGCTATGGCTGCCGTGAGTATCACTCCAGAACAAACATGTGATTACCTTATTGAAATTTCAGCATACAGTTATGAATCTGGCTATGACGTAGGACACTACGGGCTTATTATTGCTCATGACTGATTATAGATAGATTAAACTTCAACTTAAAAAACACACTAATATGAAAAAATTACTACTTTGTCTTTCTTTTCTAATGTTATGTGGAATTGCTTCTGCAAGCGATATCCTAAAGTGGCAAGCTACAGAATTAGCTTACAAAACAACAGACGATTGGGGAAATTGGTCTGAATGGTCAGATTGGGAAGATTGTTCTGTTCTAATTGTCATAAATACGGCTACAGATCGAGTAAACATTTACAGCAGTACACCACAAGAATATGATGTTTATGATACGGAACCAGAGGAGTACGATAATGACGGAGGATCCTCTATTACTTTCCATTGTGTAGATGCAAATGGCTTGCGATGCGATATGAGGATTCGTGTTCAAGCAAATGGACAAGTACAATTATACATCGACTATAATGATGTTATGTTTGTATATAATGTTGAAGCTAAATAATTTTAATTAAATCATATACCCATGCGTTGCAAAAACTGTGGTTGGGAAAATCCCAACGGACTCACCAAGTGTGAGAAATGTAACACACCACTCGGTGGTGCAGTCAATAACCAGCCAGCTTACGGCACTATCCCAGAGGCAGCACCTCAGGTCAATCCGCTCAACAAGACGGTCAACGAGGCAGTCGTTTTCCCACAAGCACAACCAGCTTCAGCACCAGCTGCCAACGCTTGCCCCAACTGCGGCTATCCTATGCGCCCAGGCGTGACCGATTGCCCTAACTGCCACCAAACAGCACCTCAAGCCGCTTCTGCGCCACAACCAGCCGCTGCTCCTCAGCAAGTCAAGGCATCTCCTGTACAAGGCACCGTTAATCCTTGGGTACAAGTAGCACCTGCCAACAAATGCCACCTCGAACCCGTTGCACAACAAGGCGTGGACACTCCTGCTGCTCTCGCGCTCAAAGGCGATGCACACGAACTCAACCGCGCGAACCTCGACCCTGAGAACCAAACCATCACCTCCAAAGTGCAAGCACAACTCACTTGCGAGGACGGTCAATGGTACATCCAAGACAAGAGTGCACAACACACCACTTTCATCTACGCAGGCGAGAAAACCGCACTCAAAGAGGGTGATGTCATTCTCATGGGCAACCGTCAATTTGTTTTCCATATCGACTAATCTTCGTGTATCATGGTTGAGAGATGTGCGTTTAATACGGGCGACCGAATAGACAACCGCTACACCGTCACCAAAAGCCTCGGCGAGGGTGCTTTTGGTATGGTATTTAAGGTTTCTGACTCGCACGGCAAGGAATATGCGCTCAAGGTACTCAAACTTTGGGAGGTACATCCAGAAATCCGCCAGCAACTGGCTGACCGCTTCGAGATGGAGTATCAAACTGGACAAATCAATAGTCCCTATTTGGTGCACTCTGTCGGTCATGGAACTATCAAGGGCAATCCTTATATCTTGATGGAGTTCTGCCCGAAAGGCGACCTTGGCAATGCGCCATCCAATACGGATTGGAACCTCGTGGGACAACAAATCCTTCTTGGTCTCAAAGCCCTGCACCGATGCGGAAAAGTCCACCGCGATCTCAAACCCGAGAATGTGCTTATCAAGGCGGATGGTACAGCTGCCCTTACCGATTTTGGCATCTCTGGCGACCGCAACAAACGCATGACCGAGCGCAATATCCTCGGCAAACCCCAGCAGATTTTCGGCACCTATGCTTATATGCCGCCTGAGCAACTCAATCCGCACAAAGATGCCACAGTGTTACCCACCACCGACATCTTCTCTTTCGGTGTGATGATGTACCAACTCATCACAGGCAACCTGCCTTTCGGCTCACTCAACAATGAGATGGACCTCGCTATGTATATCCGAGCAGGAAAAGAAGGCAACTGGAACCGCAGTGCCCTCAGCATGAGTACCTACGGCACCATGTATCGCCCTGTCATTGAGGGCTGCCTCCAACCCGACTTTCACAAGCGGCTCCAATCCGTGGACGAGGTACTCGCCCTCTTGCCTCCAGCAGAACTCGCGCAACCGCAAGCACATGCCTCTCAAGACGACCTTATCACCCCATCGGTCATTCGTGGTCTGCTCTTGCGTGTCATGCAAGGCGAGGAGTATGGTCGCACCTACGACATCTCTGCCCTTGGCAAACTCAACCACGGATTGCTCACCATGGGGCGCAACGACCGCAGCACCTTCAACACCCTGCCTATCTGCGAAAACCAAAGCCAATACATCTCGCGCAAGCATTGTACTATTGAGTACGACACGACCTCTGGCAACTGGTTCATTCGCGATGGTCAATGGGACAAGAATTATGCAGGTGGTTGGAAAACCTCGCTCAACGGCACCTATGTCAACGCAAAAGAAATCACACCCAATGGCTACTTCCTTGCCATAGGCGATATCATATCCATCGGAGATACCAAACTCCGAGTAGAAGCTTATTAATCACTCTTCAAATATCTATTCAATTATGAGTCAAATCACAATCGGACGCAATGCGCAGTCAACTATAGTCGTTGATGCAAAATATGGCACCGTTAGCGGAAGCCACGCTACAATCACATGCAATGGTGATATATTATTATTACAAGATCATAGCACTAATGGTACTTATGTTAATGGAGTACATATCCACCACCAATCATGCCAAATTCGCAGAGGTGATAATGTTACTTTGGGTTCACAATATCCATTGAATCTCAATGAGGTTTATTCGCTTTTAGGCATGGGTAATAATACCGTGCGAAAAGTGGCACCTGCAACCGAGCGTATGCCATATCAAAATTACCACCAAAATAACCAGCAGGTAAATATTAATATAGGCGGTGACGCTGTAGTTCCTCAACAAAGAGAACAACCTGCATACCTCAACAAATGGAATTGGGGTGCCTTTTATTTTGGTTGGCTTTGGGGTGTTTGTAATGGAGTTTATTGGCCTCTCATTATATTGATACCTTATTTAGGACAAATTGCAGCGTTAATTATTTGTTTCATCTTAGGTGCTAATGGTAGTCGTTATGCATGGGAAAAATTTAGCGGAACCGCTGCTGAATTTGATGCGAAACAAGAGTCGTGGGCTAACGCGGCAGGTATTTGTTTTATTATAACGATTGTTATCGGAATTATCGCTGGAATCGCAATTGCAGCTAACTTATAAATCTCAATAATTATGTCACAACCTACACAAACCTACAAACGCTCACTCGCTGGATCAGTGGGCGCAGGATTAAGTTCCGTTTTCAATGCAGGAGGTCGCTCCTACTACATCCTTGAGCACAAAGTATCGTCTCAATACCACCGCGCAGGAGAGGCACAAGAGATCATCGTGGACCAAATAGAAATCGGTCGCGACCCTAAATGCCAAGTGCAATTCGATGAGAAGTTCTCCACCGTCAGCCGTCGCCACGCTGCTATCGTGCGCGATGGAGACAACTGGAAACTCATCCAACTCTCACAAACCAACCAAACTTTCCTCAACGGTCGCCCCGTTGCCAAAGAGTGGTATCTACAAAATGGTGATGAGATTCAGCTCTCTGTCAATGGTCCCAAACTCGGCTTCATCATTCCTACTGGCAACAAGTCCAAGACAGGCAGTATCGCCCTCAGCCGTCGCTTGTCGCTCTTCCGCCAGCAAGCCCTCAAACCATACAAGACCGCTATGGCAGTGATGTCCACTGTCATCGTGCTACTCATTGCAGGTGGTGTGTCATATGGGATTATAGATCATAAAAATGATTTGAAAAAGGAAGAATGGACCAAAGCGCAAATTGATGACGCTAAGCAACAAGTGGAACAAGCAAGGCAAGAACTTGAAGAAGCTAATAAACAAATCAAAGTCATAGACAATAAGTATAAAAATATTAAGAAACAACTTGAAGAAGCTTCTGCTCCTAAAGCAGAGGTTACTGGAACAACGAAAGTTACAGGCTCTAAAACATCCAACAAGAGCATTGCTGCATGTGAGCCATCCGTTTACTTCGTGCTCATCCGAAAGATTGTTCTAACATTCGAGGGACAAAGCAAAACCTACGAGAATATCGGCATGGGTAGTGGTTTCTTGCTCAATGACGGTCGCTTCGTTACAGCGCGCCATGTAGTGGAGCCATGGATGTTCCCAACCGACGAAAACGATGAGTTCAACCTCGCTTGCAACGCTATTGCTCACAATGGCGGTTCAGTAGTTGCACATCTTGAGGCATATTCTCCTACGGGTAAAACACTATCATTTACTTCCAAGCAAGCGCGTATTAATCGCTCAGCAGATCAAAGTCAAACATTTGAAGGCGTTACATTAGTAACTGCTCCACTTGGTCCTACCGATTATGCAGTATTCAATACCAATCAAACAGGTGGTTTGGCATTCCATAATAGACTTTCTACACAACTCGAAATGCGCACTAAATTAACTATTTTAGGTTATCCAATGGGGTTAGGAGCAAATTCTCCAAGTGATGTTCATCCTATCTATAGTGAGGCATCTGTAGCTTCCAATGGTTTAGAGCAAGGATTAATCCTTACTACTGCAACTTCATTCGAGCATGGCAATTCAGGTGGTCCTGTCTTTGCAACTACAGATGATGGAGAACTTATTGTAGTTGGTCTTGTTTCTGCAGGAGCAGGTCGCTCTACAGGTTTTGTTGTACCAATTAGTGCTGTTAAATAATGAAAACGAATAATATTCTTTTCCGTATGGCTGCTCGCTGCGAAGCGGCGGGCAGACCCAACAACGAGGACAACTATCAATTAGACGACAACCTCTCAGACAACTCATGGGGCTTCACTGCCGATGCAGAAGTCTCTTTGGGCGAGAAAGGTGCGCTCCTCGTTGTATGCGATGGTATGGGTGGCATGAACGCAGGTGAAGTGGCATCCGACATCGCAGTCAAAACCATCAAAGAGTGGTTCACTACCGACAAACTCACCGATACTGCCGTCGCCAACCCATGCAAGTATATCGCTTCTGCTATCGTGGCTGCCGATGCGGCTATCAAAGCGCATAGCAAAACCAATCCCGATACAGATGGTATGGGCTCTACTATCGTCATGGCATGGTTGCTCGGTCAGAAAGTCTATGTGGGCTGGTGCGGTGATAGCCGCTGCTATCGTTTCAACCCTCAATTGGGCTTAGAGCGTCTGAGCCACGACCACTCCTATGTACAAGAACTCGTTGACGCTGGCAAACTGACCGACGACTTGGCATTTGACCACCCGAACAACAATATCATCACTCGCTCATTGGGTGATCCTCGCGGTGCAGCGCAACCTGATACCAAAGAGTTTGACTTGTACAACAACGATATTATTCTCCTTTGCTCTGACGGTCTCTGTGGCACCTTGCGCGACCATGAGATAGCAGAACAAGTGCAAGCCCACCAAACCTCTATGCAAGAGTGCCGTGATGCCCTTTGGGCTGCAGACGAAGCAGCTGGCTGGCATGACAATGTGACTATAGCCCTCGCACAAATCATCAGCGGCGGCAAGGAAGCTAATGCTGCAACCCAAACTGCCAATCCCAGCAATAAAATGAGTGCTTCAAAAGCGGCTCTAATAACTGCTAACAAGCGATTGAGATTTCTTTTAGGTGGAATAGTATTGTTAATAATCATAACTTTGTTAGGTGGTGTATCATATAAATACAGAAGTAAAATTACTACTTTGTTACACAATGATAAAGAAGTGATTCAAGACAGTATTAGTTCTGCTTTAAATGATACCATTCAAAAAGAATCGCCTTCTAAAATTATCAAAGATAAAGAGAGCAAAGCCCCCAAGGGCGATGCAAAGCCTACAAAAGCAGACAAAAAGCCCGCTGATTCTAAAAAGGAATCTACTAAGAAGGATGTTAACCAACAGAGTGATACAATTGTGCCTAAAGTAGTCAAGGTAAATCCAATAGAGACTCTACCAGAACCTGCAACTCAAGTAGAAGACCCTAAAAAACAAGACTCCGTGCCCGCTGTGCAGAAATCAGAAGAGAGATCTAAAGTTCAAGAAGTTGATCCTGACACGCTTCCAATGCCTATAGTCAAGAAAGAGGCTGATGTAACTCAACCAACTGATACAACCAACAAAAAACCAGAATAACTATGCAACTACAAGAAAATACATTGTTTGCTAATCGCTACCAACTCATTCGGCTCCTCGGACGAGGTGGTTTCTCGGAAGTATGGTTAGCCAAAGATAATTGGACACGCCTGCAAATCGCCCTCAAGGTCTATGCCCCAGGACAAGGTATGGATCAAGACGGCTTGCAAGATTTCTGTGGCGAGCTTGCCAGTGTGTATGACCTCAATCATACCAACCTGCTCAAACCGCAGCATGTGGACACATGGGAAAATATGCCTTACCTCATCATGGCATATTGCCCTGCTGGTTCATGCGTAAAGCGTGTAGGTAAGATGACCGAAGCGGAACTCTGGAAACTCATCCATGATGTGGCTGATGGTTTGGCGTACCTTCACGAGAAGGATGTAGTGCACCAAGACATCAAACCCGATAATATCCTCATGGACACCGAAGGAAATTATCTCATTACCGACTTTGGTATCTCCACTCGCGCTCGCAGCACTTTGCGTAAGAGCGTGATAGGCGGCTCTACATCGGGCGGAACAACAGCATACATGGGACCAGAGCGTTTCTCTCGCCAACCAGCACCTACCAAAGCCAGCGACATCTGGTCGTTTGGTGCAATGGCTTTCGAGTTACTCGAAGGCGTAGTGCCTTTCGGCGAGCTTGGCGGTGGCTTGCAAAAAAATGGTGCTGAGATACCATTTATCAATGCCAATGTATCTGATGCACTCAAGTACACCATCTTCAAAATGCTCAGCAAAGAGACATGGGATCGCCCAACCGCTGCAACCCTCATCGAATGGGCAAGCAATCCGTCTTCTATTGAGGTAGACTATGATTTATTGACGGACAATGAAGATACTTCATCGCAAGAAAGACCTCCCGTTAATGGAAAGGTAAATCATACTTTCGGTCGCGAAACACAACGCCGTGGCGCTGCGGTAGAAACGGAATTGACCATATCTGTAACGCCGAAAGAAATTTATGTACCAGCTGCAGGTGGCAATTCCGTTGTATATGTAAACACCAACGGTGCTTGGGTATTACCAAAGCCTACAACACAATCATGGATAAGAACGAGCAATTACTCAGATAATGCATTTACAATTAAGTTCGATGCTAACAAAACAGGCAAAACGCGCGAGTACTCACTGCGTGTACCTGCTAAAACGGTGTCACAGCGTGCGTATGAAGATATAAAAATCTCACAACCATCATTGCCAAAGAAATCAAAAGCATGGTTAGCGTCTTTTATCTTAATTATTCCTCTAATAATTGTCATTATAGCAATTTGTGTGAGTCGAGTAGAGCAACGAGAAAATATACGATATGCTCATTCAAATGCAGTATATAATTTTAACCAAAGTTTACAAGCTGCAAGTATTGATAACATCGAGAAGTTTGAAGAAGCATACAACTACTTATCTTCCATACGTTATAACGAAGATAAGAGTTTATTTAATGGCACCTATGTATCTTATTCTAAATCGAATGAATTAAAAAATAAGTTACAATCTGTTTACAACGAGTTGGATCGCAAATATCAAGCAGCTCCATCAGGAACAAACTTAGAGAGAAAATTAAAACAAAAACGAGATAAGGTATATAATATTAAACAAAAATTATAGTGCTTTATGAGAAAAATTCTGTGCTCTATTATTATGCTTTTGTGCTGTAGCCAATTTGTCATGTTAGCAGATGATTGTTCTGATGCATTAAGCGAGGCAAAGAGCTTGTACAATAACGGCAACTATGCAAAAGCCAAATCGCTCTTTGAATATGTAAGGAGCGAGTGCGGTAGTACCTATGGAGATGCGACCAATTGGATCGCAAAATGTAACGATGCGTTAACACCGAAGTTATCTCTAAGTCGTACAAGTATTTCAGTAGGTGCAGCTTCGGGTTCAACAAGTATTACCGTTACCAGTAATAGAACTTGGATATTGAAGAATACATCTTCAAGTATGTTTAGTGTTTCTAAAAGTGGAAACACTATAACAATTCAATATTATTCTAACTCTTCAACAAGTTCACGTAATGACTACTTTGATGTAGAAACTACTGATGGTTCTAAATCTGTCAGAGTTAATTTTTATCAAAGTGGTAAAACGGTTTCACCATCACTTAGCGTAAGTAAAACCTCTATCTCAGCAGGCGCAAGTGGCATTACCGAGTATATTACAGTGACTTGTAATACAACATGGGAAGTACAGTACCCAAGTGGCAATATGTATAGTGTTACTCGCAATGGAAACTCGCTGACCGTTAAAATTAACGCAAACTCCTCTACCGAATCTCGCTCTGACTATTTTAATGTCAAAACAACAGATGGAAGTATCGTTAAGAAAATCCAATTAAGTCAATCAGGAAAAAGCAGTACATCAACTTATAGCAATGCTTCAGCGACTATTCAAAAAGTGTGGGTAGATCACAATGTGTATGAGAATGGTAAAAAAGGAATGAGAATACATATTAAGATGAATGTATATAATCTTCGTTCAAAACAATGTCGAGCCGTCGCTTATTTCTACACATCATCTGAAACAGCATTGGTAGATAGAAATAATCAATATAACACCAACACAGGTAAGGTTTGCTGTTCTGGCAATTTAAATCCAGGATATGATAATACATTATATGAAGATTTTACTATATTCATGCCTTATTATGAATTGCATATATCTACCAAAGGTAGTTATAAATTCTTCGTATCTATATGGGATTATAGTGCTTCTCCACATAAAGAGTTAACACAGTCAGATTGGATAGGATTTACATACACTCCTTAAGGATATATTATCAAGATTGAAATACTATTACGCAGAATTAATATGAATAAAGTTTTTTTCACAACACTAATAATACTTATCTTTTGTTCAATTCCGCTATTTGCTGACGATTGTACCGACGGACTTACCGAAGCAAAAGCGCTTTATAATAGTGGTAATTACCAAAAGGCGAAAGAACTATTTGAGTATGTGCAGAGTGAATGTCCTCAAAATTATACAGAGGCTTCTAATTGGATTGCAAAGTGTGATAACGCATTAAAACCCAAGACATCAAACACTAAGCAATCTACTTCAAAAACGAGTTCTTCAACGACTTCGTACTTGAAGGTTAATGGCTACACTTCAAACTCTACTGTTTATTTAACGAATTCTAGTTCTTCAAGAACTATTGCTGTTAGTTGTTCTACCTCTTATTCGATATATAACGTTCCGTCATGGTGTTCAATAACAAATCGTACAAGTACTTCATTCACGTTGAATTATCAGGCAAACCCTAATACTTATACTCGTTATGGAAGTATTGATATTGGTGGAGGAGGAACAAGCATCCGACTCTTATTAGAACAAGCTGCAAAAACTACAACTTCTTCAAATAGTTCAAGTACGACATCATCTTCAAGTTCGTCCTCTTTAAAAGTAAATAAGTCAATAATCGTTGCTACTGCATCAGGCGTTACGGAATATATCACGGTAACGTGTAATAAAGCATGGGAAATTCAATATCCTTCAGGTGGAATGTACACTGCAACACGTACTGGTAATTCGGTAAAAGTGGTTATTACATCCAATACAACAACTAGTGATCGTTCTGACTTTTTTAACATTCGAACTACAGATGGCAACGAAACAATAAAGATTTCTTTGTCCCAATCTAAGAAATCTACAAGTTCTTCATACTCGTCTTATAGGTCAAGTAGAAATTATTCGTTGTCTAAATATCAACAATACACACGATATTGTGGTGATTATGAAATAACTTGGATTGGTATGCGTGCAGGTCTTTGTACAGGTATTTCATATGGCTATCGATTGTTTAGTTTCCGATTGGGTCCTATTCAAATCAATCCTATTGAAATTGCAGCAGATTACAACTTTATAGAGGATGAAATTGCAGCTGTATATACTCCTTCAGTTGATTTCTTTATACCATTCCAAGACGACGCGGCTTTTTACTTTGGGGCTGGACCTTCTATTCACATATCAGATTATACATACGCTTGGGCTGACGTGTCTGTCGGGGTACATTGGCACTGGGGAAGTTCTGCTTCGTCAGATTTCTTTATGCGCTACAATGGAAGTTTTATGTTCGGTATATCCATCCAATGGTCAACAGATTTTTAAAATTGTATGTGATTTTTTATGCTCCTCCAACCCAATACAACATTCGATGATCACTACACCCTCATTCGCCAATTAGGACGAGGTGGCTTCAGTGAGGTATGGCTCGCCCATGATAGTTACATGGATATAGATGTAGCCATCAAGATTTATGCTCCTGGGCAAGGAATGGACTCCAATAGTATAAATGAGTTCCGTCGTGAGATAACGGGAGTCTTTCAACTCAACCATCCCAACTTACTCTGTCCAAAGCATTTGGGGATATGGGAAAACATGCCCTATCTAATTATGGCATATTGTCCAGCAGGCTCGTGCCTTAAGTTCGTTGGCAATATCTCCGAAACGGAAATTTGGCACCTCATCCACGATGTGGCAGCAGGTTTGGCATATCTCCATGAGAAGGATATTGTCCACCAAGACATCAAACCCGACAATATCCTCATTGACACCGAAGGTAATTACCTCATTACCGACTTTGGAATCTCTACTCGTGCTCGCAGTACTTTGCAAAAAAGTGTTGTAGGTAGTTCTATATCACACGGTTCGGGGACTGTAGCTTATATGGGACCTGAACGTTTCTCTCGCCAACCAGCCCCTACCAAAGTCAGCGATATCTGGTCCTTTGGTGCTATGGTTTTTGAGTTGCTAGAAGGTATAGCGCCTTTCGGCATGCATGGCGGCGGTATGCAAAAAAGCGGTGCAGAAATACCATTTATCAATGCCAATGTTTCCGAAAATCTCAAGCAAACCATCTACAAGATGCTGAGCAAAGAGACATGGGATCGCCCAACAGCAACCACTCTCGTTGAGTGGGCAAAGAACCCTTCAGCAGCAGTAGAGAAACCATCTCGCCCAACCCAACGAAAAAGCACCAAACCAGCAGAACAACCTCAACAGCCCAAACAACCAAAATCAAGGGGCTGGATTTGGATAATAGTTGCATTGCTGCTGGTTGCAGGATTAGGAATGATTGGTATAAGAAAATATCAGGATCACCAATTAGAAATAGCTATCAAAGAGCAAATTCGCCAAGATAGCATCCGTCAAGTCCAAATCCAAGACAGCATTCGTGAAGTCCGCTGTCAAGATGGCATTCGCATAGAGCAGGAACGCATTCGTCGCCAAGACTCTATTGTAGCAGAACAAGAACGCTTGCATCTCGAAGCTCAAGAAGCAGAAAGGAAGCGCATTGAGAATGAAATAAGACTTGCTGAAGAAGAAAGCAAGCGCAAAGCGTATGATAACCTTATCTTAGGAAGTGGCAAACACAACGGGTACGTCTATGTAGATTTGGGATTGTCTGTTAAATGGGCAACAAACAATCTGGGGGCAACAAAACCTGAAGAAAACGGATATTACATTAGATGGGGTGAGGATAAACCTAGTTCGAAAAAATACTTATATGAATTAAATCCTACCATTTTGCCTTTGTCTAATGACGCTGCTTATTTAAATTGGGGTGGTAGTTGGCGCATGCCAACTATTGAAGAGTGTAATGAATTAATCTACAGTTGCTTATGGACATGGACTTCTGTGAACAATGTGAAAGGATGCATGGTAACAAGTCCCAAAACAGGAAATAGTATTTTCCTACCAGCCACAGGTTCTGGTGGCTATTACGGTCAAGAAGATGATTATATAGGTCGCTATTGGTCAAGTTCTATCTTTGAAAATGGTTATAGTTATGCTTATATCTTAACGATTGCTTCATCGCGACCAGATTGTATTTATTCTTTACGTTATTCTGAATATTCGGTACGCGCTGTTTGTCCATAATAGATAATAAAATTTGATAATTGATAAAAATTATGAAAACTATAATATGCGATACCAATATTTGGTACAGAATAGGCGACAAGGGGATTCATCCAATAAAAAAATATATGGGTAATGATATAAAACTATGTATATCCCATTTGTCATATTTAGAGATAATATCAAGTAATTCTATAAATAAAAATTTTGAAGCTTTCAAATGGGCAAACAATGCAGTCAATAAGTATGCAACTGTTTTAGTTGCAAATGATATGGAACAAGTATTACTTGCTTTAAATGTTAAATTTGTCCCTGTTAATAATTTGCAAGTTGTTGAAAATATCCAAAGAGTATGTAAAAGTATTTTGGATGCAACAAAACCTGATGAGTTAAATTACGAATATGATAATTTGATACATGCACGAAGTAATGCTTCTAAACATGCAATTGAGGATTATCAAAAGTTAGCAGATAGATTGAATAAGCGCAAGAATGTTACACTTGAGAAAATTAAGTCGCGATTAGTATGGAAACTTATGAAAGAGGTGCTTCGATATGTCGTAAAGCATAATTTAAAAATACGAAGAAGGTGGTATCATATATTCTGTTATCAAAAGTATCTTTCTACGTTCAATTTATATTTTACTTGTTTAGCTAATTATCTATACGCTTATATCATTTCCAAAAGGACAGCAAGAGGTGAACCTATGAAGTTAAAATCAAACGACTATGTTGATTTTAGGAATCTATTATATTGTACAAAGAATGAGAAATATCTAACATTAGAAAAAAGTACAGATAATCGTATTGGAGGAATGCTAAGACGATATGGAGCAAGTTATGAACTCGAATGCGCTGAAAAAATTAAAAACGAATATAAATAACTATACTAATTCTCACACTCTATGAAACGTTTTCATTTATTACTCATCAGTTGCTTATTCGTAGCAACATCATTTGCTCAAGGTTATTCAGAGCAACAATTGGCGTCTGTAATGGACTCCGTGTCAACCAACCCTGACTATGTTATCCGCTGGGCAGATGGCGCAATCGAGCAGAATGCTAAATGTGCCGATGCCTACTTTGTCAAAGCATTTGTCTTTGTCGCACAAGAGGATTACCTGCAAGCATTGGAACTCATCAACAAATCCTTATCGCTTGTCAGCAAGAAGTCTGTAGTTTCTAAATCCTATGTATTATGCACCAGAGGTGCTATATACCAAAAAG
>JAZQTO010000104.1:0-16802 GCA_045630805.1 Paludibacteraceae bacterium
GCTGTCGCCCTCAAATGCTAAGATGGGTGTACAAATACGATCGAGGAACCAACGGTCGTGGCTAATTACTACCGCACAACCTGCGAAGTTCTCTAGACCTTCCTCCAACGCACGCAAGGTATTTACGTCAATATCGTTGGTAGGCTCGTCAAGCAACAATACATTCGCCTCTGATTTTAATGTCAAAGCCAAGTGCAAGCGGTTGCGCTCACCACCAGACAATACACCACATTTCTTCTCTTGGTCAGCACCTGTGAAGTTAAATCTACTGAGGTACGCACGCGCGTTGACCTCACGACCACCCACACGGATATACTCCGTACCATCAGCAATCATTTCAAACACACTCTTGTTAGGGTCAATATTGGAGTGTACTTGGTCCACATAACCAACTCGTACAGTCTCACCCACAGCGAAGGTGCCCTTGTCGGCTTGCTCCATACCCATAATCATGCGGAAGAGGGTAGTCTTACCTGCACCGTTAGGACCGATGATACCTACGATACCGTTAGGTGGCAACATAAACTCCAAGTCTTCAAACAACAACTTCTCGCCAAAAGCCTTGCTTACGCCCTCAGCATTAATGACCTTGTTACCCAAACGAGGACCGTTAGGGATAAAGATCTCCAACTTCTCCTCTCTCTCTTTTTGCTCCTCGTTCAACATGCGGTCGTATGCTGCCAAACGCGCTTTACCTTTGGCTTGACGGGCTTTAGGTGCCATACGTACCCATTCCAGCTCGCGCTCTAGGGTCTTGCGACGCTTGCTAGCTTGCTTCTCCTCCATAGCCATACGAGCAGTCTTTTGTTCCAACCATGAAGAATAGTTGCCCTTCCATGGAATACCTTCACCGCGGTCCAACTCCAAGATCCAGCCTGCTACATTGTCGAGGAAGTAGCGGTCGTGGGTGATACAGATAACAGTACCAGCGTATTGGTGCAAGTGTTGCTCAAGCCAGTCGATAGACTCGGCATCCAAGTGGTTAGTAGGCTCGTCAAGGAGCAGAATATCAGGTTGTTGCAACAATAGGCGGCACAATGCTACACGGCGGCGCTCACCTCCAGAGAGGTGCTTAACCAATGCGTCATCTGCAGGACAGCGTAATGCGTCCATCGCACGGTCAAGACGAGTGTCAATATTCCATGCGTCGGCACTATCAAGTTTGTCTTGCAACTCAGCTTGACGTGCCAACAACTTGTCAAAGTCCGCATCTGGTTCAGCAAATGCCATATTGATTGCATCGTACTCCGCAAGCATATCCATGATTGGTTGTACGCCTTCTTGTACGCACTCGCGTACGGTCTTTTCTGGGTCCAATTGTGGATCTTGCTCTAGATAGCCTACGCTATATCCTGGTGAGAATACCACCTCACCTTCGTAGTTCTTTTCGATACCTGCGATGATCTTCAATAGGGTAGATTTACCTGCACCGTTGAGACCGATAATACCAATCTTGGCACCGTAGAAGAAGCTTAGGTAGATGTCATTAAGTACTTTTTTTTGTGGTGAGAAGCTTTTGCTTACGCCCACCATTGAGAAAATAATTTTCTTGTCGTCTGCCATAATGTATATGTGTTGAAATGTCTAATGTCGAATGTCGAAAGTGTAGGGTGTAGGGTGTATGGGCGAGGAAATGCAGCAAAGCTGCTTATCTTACCTATAAACCATAAACTATAAAAACTCTACATTAACGATATTGCGTACAAAGGTACTAAATTTCTGGCATATGTCCAAACAAAAAGAAGAAAACTTTTGTAGATACCCATTTTTTGGATTATCGTTTGTGTATATGAAAAAAAAATATTACCTTTGCGACAAATTCACGAAACATATGTACGCAATCATCACAGGTGCTAGTTCGGGTTGTGGGTATGAATATGCCCGAATAATGGCACGAAAAGGATATAAACTTCTCATTGTCAGCAACGAAGAAGCCATTCACGACAAGGCACAACTCCTGCGCCAAGATTTTGGTGTGGAGGTGGTTTCGTTGGTTCGCAATTTAGGAGTACAATCAGCAGCCAAAGAACTCTATGACTATTGCCAGGCAGAGAACCTGGAAGTAGAGGTGCTCATAAATAACGCTGGTGTATATCACGATTGCGATTTCTTGGCGGACTCTGAGGGGTTTAACCAGTTGATATTCAATCTTCATATGCATACCCCCGCCATGTTGATGTACTATTTTGCTCAAGACATGGTCAAACGTGGCAAAGGGTATATCCTCAATATGTGTTCCATCACAGCGGATATTGCCGTGCAACGCCTGAGCACCTATGGCGCGACTAAAGCATTCTTGAGCAATTTCACCCGCTCCGTACATATCGAATTGAAAGAAAAAGGTGTGTATGTGACCAATGTGACCCCAGGAGCCATCAATACGGGATTGTACAATATCCGCCCTTGGCTCACGAAAATGGGATTGGTGCTCGGGTATATCGTGCAACCAGATTACTTGGCTCGCCGTGCCGTGAGAGCCATGATGAAGGGTAGAGCCAAAGTGTCGGTGCCAGGCATATGGAATACCATATTATTGTTTTTTGTGGCGTTGATACCTACATGTGTGCTCCGTTTGGTTCGTAAACTGAAAATATTTTGATATGATTGAGAAACTAGAAAATAGAGCTTGGAAGGTACTCAAATCGGAGAATATATTGAATCTTGGTCCATGGTTGAATGTGCGCCAAGAGTTGGTGGAGTTGCCTTCGGGTAAGCAGATACCGACATGGTTTGTGTTGGATTTTCCGGATTGGATCAATGTCATAGCGATTACCAAGGATGGCGATTTCGTGATGGAAGATCAATACCGCCATGGTTTAGGAGAGACGCATTATGAATTGGTGGCAGGTGTGATTGATCCAGGCGAAACACCCCTGCAAGCCGCTCAGAGGGAACTGAGCGAAGAGACAGGATTTGGTGGTGGAGAGTGGCAATTGTTTATGACTCTATCGCCTAACCCAACCAATCATAAGAATATGAGTTACACGTTCTTAGCAACAGGAGTAGAGCGATTACGAGAACAACATCAAGAGCCTACAGAAGATATCCGAGTGCATGTGCTGATGCGTGAGGAAGTAAAGCAACTGCTCGAAACAGGCGAAATCGTACAAGCACTACATTCAGCACCATTATGGAAATACTTCGCTACTCATGAATAGGGTAGCGAAGTATTTTTTAGTCATTAAAGGACTCATACTTATCCCTTCGGTATCGGTTCGGTAACCCTTCGGAGTGGTATCGGTGTGGTATCGGGAATAACAACTATGAACGATGAGTTATAAGTAATCAGTTAGAATCTTTAGAATACTTAGAAAATTTAGAAGTCGGAAAAATTCTAGAAATTCTAAAAAATCTAAGAAATCTAATTAAAAAAAATAAATTTGTGATATTGAAAATCAATACGTTGACTCCATGTGTGTTTTTCCTACGGACTTCCTGCGAACACTTTCTCATACCTCCTCAAAAAGTCCGCAGAAATTGATACCAAGACTATTTCTCCCTGAAAATCAATACACAATCTTACTCACTCACTATGTCGGTTTTGTCGTTATCGTCGGTTTGAAACCGTCAAAACCGACATTTCCGACACATGTCGTTTTCGTGTGAGTGTATTTTTTAGAAAAAAAGTTTGTGAGTGCTGAAGATTGTGCAGAGTTTTATCAATATTTCTTTGTAGCGACATTATGAAGTACTCCTGCTACTACTACCGTTTTAGAAGAATATATGCTAAGAGCAGTTCCTGCTACAATCGTAGACCATTCTATGGTATTATTTCTCTTTATCGCAACTGTATGTTCGTGCTGAATATAGATATAAATACCATCATCATAATTTGAATATGATTCCTCGCCTTCTATTTGCATTTTCCCTTCTTTTATTAAAGCGGTATGATTCCCATAGTATCCACTAATATTAACTCGGCTTATATCATTAGGATGCAATGATATTGTAGATGTCTTATTATATGCATCCATTGGATATTCAATTTGTTTCTTGCCATCAGACATGTACACTTCGCTTTCTATATCAAGCGAATATGTTCCTACAAATTCTATGCGAGGATCTATTTCTTCTTCTGTTCTTGAAGAACAACTAACAATTATCAAGCAAAGGACTAGTAGTCCTAAAAAGTAAATCTTTTTCATATTAATCATATTTTAAAATTGAAAACCAATACATTGTGTTATTTGTGAGTAGCTTGCATTTTCGTATGGAACTATGCTACATTCTCGTTTTTGATAACGATAAGCTAATTCTATAAATAAAGCGCATTTATCAAAACGAATATCACAACCAAATGTAGGTTTAAAAAATAAACCTAGCTTATTTGATTTTGCATATTTAGAGAATGGCACAAAAACATTATATCCTATATCAAATCCTATATAGGGAGACACCTTAGTCTTTAGAAAATTTGCTTTGATATTCGCAAAGATAGGAATACCTATAGCTGATTCGTAATATTCATCAAAATAATGACTACCAACAAATTCTGCTTTCTCATAGAACAATCTAACATAATTAAGACCAACTCCCGCACCAATTCTAAAATGTTCATTGAATCGGTATGCTGCTAACAAATCTAATCCAAAAGAGAAGTTTTTAAAAAGATCTATACCTTCATCAAAGGAAATACGAATATGAGGTTCAAATCCCTTTAAATCAAATTCTTCCTCCTCATACTCATAGTCCTGATAACCATAGTAGTAATGATGGTGATGAACTTCGGCAGTTGTATCTGCTTGATTGAAATCCTTGATACTAATTTGGGCATTTGCATGTACAAAAAATACGAGCATTAAAAGTGGTAATGTGTGTTTCATATTTATAGAAATTAGAAGTTATCATATATACTTATCTCTTCCTGTAAAGCATTTTCAATTAAAATATGGATTATATACAAAAAGGTGAACCATTCGAAAACTTATTATTTACGGATGGTTCTGGAATACCAATGTCTACTAATAAGTACGAACGGTTCACGCATTGGCGTGAACTCTCGCAACTCATTCTCGTAGACTTGAAATTTTCCAGATTTACCGTAAAGAGAATAAGAGCGTTAGCTCTATATTAAATATGTCGGGCAACGGTATCGTTGCGAATTAACTATAAACTATAAGTGATGAGTTATAAGTAATTTTAGGGGGTTAGTATTGCTAATGTTATGCTAATCTTCCATTAGTTGATTCAGTTGTGCTTGTAATTCTGCCTTGTTAGGCAAATATAACTGATAGCGTGCTGCGAAAAGATTGTTATCAATACCAGCCAATGCATATTCCATCAATAGTTCATCTTTCTTTGCTCCTAAAACAATACCGATTGGTGGATTATCATCAGGTTGGCAAATCTCAGTCTTGAAATAGTTGATATACATATTCATTTGTCCAATATCTTGATGCTTGATTTCAGAGCGTTTAAGATCAATGAGTACATAGCATTTCAAAATAGCATGATAGAATACTAAATCAACTTTGAATTGGCGAGTACCAATTGGAATAGTATATTGGCGACCAATAAAGGCAAAACCGCGACCAAGTTCGAGTAGGAAAGTTTCCATGTGCTTTTTCAACGCAGCCTCTAACTCGTTCTCCTTATATCGCTTCTGCTTGGGAAATCCCGTAAATTCCAACACAAATGGGTCACGAATAATATCCGATGGTTGTGACACTAGATGACCTTCTTGCGCCATAGCCAATACACCAGCTTTGTCCGTACTTAATGCCAGTCGCTGAAAAAGACTGCTGTTGATTTGTCGTTTAAGAGCACGAACAGACCAGTTTTCTCGGATAGCTTGGTGCATATAGAATTGCATTTCCATCGTGTCATCGCACTTGAGCAATTCAAAATAATGACTCCAACCTAATTTGTGAGACACTGTTTCACATTTTGGAAATGCGAGGTAGAACTTACGCATATAACTCAAGTTAGAACGACTAAAACCACGACCTCTAAGGCGTGTCAAGTCCTTGGAAAGATTGACAAGGAGTGCTTCACCATACTTAGCTCTGGCTTCACCTTTCTGCTCAAACTCTACGATGTATTCACCAGTATGCCAACTCGCCATCAATAACGATGTGTTGACCGCTTGAAGGGCATTATTTCGAGCCTCTTCCCATAGGTTAGAAATATGTGAGACAAGTTTCACATATTCATCATCCGTAATGGTAATAGGTGCGATAGGTGCTATTTTCTTGATATTTGCCATAAGGATGTTACTATGCAATCATAGTTGTTGCAATTGCGGCGCAAAGATACACTTTTTTTTCGAGATGTGCAAATTTTTCAGTTGAAAATTTAGAGTTTAAGGTTTAAAGGCGGCGACTATGTCGCAGTTTAGAGAACGGCGCAAGGCTCTACTGTTTAGTGTTTAGGGGTAAAAGAAAATGGTGTAGCCAAATTTTTGGCTACACCATTTTCTTTATGAGTTTGAATAGTTTATACGGCATGTAGCGGAAGGGCATGTCGATGAAGGTTGGGGTAGAGACTACCGAACGGCGGTGAGAGAAAGTCATGAAACTTTCCTTGCCATGATACGTACCCATACCCGAATTACCCACACCACCAAATGGCATATCGTGATTGACAATGTGCATAATCACATCGTTGATACAGGTACCTCCCGAAATCGTGTGACGGAGGATGTAGTCGCCTTGCTTGCCGAAATAATAGAGTGCCAAAGGGCGTTCACGCTTAGCCACAAACTCTGTAACTTCCTCTATCTGCTTGAAAGTCAATACAGGGAAGATAGGACCAAAGATCTCCTCTTGCATAACAGGGGCATCTGGACTGACATTAGTCAAAATAGTTGGACTCAAATAGCGGTCAGCGCGGTCGTAGTGACCGCCGTAATAGATAGTAGATCGCTTCGCTGTAGATGGTAGATCGGCTTCGCCTGTAGATGGTAGATATTCAATCAAGCGATCAAGTGCTTTGTCGCTGACAATGCGGACGAAGTGCTTGGCTTTTTGTGGGTCTTTGGTTAGCAAGTGCTTCCACTCTTTGACAAGCAGTTGGAGGAACTTGTCCTTGACATCCTCGTGAATCATCAGATAATCAGGGGCAATACATGTTTGTCCTGCGTTGAGGGCTTTGCCCCAGGCTACGCGTTTGGCAGCGACCTTGAGGTCGGCGGACTTATCAATGATACATGGACTTTTGCCACCTAACTCCAGCACAACAGGAGTGAGGTGTTTGGATGCTGCTTCCATGACCATTTTGCCCAGCGAAGGGCTTCCCGTGAAGAAAATCAAGTCCCAACGCTCTGCGAGCAGCATTTGGTTGACATCGCGGTTGCCTTCCACAATAGCAATATACTCCTCGGAGAAAGTAGCACGAATCATCTCGGAGAGTACGCGAGAGACATTGGGCACATAGGGCGAGGGTTTGAGCATAGCCGTACAGCCCGAAGAAATAGCACCTACCAATGGATTGAGGAGCAACTGAACAGGGTAGTTCCATGGGGCAATGATGAGGGTGTTGCCCAAGGGTTGTTTGACAATCTTGCTCGATGCAGGCATGATAGCCAAAGGCGAACATTTGCGTTCGGGGCGTGCCCACTTGCGGAGATGGCGCAAGTGATTGTGTATCTCGCCATAGACAATGCTGAGTTCGGTGAGGTATGCCTCTTCGTAAGATTTGTGAAGATCTTGCCAAAGGGCATCGGCGAGTGCCTTCTCATATTGGTGCATGGCGGAGGCGAGCTTGCGAAGCATTTGCTTGCGGAAAGGTAGCGCAAGGGTAGCGCCAGAGTGGAAGTATGCCTTTTGTTTTTGGCGGGTGGTGGAAATATATTCTTTCATATTATCAAGTTTTTCTGTCACTAATCTGCTTGTTTTCTCTTCGTATTCCTTCGGTGAGGTTCCAATGAGGTTCCAATCAGGTTCCAATCAGGTTCCAATGAGGTTCCGATGGAGACAGGTGGCAGATAGGTGGCAATAAAAGGGGTTATTTAGTTCGTCCTGTGAAATTATCCATTGCATGATAGATGCCAAAAACTGTGCCAAAGACAAAGTCAAAGACACGAATTGGCAGAATAGCTTGCCAAAAACGAATGAAATGGAAGCCAAATGGTATGCCTCGGAAAGTGCGGTTGCGTTCGATGGCACGGATAATCTTTTTGGCAGTTGGTTCTGGTTGCTGTATTGGCAGAAGAGGAGACTTCACGCCGTTGAACATACCTGTGTTGATGAAGTAGGGTGCAATGGTGGTCACATGAACATTGGATTTCATCTCTTGTAGTTCGATTCTCACGGAGTCGCTCCAGCCGATGGCCGCCCATTTGCTAGCCGCATAGACTGACATCTTAGGGTTGGAAAGCATACCTCCCGCCGAAGCGATATTGCAGATATGACCGCTGTTGCGACGGAGCATGTCAGGGAGAATCTCCTTGGTGATGATCATCGGAGCAATGGTGTTGACCTCAAAAGTGAGGCGGATATCTTGCTCGGTTTGTTGGTCAAATGTTTTGTTTCCACGGACGATTCCTGCACAGTTGATGAGGATATCTACACCGCCACATTCGTCTTTGATTTGCTGGTAGGTTTGTGCAACGAGTTGGCTGTTGGTGATGTCCACCTTATAGATATACACGCGCCCGCGTGAGGCGAACTCCGCCGCCGTAGCCTCTAGTGCCTCTTGATTTACATCCCAAATAATCAACGCCTTAGCCCCTTTCTCCAACGCCATTCGCCCCATGATTTTGCCAATACCAGATGCTCCACCTGTGATTAGCACGTTGTTTCCTTTTATTTTCATATTTCTTCAGATTCTGGGTTGATATATCTACATTGTTGCAAAATATATGCCAAAATCGGGGCAAAGGTACTGCTATATTTTCGAACGTGCGTTCAAGTTTTTTGAAAAAATATTTGTGTATGTCAAAAATTTTGTTTACCTTTGCGGTCGAAAGATGATAAATCGGGTGGAAAGTATAAATATTAATTCTTAAATCGTGTTTAGTTATGGAAGAGGATCGCAGAGAGAAGATACTGCTCAAAGCAATTGAGTTGTATATGGTAGAGGGGTATGCCAATGTGTCTATTACAGATTTGCAAGAGGCTTTGAACATGGGTAGGGGAACGATGTATTACTATTTTAAGGACAAGGATGAACTGTTTCAAGAGGCAGTTAGTACATTTTTGATTCAACCCAAACAACGAGCGTTGGATCGTGTAAAAGATGGCACGACAATTCCAGAGATGATAGAAGCCATGCAATATTATCTTCATCAGTTGCGGGATGTGCATGAGCAAGTAGATAATAAGAATATTAACACATCTAATGTGGTTAATGTGATGTTTACGGCTTATAGTAAGTTTCCTGAATTGTACAAGAAAGCCCGTCGATTGTACGAACGCGAGTTGAATTTGTGGATTCAAGCTATCAAAAATAGCATGCGTGCAGGGGAAGTGCGTGGAGATGTGCATATTGAAACAATAGCTCATATGTTCTTGCATATCAAGGACGGTTGGGATCCAGGTCGTACAAGTGGACCGATGAACTACGAAATATTGTATGATCAATACAGTTATCTGTATGAATTGATTAAAAAACCATAAGGATTTATTAAAAAATAGACTGTTTTGGTTTGAAAAATACATTTTTGTTGTATTTTTGAACGCGTGTTCGAAAAATAAGTAGTATCTTTGCAGTCGCATGTGAACATGCACAGATATTAATCAAATTTTATAATCATGGAATTGAAACATTATTTGGAGTATCTCCAAAACACAACTAAACGAAAGTGGTCAGATTTGGCCATGAAGGATTTGGATGGTAATACATCCTACACCTATGGTGAATTGGCAAACGAGATTGCTCGTCTGCATACCACTTTTCGTCTTTTGGGCATAGCGCCAGGAGATAAAATTGCTCTTTGTGGTCGCAACTGTGCGAATTGGGGTGTGTTGTTTTTGGCTGTTGAGACCTACAAAGCGGTAGCGGTAAGTATCCTACCTGACTTTACAGCGGAAGGCGTGCACGGATTGGTGGCTCACTCAGAGGCAAAATTGTTGTACGTTGGTCCTAACGTACTTAAGAAAGTAGATGCGACTCAAATGCCAGGTTTGACTGCAATGATCTTCATGGATGATTTTTCATTGAAGCATGCAGCAAGTGAGGAGGTAGAGAAGGTTTATGCGACTATCGATGAGGAATTTAAGAAAGAGTGGCCTAATGGTCTTAGTGCAGAGGACGTCGTTTATCCTACTGATAATCACGACGATTTGGCGTTGATTAACTATACATCTGGTTCTACAGGTAACCCTAAGGGTGTGATGTTGACCCATAAGAACTTGAGTGGTAATATTGATTTTGCATGTAAGAAAATTCCACACCAACCAGGCGATAAGATGATGTCTATGTTGCCTATTGCGCATATGTTTGGTTTGGCATTTGAGTTCCTCTATCAAGTGTGTGACGGGGCAGAACTTTATTTCTTGACTAAGGCTCCTACTCCAAGCACATTGATGAAGGCATTTGCACAGGTACATCCATTTATGATTTTGACTGTACCTTTGGTGATTGAGAAGATTATTAAGGGTAAGGTGTTGCCTGTGATCAATAAACCATTGATGAAGGTGCTTTGGAAGACTCCTGGAATCAAGAATTTGTTGCATAAGAAAGTGAGCGGCAGTCTGTTGCAAGCTTTTGGTGGCAAATTGCGTTACCTCATTATTGGTGGTGCTGCGCTCAACGAGGAGGTGGAGACTTGTATGAAGGATATGCACTTTATGTATTGCGTGGGTTATGGTATGACCGAGTGTGCTCCGCTCATTAGTTACGAAGATTGGAGAAAATATGCATATCGCTCATGTGGTAAGGCAATCCCTGGTATGCAAATCCGTATTGATTCGGAAGATCCTCAACACAAAGAGGGTGAGGTGCAAGTTTACGGTGTGAATGTGATGAAGGGCTACTATAAGAACGAACAAGCAACCAAGGAGACTTTCACAGAGGATGGATGGATGCGTACTGGTGACTTGGGTATTCTTGACAAGGATGGCAACCTCTTCCTACGTGGCCGTAGCAAGAATATGTTGCTTGGTCCTAGTGGACAAAATATCTACCCAGAGGAGATTGAGGATAAACTCAATAGTTTGCCACTTGTACTTGAGAGTGTGGTAGTTCAACGTGACCAAAAACTAGTTGCTCTTGTATATCCAGATACAACACCTACAGGACAAAAGATCTTGGCGGGTCGCAATATCTTCGAGTTTATGGAGGAGAACCGCAAAGAGGTTAATAAGATATTGCCTAACTATAGCCAAATTGTTGCTATTGAGGTGGTTGAGAAAGAGTTCGAGAAGACTCCTAAGCGTAGTATCAAGCGTTTCTTGTATAGCTAATTTAGGGTATTTATATTAAAAAAATGCGCATACATTGTGTATGTGCATTTTTTTTTGTACTTTTGCACCGTGAAATCACTTAATTCTCAAATACTTCGTCTCGCTATACCTAGTATATTGGCAAATATCACTATCCCTCTCGTGGGTATAGTGGATACGGCTATTGTGGGGCATATTGCCAATGCTACCTATATCGGCGGTATCGCTATTGGTAGTATGCTCTTTGACCTGCTGTACTGGAATTTTGGTTTCCTGCGTGTCGGTACCAGCGGCATGACAGCTCAAGCATATGGTCGTGGCGATGGGGTAGAGTGTGCTCGTCTCCTCACGCAGAGTGTAAGTATCGCGTTGATAGGAGCAGTGGTGTTGTGGCTTATCCAATGGTTATTTGTGACGGCAGTACTTGCGATTGTACCCTGTTCGACCGAAGTGGCGGCTTTCGCACGTGAGTACTTCTTTATTCGTATATGGGCAGCCCCTGCTACCTTGTCGCTGATGGCGTTCAAGGGATGGTTTATCGGTATGCAAGACACGGTCAGTCCGATGATTACGGATATTGTGGTCAATGTGGTGAATATGACTGTGAGTTATGTCTTGGCAGTCTATACGCCGTTGGGAGCGCTGGGAGTCGCATATGGTACATTGGTGGCGCAGTTTACGGGCTTGCTTTTGGCGCTTGTGATTTGTATGTTCAAGTACAAGACAGTTGTGCAGGAAATTGTGAGGCTGTTGTATGATAAGGCGATAAGGCTATTTGGCGATAAGGAGATGAAGCGGTTTATGTCACTCAATGCTAATCTGTTTGTCCGTTCTTTGTGCTTTATGGTGGTGTATGTGGGCTTTACTTCTTTGGCATCTCAATACGGCGATGTGGAGTTGGCGGTGAGTACGATCATGATGAAACTTTTTATGCTTTTCTCCTATTTTGTGGATGGTTTTGCGTATGCAGGCGAAGCTTTGGTGGGAAAAGAGTATGGTGCCTCTCGCTCTCTCGCCTCATCGCCTCATCGCCTCGTAAGAATCGTCAGATTGTTGTTCGCTTGGTCACTTGGAGTAGGTTTGTTGTTTACATTGTTGTTTGCTATATGGTCAGATGAGTGTTATCAAGCAATGACCGATGATATGGAGGTTTTGTCTCGTTTTGGGGATTATACGCTGTGGTTAATTGCGATGCCTCTTGTTTCTACTTTAGCGTTTATGTGGGACGGAGTGTACGCAGGTGCTACGGCAGGCAAACAGATTCGCAATGCCATGATCTATGCCGCTTTAGGTTTTGTGACTTGCTATCTTGCTACCTATTGGTGGCTCGGAATACAAGGTTTGTATATTGCCTATTTTGCCCATCTCGTTGCTCGTGTGGTCTATCTGACTGCTGCATGGAAAAGAGTCAAATAGCGATTGCACGGAGAAATCATCATAAAAATACATTAAAATTTGTATAATTCGGAAAAAAGATGTAATTTTGCATGTTTTTTCGTGTTTGGATAAATAATAAAATTATTTACCCCCGATTTTCAATCAGTAAGAATAATAGTAAAAAGTAGATATACAATGATCAATTTTAACATCGAGGTAGCTTCGGAGAAGCACATACCTTATGTAGCAGAGATTCTTCATACCATTGAAGAAGCAGCCAAGGACCGCGGTACGGGTATCGCAAAGCGTAATCCAGAGTATGTAGCGCAAAAGATGCGCGAGGGCAAAGCAGTTATCGCTATGGATGGCGATAAGTTTGCTGGTTTTAGTTATGTAGAGTGCTGGGACCACGGACAATTCGTGGCTAACTCTGGACTAATCGTAAAGCCAGAATATCGTCACATGGGACTCGCTAAGCAAATCAAAACGCGCATTGTAGAACTCTCACAAGAGTTGTTCCCTAACGCTAAGATATTTTCCCTCACTACAGGCGCTGCTGTGATGAAGATGAATACCGAATTAGGGTTCAAACCTGTCACATTCCAAGACTTGACTTCTGATCCTAAATTCTGGAAGGGTTGCGAGAGTTGTGTGAACTACGACGTGCTTTGCCGCAATAATTTTGAGCGTTGCCTATGCACAGGTTTGCTGTTCGAACCACCTCACAAAAAACGTGTGGTAGTGGCATATAGCGGCGGATTGGACACCTCCTATACCGTCATGTACTTGGCCAAAGAATTAGGCTACGAGGTACATGCTGTATGTGCTAACACAGGTGGTTTTAGCGCTGAGCAATTGCGCCAAAACGAGGAGAACGCCTACAAACTAGGTGCTGTACGCTATGAAACCCTTGATGTGCAACAAGAATACTACGACAAGAGCATCCGCTATATGGTCTATGGAAACGTGCTGCGTAATGGCACTTACCCAATCTCCGTATCCTCTGAGCGTATTTTTCAGGCATTAGCTATTGCTCGCTATGCTCGCGAAGTGGAGGCCGATGCTATTGCACACGGAAGTACAGGTGCGGGTAACGACCAAGTTCGCTTCGACATGACTTTCCTCGTAGCTGCTCCTGGTGTAGAAATCATTACGCTCACACGCGATAAAGCTCTCACTCGTCAAGAGGAGATTGACTATCTCAACGAGCACGGTTTTGCAGCAGACTTTGAGAAACTCAAATACTCCTACAACGTAGGCCTCTGGGGCACCAGTATCTGCGGTGGCGAGATTTTGGATAGCAAACAAGGCTTGCCAGAGAGCGCATACCTCAAACAAGTCACCAAAGACGGCGAGGAGGATATCGTCCTTGAGTTTAAGAATGGCGAACTCGTTGGCGTCAATGGCGTTACCTACGAAGATGGCGTGAAGGCTATCCAAGCGGTAGAAGAGATTGCGGCGCCTTACGGCATTGGTCGTGATATGCATGTGGGCGACACCATCATCGGTATCAAGGGTAGAGTAGGTTTTGAGGCAGCTGCACCTATGCTCATTATCTCTGCACACAAGTTCCTTGAGAAATTCACACTCAGCAAATGGCAACAGTACTGGAAGGACCAAGTGGCTAACTGGTACGGCATGTTCCTCCACGAGAGCCAATACATGGAGCCTGTGATGCGCGACATCGAGGCAATGCTCGAGTCTAGCCAACGCAATGTGAATGGTAAAGTGACTATGCACCTCCGCCCTTATATGTTTGAGACCGTAGGTGTCGACAGCAAAGATGATCTCGTTAAGACCAAGCTAGGCGAGTACGGCGAGATGCAAAAAGGCTGGACATCCGAAGAGGCCAAAGGCTTTATCAAAGTCCTCTCAACCCCTCTCCGTGTATATTACGCTAACCACGACGACGAAACATTATGATCAAAGTAGGCATCATTGGCGCAGCGGGCTATACCGCAGGCGAACTCATCCGTCTCTTGGTCAATCATCCAGAGGTGGAGATCACTTTTGCGCACTCCACTAGCAATGCGGGACAACCATTTCACGCCGTACATACCGGTTTGATTGGCGACACCGAGCAATGCTTCTCCGATACATACGATCTGCACGCCATTGATGTGCTTTTCCTCTGCTCTGGTCACGGCAAGAGTACCGCTTTCTGGGCAGAGAACGAGTGTCCTGACACCTTGAAGATCATCGATCTTGCACAAGACTATCGCGATGAGCACGATGGCTATGTATATGGTTTGCCCGAACTCCAACGCGAGAAGATTTGTGCTTGCACCAAGCTCGCCAACCCTGGCTGCTTTGCTACGGCTATTCAATTGGCATTGTTGCCAATGATTGGTCGCACCACCGAAGCTAGTGTGACGGCCATCACAGGCTCTACAGGCGCAGGACAAAAACCAACGGCTACCACCCACTTCTCATGGCGCAATGATAATATGTCTATCTATAAGGCCTTTACACACCAACACCTGTTGGAGATAGGTCGCAATACCGGCATAAAAGTGGAGTTTATCCCTATGCGCGGCGACTTCTCGCGCGGTATCATTGCCGCTGTGACTATGCCATTTGATGGCACGGAAGAGGAGGCATATCAACTCTATAGCGTATATTACAAAGACGCTGCTTTTACCCACGTCATCAACCGCGAGGTTAATCTCAAGGACGTGGTGAACACCAACAAGTGCGTACTGCAAACACAAGTGCACGAGGGTAGGTTGCTTGTAACATCTGTAATTGACAACCTTTTGAAAGGTGCTAGCGGTCAAGCTCTGCAAAACATGAACCTCATGTTCGGCTTAGATGAAAAAATGGGTTTGAATCTAAAAGCATTGGCATTTTAATTATGAAACTATTCGATGTATATTCACTCTTTGATGTGACGCCAGTCAAGGCTGAGGGCTGTCGCATCTGGGACGATAAGGGGCAAGAGTACCTTGACCTCTATGGTGGCCATGCGGTCATTAGTATCGGTCACACCCACCCACACTATGTGGAGGTGCTTTCCAACCAGCTTAACAAAATCGGCTTCTACTCCAATTCGGTTCAAAATCCGCTTCAAGAGCAATTGGCAGAGCGCCTCGGCAAGCTCTGCGGCTACGTGGACTACACCCTTTTCCTTGATAACTCAGGCGCAGAGAGCAATGAGAATGCCCTCAAGTTGGCTTCTTTCCATACAGGCAAGAGCCGTGTGATTGCGTTCCACCGCAGTTTCCACGGTCGCACTAGCGGTGCGGTAGCAGTGACCGATAATCCGAAGATCCAAGCGCCATTCAACCAATGTCACCCTGTGACTTTCCTTGATCTCAATGACGTCGCAGCCGTAGAGGCAGAACTCCAGAAAGACGATGTAGCAGCGGTCATCATCGAGGGCATCCAAGGTTGTGGCGGCATCCATGTGCCAACGACCGAGTTTATGCAGTCGCTCCGCCAACTCACCGAGCAATATGGTGCGGTGCTTATCCTCGACGAAATACAAAGTGGCTATGGTCGCACGGGTAAGTTCTTTGCCCACCAATGGTATGGCATCCGTCCTGATATTATCACTATGGCAAAGGGCATGGCGAACGGTTTCCCATGCGGAGGTATATTGATTTCTCCTATGTTCCAAGCCACGAAAGGCATGTTAGGTACCACCTTTGGTGGTAACTACCTAGCTATGGCTGCTGCGTTGGCAGTGCTGGATGTGATGGAGCAAGAGAACTTGGTTGAGAACGCCCACCAAGTAGGCGAATATATCTTGGCCAACTTGCCAAAGAGCGATAAGATCAAGGAGGTTCGTGGCCGCGGTATGATGATCGGTATTGAGTTCTACGACAGTGTAGCCCCTATCCGCCAATCGCTATTGAAAGATTACCATATCTTCACTGGCGTCGCAGGCACGAATATGGTGCGCATCCTTGCACCATTGTGCTTGACAAAGGAACAAGCCGACCGATTTATTAACGCACTAAAAGAAATCCTATGAAATCATTCTTTCATGTACAAGATATAGGCGACTTGAACCTCGCATTGGAGGAAGCTCGCCAAGTGAAAGCCAATCCCTATGCGTGGAAGCATTTGGGCGAGAACAAGACGATCATGCTCGTGTTC
>JAZQTO010000105.1:0-13902 GCA_045630805.1 Paludibacteraceae bacterium
CTTCCTAAGACCGCTTGGCCCTCCGACTTCTATACACCAAACCGTGGTTTAGAGCAAAGCGATGAGACCCTTGCCTATAGCCAATCGCCTATAGCCTATGGCCCAAACAGCGGCTCCGCCGCACAAGTGACCTTTGAAATATTGAAACAATAGTAAAGAAACGAAAAAAACTTTGCAAAACGCTTGCATATATCCGATTTTTTTACTACCTTTGCACCATAAAACCAGTAGATTATGGAGCAAATAGTAAGAGCCGATTATGTGCAGGCAGTAAAAGCCATCAAGCAGGCCATTCAAGTGTCCCGCTATCGTATATCACGTCATGCAAATGGCGAAAGTCTTGGTTTATATTATGGAGTAGGTAAGTATATTTCCGAACATAGTCGTAATGCTGCGTGGGGAACAGGTGCCATTGAGCATATCTCCAGTCAGTTGCAACAAGAGATGCCAGGACTGATAGGTTTCTCGGCGCAAAACATGCGCAGGATGCGTCAGTTTTACGAGGAATGGGTAGATGTCTTTGAAAATTGCTCCGCAGTGAGGAGCGAAATGGAGATAGTTCCTATTTCCTCTGAGATTCAACCATTTATATTTTGCTCCGCAGTGAGGAGCAATTTTGGTGAGCAAGATTTACATAACTTCTTATCGGTTGGTTTTACTCATCATCGTATTATTTTTGCGCAAGTGAAGGATATCCATGCCCGTTGGTTCTATATCCGCAAAGCGGCTACTGAATTTTGGGGCACACGCCGTTTGGAGCAAGCGCTTCGTGATGACCTATATCACACATTAGGGGCAATGCCAAGCAATTTTGAGTTGGCTATTCCTAATGAGAAACAGCGTGCAGTTGCTATGCAGACTTTCAAGGAAAACCATGTGTTGGATTTCTGGCATGTGGATGATCCCGACCATGTAGATGAGCGTGATGTGGAGCAACATATTGTGAATAACATCAAGAACTTTATGATGTCATTGGGCAATGAGTTTACTTTTATGGGTAATCAGTATCGCGTGATAGTGGATGAGAAGGAGCGTTTCATTGATTTGCTCTTTTATCATCGAAGGATGCGTTGCATGGTTGCCATAGAGTTGAAGAATGGTGAGTTCCAACCAGAGTATGCTGGCAAACTCAATTTCTACTTGTCGGCTTTGGATGAATATGTCAAGTTGCCTGATGAGAATCCAAGTATTGGTATTATCTTGTGTAGAGATAAGAGCAATACAGAGGTGGAGTTTACTTTGCGCGACATATCCAAGCCTTTGGGTGTGGCTACATACCGCAGCGTAGATGAATTGCCTGAGCATTATCGTGCGTTGCCTTCGGCTGATGAATTGCGCAAGTTGATGTAATCCCATAGATTGATATATCTTCGTTTCTTTACCGATATGCCTAATAGCATATCGGTTTTTTCTATTGTTTCGATAAAAAATACAGCGGCTCCGCCGCGCAGTGATCTTTGACATAGTGATTCTATAAGGAATAATCTAAATTATGTACGCGTGCGTACACAATTTGAAAGAGGAGATTGTCTACGCATGCGTATACAATTTGAGAATGGGAATTGTCTCCGCACCGCAGAGACTATTGTATGAAGATTATTTCAACAAGCGAATATTCGCTTTTTTGTATATGGAATCATTGTAATCAAAAGATATTAACTATTAATTATTATCTATTAACTGACTAACCTCGCCCCTTTAGGCGACAACCCAAAAATAGAACATAAATTTGAAAACAACATATAAAAACAACATAACCACCCGAAAGGGATAACAAACTCCGTATATGTCTCCGTCCGCCAAATTGCATGGGAAGTATTGAAGAGTGTTAAGAAATGTAATATAAATATAGATATATGAAAACGTTTAGTGAAAAGGAGCAAAGGATTTTAAGATATATAGTGCACAATCGCCATTCACACACATTTGTTTTGGCAAATGTATTTAATGAATGGTTTGATCAGTCTGGTATTTCCTTTAATCTAAACACGGGGGACATAATTTATGATTTAAATGACAATATAGATGTTGACAAAATACTAAAAGATGAATATGGAATTATAGAAGTTGCTCTCTTGGTAAAGTACTTAGTAGATAAAGGGTATATTTATGTGATAAAAGATTCAAAAGGAGAAATTGATATTAAAAAGTTGGGAAAGAATTTGTCTGGCACAAATATATTTCACACTTTGCCTAAGGATATAGTAACAATAATAAAACAATCGTTATATAGAGTTTTTGTTGCAAATGATCTTGTAGAACTTGTTAATAATGAGTTTCAATCTATAGAAACTCGACAAATGTTGTTGGCTATTTCACAATTGACGCAAGCTCAAGAACAATTAAATGTGTCACAGAAACAACTTACTGAAGTAAGAAAGCAAACATGCGAACTCAAAAAACAGACAAATGAAATTGTGAATCAAACAAAAGAAGTTCATTTACAGTTAGAAGAAGCAAAGTTGCAGACACAGTGTGCAGAAACACAATCTCAAGAAGCAAAAGAACAAACAAAACGTGCAAAAAAACAAACAGGTCTAGCATGGGGAGCATTAATTTGTGCAATAGTCACTGTTATAGTTACAATTGTTGTGCCCTTCATTTCAGACGATGACAAGTGTCAAAAGGATATTTTACTACAATTAAATTACATAAATGGAGTGGCAATTCAATCTAACAATAATTTAGATTCAATAAACAACAATTTAGATTCAATAAAATATATCAGTAGTAAGATACTAAAACAAAACGAAAGAATTCAACAAACAATAAAGAAACGGAATCAATGAATTAACAAACAACATAATTGTATGGATTGGTAATTTGGCACGCTCTTGGCTTTATGGAATAGCTTTAAAGGTATTGGGTTATTGTGCTGCCCCATAATTAAACAACTTATAAATATATTTTTGATTATGGTAGCAATGTACAATATTTATTCGGAGATAAGCTCTCTTATGGAAATTCTTATGAATTTGGAACCAATATTATTAGAGAATTGGCATGGTGTACGTATGGGGAACTAGGCACATTTCAATAAAACTCTATCTTTAAATGAAAAACCATTAAGCATCGTGATATAGTACACTCCCTTCGTGGGATGCCAATTCTCCACCATCCAAAATTAATATTGCATTAGTCGATGAACCGAATATTGAACATATTACTCCTCTCCCTCCTGCTCCTCCTAGCAGGCACTCTCTCCGTATCCGCACAGATTGTGGATGCTGAGGGGCAGTATGTGGACACGGTCTTCAACGACCATGTGGATCGCACAGCAGAGGATTTTGTCATCGCTTCGCTCTTGGTGGCAGACCCTGGCACGGTCTTGTACTCCGTTCTAGGTCATGCTTGTATCCGATTGCAATGTCCTGACTTTGGTCTAGACTATTGCTTCTCTTATGAAAGTGAGGATGTTAGTCAAAAAGTTTTAGATTTCCTTGCTGGAAAATTGATGATGGGTTTGTTTGCTATTCCTGTAGAAAACTATTGTGCATTCTATCGCAAAGAAGGTCGTGGAGTATATGAATATAAACTTAATTTACCAATTGAAGTGAAGCAAGAGTTATGGCGAGTGATAGATGAGCAATTAGCGAAAGGTTTTCGCTTGCCATATGATTATTATCGTAAAAATTGTGCTACAGCGTCTGCAGATTTCCTAAATGAAGCATTAGGTGATATTAAAATAAAATATGACAAATCGTTGAGAGAAAATCCGCATACAGCTCGTGAGATGTACTTTAAATATACAAATCCAAATTCATGGACACGATTTTTAAGTGTATTCATAGCAGGAAATGAAACAGATATATTGCATTATAATGATCGCCAATTGATTGTACCGATGGCATTGGTTGATGCGTGGAAAATGGCAACAGTCAATGGAGAACCATTGTTGGCGAGCGAACCAAACATATTGGTTAAAGGCGAGCCCAAAGTTGCAGATGGTTGGTTTACGCCAATGGTATTGGCAATCATCTTGCTCATATTATCCATTGCTAACCTCTTTTGGAAACGCTCCTATTTCGATTGGCTGATGTTGGCAGCGCAGACCCTTGTAGGTTGCTTTATGACCTACTTAATCTGCTTCTCTGACCTCTGCTGTACGGATTGGAACTGGCTAATAATCCCTTTCAACCCTTTGCCACTTATTTTCTGGCACTGGCGCAAGTATTGGGCATTGCCATATGCAGGGGTGTTAACAATTTGGTGCCTTGCCATGGCAGCCATGACTATTTGGGGACATATTAGAGTGGACTGGAGCCATATCCTCATGGTCGTATCATGGATAATAATAGTGATTAAACAACATTTGAAACAATAACCCCGCGGCTCCGCCGTCTGACTTCTGACAGGGCTTTAGCCCGTTCCGACAGAGCAGCGGTCCGACAGCAAAGCGGTCTTGAATATAGAATATTAACTAAAAATAAATAAAAAAATGAAAAGTATTTTTTCTCAGTTTTTTAAATCATCATTGTTAAATCGTGTAATGCGGTTAATAATAGTTGTTGTGTGTTTGTCATACTCTGCTGCCACCAGTGCAGCTAATTATTATTTGAAATGTAAAGCAGCTGTTGCAACCAATTCAACTGGTAAAGGAAAGGTGTATATATTTAAAAACGAAAAGACATCGAACGACGCTCCTGACCAGGGTAAAGAAACGGACGAAACTAGTGACAATTGGAAATCTGATGCACAAAGCCGCAAGGTTACTTTGTTTGCATATCCAGAGAAAGATTATTATCATAAGGGTTGGACTAGAAACGATCCTTCCGGAAATTCTGTTTTAGAAGGTTTGGAAAAAGGATACAAGGAACCATATGTGGCAGATGTATATACGAATTCAGAGGATAGTGAGAATCCACCAGTAATAACATTTTACGCTGTCTTTGAGCTTCAAGCTATCTATCGCGACTATGTACAGGTCAAAGCAATATACCGAGATATAAACGGCAATGTAGTAACTGACCCTAATTCAGGAGAGCCAGTATTGGGTGGTGGTGTAGTAAGCGTCGGTAATGCAATTGATGCAACTTCCACAGATGTTGATGAGGCAGGTACAAAAAATTTAATTCGTGGGGGTAAGGCTACGAATAAATTTGAATACAAATATCATGCTCAAGCAGCTAAGGACTTTGTGTTCAAAGGTTGGTCTGAATCTCCTACGGGTAATCCTTTGTTAAGTGATATCAATACGACCATTACTAAAGAGTGGGAGACTGCTACTAATGACGAAAATAATCCTTATGAGGCTCCTGTTTTATATGCTGTTTTCCAACAAGAGTTTACCTACTATTATACTGGCGCAACAGCCTATGTAGCAGGCGAAACAGAAGGCGGTGAAATTCGTGTTTCATATGATGGTGGTGCTAATTATACCGCTTTTGCTCCTTCTATTCAAGATAATGGTTTAAAATCCCAACTAAATGACCCTAATTTAAAGATAAGATATGATGCAAAAGTGTTGGATGACTCCAAATATGCTTTCCGTGGATGGTCGAAATCATCCGCTGAAGGTCAAAGTTCTATGTATCCAAACCCCCATGATGATGAGCATACAATGGAAGCAGAAAATACACTGGAGAATAATCCGTATGTTCCTGAAACATGGTACGCGATTTTTGCTTCATACTATTATAAAAATCCACCGGCTTTAGTCGCAACAAACTCTAAAGGTAGTGGTAAAGTATCTGTAAGTAACACAACAGCTACCCCTTCTGTTTGGTATGATGAGATGCCAGCAGGTGAACTAGTACAAAAGCCTGCAACGGGAAATGCTCACACATACACTGTCACTTATCATGCTAAAGCTGACGATGGTGCTCGCTTTGTTGGCTGGTATTCTTCTGCGGATGCTTCTGTACAAGTTTCTCAGGATAACCCATATACAAGACAATATGCTACCTCTTCGATGGATAAGGATAATCCAATGATTGAAGCTCCATTGTATGCTGCATTTCGTTCGGATATTGACATTCGTCAACAAGACCGTATGATTGTGTATATAGATGACGAGGGCAATGGTAATATCAATGACTCTAAGGTACTCATTGATTTCCAAAAAGCCAATACCTTGACCGCTACTTTGAGTGACGAAAGTGCTTCTCTCTTCTCTCTATCCAATCGCTCGGGTTCAAAATCAGGAAGTTCCATTACATTTGATGCTACCCAAGGTTTGATCGAATTGGTGGTTGCTTATAAAGGCGATTTGGCAAAGGCTGTGGGTAAAGTGGCAAATATCACCTTATCTGCCACCTACGGAGGACAAACCATTACTCGTCCTGTGACCATTGTTGTGGAAGAAGCACCTATCATTACTTTCCTTCCAACAGATGGAAAGGGTGCATATACCATCAAGATGACCAACGGTTCGGGTATCAACTATACGATGAATGCGGACGTGCAAGAGAATATCAAAGTGCCTGTCACACACGAGAGCATGTCCAATATTGAGATGAATCTAACCAATGATGTTCCAACAGATAAGTACTATTTCTTTGGATGGCAGATTATTGATGGCGATGTAATCTCCTATTTGTCTTATGATAAATTGTGTACCTATCAATTTACTAAACCAGTCGAAGTGCGTGCGGAATTTATTCCAAATAACGCTGCAACCTTTATTATCAAAGGAGATGAGACACCATACTATGATTTGAAACGTGCATTAGAGGATGCGTCTATTCGATTTAGTCGTTTGGGTCCACAAGTAGTTGTGTTCAATAATGAGTATGGAAAGACAGGGGCTGCACAAAAAACAGGTATATTAGCAAAACCAAAGAATGCAACTGAATATGTTATCCCTAACGGAGTTACATTGCTAATTCCTTATAGTGCAGATTTTGTTGCACGATTGGAGGCTTTGACGGTTGATGATTACCTAGAGACAGGCAATGCAAATGGACTGAATTGTTATCGTAAACTAATCCTTGAAGATGGAACAAATATCCGCGTTGAGAGAGGAGGTAACATTTGTGTTGGCGCACAAATGGTTATCAATGGCTTGACAGTTGCTTCGCTTCCGTACAAATTTGGTCATATTGAGTTAGGAAATAATTGTCATATACAATTTGAAGAAGGATCAACCTTATTTGCCTGGGGATATATTACTAATCCTGCTGGAACGAATATTACAAATGATAATATCAATACAGTTGGTCGTGTAACAATTGATAAGGGTGCAACCGTTCATGAATCCTTTATGTATGCCGATTGGCGTGGAGGTAATGCTACTGCAGATTTTATAGAATTGGACGGTCTTGCTGCTTTAGGTGCTGCTGCTATGGGTATAAATACTAATGGTTATCGCTACCAGGTGTTCCCAATGAGTCAATATTACATACAAAACGTGGAAGCCCCAATGACAATTAGACGTGGAGCAACTGAGATATTGTCAACTGCGGTATATACAAATAATTCTAAAACGAGAGCCTCAGTAACTTTCATTGCGGAAAATGCAGGTCTTTTCCGACTGAAATCAGATGATGTATCTGTGACCAAATATTATGATCCATTGACTGACCGACTGAAAATGTATGTTCATGGTTCTTCAGTAGCCAATTCTAAAGCAACCTTGGGTACTATGGAACTTAATCTTGGAAGTTTGCCTGTGATTGGTAATCTAGGTTGTAATTCTAAAGATTATGTGTTGCCTATTAACAATAATATGGATGTTAGTGTAGAAAATGTTACAATCACTTCCCCATACAATATGGCGATGATGGCAGGTTCTACCTTTAATATTGCTTCTACTGCATACTTTAAAAACGAAGCGCAAGTTTACGTGTATGATGTGGATGAAAGTAAATTAACAGTTAATGGAAAAGAAACTGGTTATTGCGGAGTGTATAATAACCCTATTGTTCCTTTGACTAAGCGTATAGGAAGCAACTTGACATTCAAGCGTGCTACTCTTTACAATTCATATTATTATAATCCTATTAATTTAAAAGATGCAACTATTATCATTGATGGTGTGTTTGAGAATTCATCAACGGGTTATTTGATGACTACAAAAGGCGGTGCTCGTATCATTTCTAATGGAGGTGGTAAAGTTATTATTTCAAAAGAAGGAAAAGCATCTACAGGTTCTGGTGGTAGTTTAACACGTAATCAAACGCCATTCCAATACATACAAGGGGAAAGCGGTCAATTTGTTGCTGTTCCAATGAAACGTTACTTGCCTGCATTGCTCAATGGGGATGGTACATATGTAGATGCCAACATCAATACTTATACATATTATAATGATAAGTGGAACGTAGGAGATGCAACAGCAGATAATACCCCATCGATTACAGAAAACTTTGCTCCAGAATTTGAGGTGGGGGCTATATCGCTGCCATTGACATATGTAGGAGCAACTAGTAAACAAACGTTAACAATTACCCCTTCTAATAAGTCTTCTATTGCTGCAGACTATTGGGATAATGTTACATGGACTACTACTCTAGAAGGTGAGAATGCAGATCAGTATCCTTATCCTACAGGTACTCTTACTAAAGGTGTTATGCCTAGTGGAGAGGTTCCATTTAAACCAACTTCTGACGGTAAAAAATATGCTACTCTCACAATAAGCGCAACTTATTCGCATAAAGCTGATGAGACAAATGCAACTATTGCATATAACTATGTACAAACTATTCATTTGATAGCGGATGCCTCTTACCTCGCTGCCAATATCCTCGCATTTGCTGATTTGAGTAAACTCTATGAGGGACAAGGAGCGATTGACCTGTTCCAATCGGGTACTCAAAATAACAAAAAACCTATTCGTATTACCATTACTCCAAATCCTAACGTAGGTGAAGAGGAAAGAGGAACTGCTACTGCCGATGGAACAACTGATGAGGCTACAATCACTCCAACGAAGGTGGGTTCGATTATCATAAAAGCTACTCAAGATCCAGACTATGACTACAATATCGCAGGTACAACCATTACTAAAACCATCACGATAACAGAGCCAGTTGTATGGAATTGGGGAGATCTTTATTTCGGTACAGTCAATGAAAACCCAGTGACTATCCTCAATGGCGCTACCACTTGGACATTAGTAGAGAAGGAAGACAAAAAGAATATCATCGATTTCCAAGGTTCATCTCCTAACTATACTGCGTCTATTGCTGATCAAATCGCGGGTAAATACGAAGTGACATTTACGTATTCCGATAATAAGGATGTGACCAAAGATTTCGTAAGTACCATTTATACCAACCCACGTCATCTTCGTGTAGATGTTAATAACGATACTGTATATCGTGCGGTAACTTTGTCGGCCAATATGCAAGTAAATTATCACTCTAATCGAAAGGCTGTTGGTTTCTCTTCAACTGCGCAAAACATCTCACAATGGAAGATGACCTTCTTGGGAGTCCCAGATAAGATTTATTTCACGCCAGAGGGTGATAATACTTGGCAAATAGAGGAGAGTTCCAATGGTACTAACTGGACTACTTCTATGCCTTGGAAATATCTAACAACCAATCAACCATTTGAGATGTCACTCCTTCCATCTACAAGCTATCTACGTGTTAGCTACGGAGCTGGTGATTTGGATTCTGCATATCTCAAGGAACTTTATATTACCGAACTTGCAGAAGTCAAAGCAGATGTCAAGAAACTATATATGCCTATTGATGGGATAAATAATGCTATCAAAGAAGTAGTTTTGACCTATGCTAATACAGGGCTATTATCCATCCGTACTACCGATCCTACGAATTTCCAACTTAAGTTCTCAGACTCGGACGCAACCCCAACTGAAGTTTTGTCTATCCCTGCTACTACCGACGAAAATCCATTTGGAATCAAGGGTGTTGATGTTGTATGCAAAGCAACTAAAGAAACTAGTGCAGAACTACTGGTGTTTAATGGCTCACAACTTGTTTTGCAAATACCTATATATGCATACCTCTTCCCACAAGAGTTGCCCATTAAGTTGGCTACAGATCAACCAGCTGGCGGTGACCGATACTATTTTGTAACTACTCACTCGCACAACGCAGAGTGGGATGGTACCGATGGTGTGCGTACCTTGACAATGAACAATGCGGTTTCTGATGCGGCACCATATGTAACCTTTGCATTTGAAGGTGCACCTACCTTCATCAGTTTTGATTATACTAGCGCAGCTAAAGGTGTATGGAAGATTGAGGAGAGTACAGATGGCAAGGATTTCTCAAATGTCACACCAGCAACAGATGATGTTATGGCTGATGGCAAATTCAAACGCACTGTAAGTAACACGTCTAAGTATATTAAGGTAATCTATGAAAGTGCATATGCTGAGAAAGTTGATTTGACCGACATTACTATCGTTGGTGCTGCCAGTGTGGTAGTGGATCCTACAAAAATGGAGTTGGATTTTAATGTAGCAAAAAAACTCACGTTGACTACTGTCAACTTGACGGCGGTTAAGATTACTACAAGCAGTGATAATTTCAAGATTGCACCTACTACAACCAATGACTACAACCAAACCATCGAACTTGACACCCAAACCAATCCAGACCAATTGGGTGAGAATAAGATGGGTAATATTGTGTTTGATGTTAAATGGACTGGTAATCAAATGGTAGAGTATGGAACAATCGTGATTACTAATCCTAATGATGGCAATGCAGTACTAGCTACAGTAGAACTGACAGGTATTAAAAATAGTATTACAGATGGCAATATTAATATCTATACAGGTGTGCCTTCTCCAGAATATACTCTCAAAGGTTCCTTTGAAGGTTCATCACACCGCAAGGTTGATATATCTGCAGCGTTTTCTGCTGACGCTACTCCTAAACCGCTCTTTGATTATGTGGTAGTCTATGGAGAAACTACAACTAATGACGATAACAAGACTATTACTACACCAAATTCAACGGCTGGTTCTAACGCTAAGACACCTTACTATATTTATAAAAAGAGTGGTGATGGCAAGTCATACGTACTAGATCAGTTGGTAGAAAATGCCAATAGCAGCACCAAAGCATGGTCGCAAAATGGTGATGATGCTGTAACTATTACCTCAGGTAATGCTGTCAGCATGTATATCACTGGCTTCTGTCCTTATGCTACCACAGGTTACACCAAGGATGAAGAAGGTGTATGGTACTTCCGCGCGAATGCCGGACAAAGTATCGATGTGTATCTACAAGACTGCTATATCTATAGCCGCGCTAAGACCATCGATGGTCATACTTTCGCCACTCGTTCAGATGGTCAAAGCTTCGTAGATCATTACTCTCGTGGTACAGGTGCGGTACTTGTGTTTGCATGCAATGATAAAGTTAATACTCCTATGAATGTTACTATTCATACATTGGATAGTACCCTACTAAAGAGTAACTATGGTTGCTTCCTCCAGTCTTTGGTCGGACGTGCTTTCCAAGTTTCATCACCTATCCAAATACGTTTGTTAGATGATACTTATGCGACAGCTAGTACTACCACGCTTAACTTTACCGATGAATGGCCAGCATCCCAACATGCTAAGACGGGTGAAGGTGTTCGTACCAATGGTTTCCTCAGTCTTCAAAAGCAAGTGAATAATGCACCATCTATTGATATGGGTAATAGCAATACCGTTGTTAACTTTAATGGTGGTCAAGTTGAGTTGCAAAATGCGCAGATCATTTCAACTAACTATGCTAGTTCACTGGCAATCTGCCCACGTTCAGGTAAATTTGCGGGTATATTCTTGGCATATGGTCTTGGTGCGGATGATGTGGGTGGTACTGTTAACTTTAATGATGGTACAACTACCGTTCTCCCAATGTGGGTTTCTCCTAATTATTTCGAGAGTTACCTTTGTGAGAAAGACGCAGATGGCAATTATATCAAGAATACCAAAGGGGAGTATCTAACAACTTGCTTGCGTACTCCTGCTAATACCTATGTTTCTGGTGGTTCGCATTGTATGATGCGTGCTTGTTCAGAGCCACAAAGACAAGGTGGTGCACCTAAGGATAAAGCTGGTAACGATGGTAAACTCCTCGGTTTGTACAAGTTCCCTAAGAACCCAGAAACTGGTAAGAAAGGTGGATGGACTACCAATGGTACCAATGGTCTTGTTACCCCTACTGCAGGCAACGTGCCAAATGGATACAAGGTAGAGAGTGTAACACCTAATAACAATGGTACGGATAATGCTGAAGATGACTACCTCAACTTCTGGTTTGATCCAAACTTTGAACCTTCAGCACAACCAGAGAAAGATAAGAAAATTTCATTCTGGAAAACTAGTATGACTAGAATTTCTGCTGAGTATGCCAACTATGGTGAACGTTTTGTAGGTGGTGAAACCTCTGTTGAATTTGATGGTACAGAGCAAATGGAGATAGTTAAGAACCTTCTCTATTGTAAGATAGACCAGAATATTCGTAGTGTTATCATACGCGATAACTTTATGGCTCCAGTTAAGAACCCTGCACCAGAAGGTGATGGATTCATACCTATTCATCCAACGAAAATCGGTAGCACCCTTAATCCTGAAGATGCTGAGTTGGAAAACTTTATTACCAATGGAGAACAATATCAAGTAGAAAACAAAGTGTACTACATCACTACTGCTACTGCGGATATTTGGAACGCCTTTACTGCACCGTTTGATGTGGCTAACGTCTATGTTATGGAAACATATCCAGAAGAGTTGCTAGAGGAAATGGAGTGGAAAGAAAAAAAATCAAGAGGGGAGATTTTAGAATTCCAAGCCGAACATAATGCTTATTTCGCTGGATTCTTTGGCGTGACAATAGCTTTGGGACAAGATAAGAACTTTAAGCAAATCTACCAAGAATATATGCAGTGGGCTAAAACTCAGGGTTACGCTTATCCTGTTGGTGGTATGCGAACATTGATTCCATACAATGGAACCAACTGGGATAAGGCTGATTTCTATCTCAATGAGAATGCAGCCGATTGGACTATTGATAATTTAGATGATGGTAATTTCACTACCGCATGGCAATTCCCTGATGCAACAGATGGTATCCTCATGCATCAAGGTAAAACATACTCAATGCTTTTCCCATTCTGTACAGGATGTGGTGAGAGTATTGATGATAGAGAGTATTGGGATTATTGGTCTGGTAAGTTTATTATTTTTGAGAGTGTTGATGGAACACTAGAGAAACCACATAAGATATATGGATCTAGTCAAGTTGGTAGTTTGGTTTCTGGATTAAGTTCTGTTGATGAAGGAGTTGCCAAATTGCTAGGTAATAGTTCTTTTGCTGAAGTTACATTATCTTCTGCATATCCAGTTTTATATTATATTGGTGATTTGAAACATTCTACATTCTATGTTATGGATGATACTCCAGGGGTCAAACCTACTGAATCATTCTTGGTAGCAAATCCTGTAGAACCAATAGGTATGCAACTTGTTGCTATATCAATGGATGGTAAAGCAACGTATGTTGGCGACCCTAACAACGGTACAACTACTGGATCCCATACTCCTACAATCGGCGGAGGAAATAGTCTATTCGTTACAGGCATTGCAGGTGGCATCAATATCGCAGTAGCACAGCCACAATTCGTTCAGGTGATCTCTGCGACAGGTAATGTCCTCTACAATGGTTATGTCACAGACAATGTCAACGTTCCTCTACCAATCAATGGCATTTATGTCGTCAAGGGAGAAAACGAAGCACAAAAGATATTCTTCTAACACGATACGATCCAACGAACTACCAGACTTCTCCCAGAAGTCTGGTAGTTTTTTCAAATATATATATAGTTTCCAATCATTTTGTTTTGTGTTGTCAATGCGCCAAGCGCATTTTTCCAACCCAAACAAAATACTTTCTTGAATTGTTATATATTTAAAATTTTTTATTACCTTTGCAGTCGATTTACATCTAAAGTATGGAATAAGGCAGATGAATTGTTAGCGTTTTACGCCGT
>JAZQTO010000106.1:0-28268 GCA_045630805.1 Paludibacteraceae bacterium
AGGTAGCGCAAGGGTAGCGAGGGACTCTAAACTCTCAACTTTTGACTTTCAACTCTTAACTCTCAACACTAAACACTTATGTCACTACTAGATACCTATCTTCGTGATATCTCTCGATATCAACCTCTAACCCAAGAACAAGAACAAACCCTAGCCGAGCAGGTACGTGCCGGCAACCAGCAAGCACGCAACCAACTCATTGAAGCCTACCTGATACTACCAGTTAACATAGCAAGACAGAACCTACGACCAGACGTAGAACTCATGGACCTAATCCAAGAAGGCAATATCGGACTCATCAAAGCAGTAGATATGTTTGACCCAACGCAAGGCAATCGTTTGGGGACACTGGCTAGGTTCTGGGTGGAAAAGTATATTCTGCGCTTTCTACGCGATGAAATGGATGATTATGTCAGTCTAAACACGCCAATAGTAGATACGGGAGAAAGATTGCTCCTGAGCGAAACCATAGAAGACCGAGGCACTATCATGGGCGATCAGGGTATTAAGAACATCGAAACGATAATAGAACGTCAGGAACTGCAAAAGCATATGAATGTTTTGTTGAAAAACCTCTCATCAAACGACCTAGAAGTCTTGCAACTATTCTACGGTCTTAATGGCTATCCACAGATGAACAGACATGAAATATCCGCTCTAATTGGCATTAGTCAGGATCAAATCAGCCGTATTAAGACTAGGGCACTTAACCGCCTCAAAAGGCTAATAGATAAAAACTAAACATATCAATTTAGCACATGAAAGAAGATGCGATTGGCTTTTACAGCTAATCGCATTTTTTTTAAAAAAAAATGAAAAACACGTACAGTTTTTTTCCGTTTTTGTGTATATAGGAGTGAGAGAGCGCTCATCTACAAAGAACAATCACTCGGTAACTACCCGGTAACTACCCGAAAATGCGGCTATTGGCTATGGGCTATTGGCTATGTTAGGCGAGTGAATGATTAATCTTAAACCAAAACCAAAATCTAAATCTAAAATTATGGCAAAGTACATTCCAATTGACACTATCAAGTCGATGTCCGGCAAAGTGTGCGGACATTCAGACATCTCCTTCGCTAAAAAAGGCGAGACCTTGTACACTATGAAACGCTGCAACGAGCGTACTTCTGAACCTACTGAAAAAGAGTTGGCACAACGTGCTAAGTTCGGTGCTATCAGCGCAGCAGTCAACGCTCGATTGAAAGCCAAAGACCCAGCAGATGTGGCGGCTTACGAGGCACAAAAGAAGTACAAGTCTTTCCGCTCATATTTGTGGGCATTGGAAAGTGAAGCGTACACTCCTGGCGAGTAAATTAACCAGAGTTATTAACTTTAAACCTTAACTATCATGGCACAAATTGAATATTCATTCCCTGTGGAGACAGTCCACGGCAAGATTTCAAAGAAACACAAAATCGGCTTTGCACATCGCACTGCATCTGGCGTAAACTACAGCACTATGTACGGCAAACGCCGCACCAAACCAAGCACTGCTGAAATCGCAAACCGCGAGAAGTTCAAGGCTGTTGCTCAAGCTGCACAAGCACGTTTGATCAACCCAGAGTACATCCAACGCGACCAGTATGGCTTCAGCAAACAAACCAAGTACACCACTTTGTGGGGCTATGTCTTCAACGAGGTATATCAGACTTGGGAGGGGTAAAGTAATTTTGAATTTAGAATTATGAATTTAGAATTATGAAGCACCTTCAGCTTGTTCTCGCTACTGCATTGTGCATCTTCGGATGCACGATGCTGGTGGCAGGATTTGTGGCTCCTCCATTAGCGGAGATCCATCACAGTGTACTAATCGCCTTCGGCGAAATACTCACCTTCAGCGGCTCACTCATCGGCATCGACTACAAATACCGGTATAAAGAGTAACAAAGTAACAAAAAAAACTATGCTAATCAAACTAATACGTAACCAGCCGCAAGGCAAAGCCCTCTTTGGGCAGTTATATGTCGATGGCGAGTATTTCTGCGACACGCTGGAGAATACCGACTACGCCATCCCTACTGGCTTCTACCGCCTGGATGTAACCTTCTCCCCACGATGGCAAGTACTGCTGCCAATACTCTATGGAGTTTTGGGGTTTAGGAAGGACTATGTGAACGACAACGGAGATAATATAAACAACAACATCAACAACATAAAATCAACAACATTCTTATCTCGACCAGAGGTCTCGAACGATTATTTCCGCGGCAATCAACTTCCTGCCGCGGCTAGGGAAAATGATTTATCCTTGGAGCGTCCCGGGGTGTTGATCGGGACGCAAGTTGTTGAAAAAGGTTGTCTAAGTTGTTGTAAAAAATCCAATACCTTGTCCTCTCCTCCGCGCAGCACACAGCGCACCGGCATCCGCATTCACGCGGGAAACACCATAGACCACACTGAGGGGTGTATCCTTGTAGGTAAAAGTGACTTGTCTAACAACCGCCTCCTTTCTTCCGCTAAGACCCTCCACCGCCTGCGTGAACAGTTGTTAAACCACATTAACCAAAACAAACATGATGAAATATATATTGAGATCAGCGAAGCAGATTCTTATCCTCTGTACAATGTGCCTTACGAGCATTAGTTGCAGGAGTCATAATACCCCACTGATCTCACGGATGGACACCAATAGTTACCAAGTTCATGCGTTACAACGCATCGACACGGTGCTCCTGCACGATAGCGTGTATGTGCGGGAGGTGATGCGAGGAGATACCGTATATCTGACGCACACAGAGTATCGCGATAGATGGCGTATCCGTGAGGTGCACGACACCATCCACAATACCCAATACATCACGCAAACCATTGAGCATCCACCTGAAAAGTATGTGCCTAAGTTTTATAAATGGTGCACTATCGCCCTGTGGGCGATTGGGCTATTGGTAATGGGCTATTGGCTATTGAAGTGGTGGCTGAAGTGTAGGGTGTAGAGTGTAGGGCGTAGAAGCAGCTCAACCGGTGACAATTTGTCACCAGTTCAAATAGCGTGCTGCAGTAGTTTAAATATGAATTAGAAGAGGGGACAACTATTAGGATTTTCCGAATAGTTCAAGCCGAAGGTACTCTCTTCCAAACATCCATCTCACCTCTACCCTTGCTCCTTTTTCACCCTCTTCTACACATAACTTGCTCCTTTCCCCTCTTTGCTTACCCTTAGCTTGCTCCTTTTTTCTCACAGAAAAGCAGCGAATGAAGTGAACCCCAAAAGTTAGACAAAAAACTTTTGGGGTTCACTTCAATTTAAATAAAAAAAGGAGCAAGCTAAAGATAATCTAAGAAGATAATTTGGTAGTTTCCCTTATTTTTTGTATCTTTGCACTCGATAATCATAACATTAACACTAACACCCAATTTATTATGACTAAGAAAATCGTTGTTTTTACTGGAGCAGGCGTATCCGCAGAGAGCGGATTAGGTACTTTTCGTGGTTCAGACGGCATGTGGGACCGCTACCGCATAGAAGATGTATGCACCCACGAGGCATGGCTCAACAATCCCCAACTCTGTGTTGAGTTCTACAACATGCGCCGCCGCGAAGCGCTCGCGGCCCAACCCAATGCAGCTCATTATGCTATTGCTCGCCTGCAAGAAGCCTTCCCTGACACCCAAGTCATCACACAAAACATCGACAACCTCCACGAGCGTGCGGGTAGTTACAATGTCATCCACCTACACGGCGAAATCACCAAGCTTCGCTCTGAAACCAACCAATTGGCTACCATTGACTTAGATGGTTGGGAGCAACACTATGGCGACCGCCATCCAGACGGTTCACTTCTTCGCCCTTATGTAGTCTTCTTTGGCGAAGATGTGCCGTATTTCCCGTTGGCTTGCGAAGTGGCTAGCCAAGCGGACATCCTCATCGTGGTAGGAACTTCGCTCAATGTCTATCCCGCAGCATCTTTGTTGCACTATGCCCCAACTCATGTCAAGATTATCGTCATTGACCCCAACCAACCCGAATTGGGCATATACACCAATCGTGCCTTCCATCTCCAATATCCCGCCTCTATCGGCGTTCCCGAACTCGTGGAGAAACTGATTCGATTGTATCAATAGTACATCAATACTATACCGATTTTTATTAATTTTCTGCCAAGCGAATAGTTTGGCACGCTATTTGATATAGTAGCATATGCAAACATGGCAAGCAGCCTAACGAGAGGATGTTGCCATTAACCTAAACCTAACTATAAAATTTATTTATTATGTTACCTACTATCAAAAGGCAAAACAACTGGTTGCCAACCATTTTCAACGATTTCTTCAACGACGATTGGTTCCCTATGCGCAGCATGGCGGCTAACACACCTGCCATCAATGTCAAGGAAAACGACAAGGCATTTCTTGTGGAAATAGCCGCTCCGGGCATGACGAAAGATGACTTTAGAGTACATGTCAACGACCAAGACCAATTGGTGATTTCCGTGGAGAAAAAACACGAAAACAAAGAAGAGGACAAGAATTCCAAGTATCTTCGTCGCGAGTTCAACTACATGCGCTTTGAGCAAGCTCTCCAATTACCGGAGAATGTAGACAAAACTGCAATTACTGCCAAAGCATGCAGCGGAGTGCTACACATTGAACTGCCCAAATTGACCACTATGCCCGAAAAGAAACCAGCTCGCATCATTGAGATTCAATAACCCATAGACTCCCCGAAAGGGAGATCTACGCAAAGAGTTTTTCATCATGGATAAGGTACACGAAAGTGTATCTTATCTTTGTATAAACACATTTTTTGAAGAAAAAACACTATCAAAAAGGTGAAATGTTTAAAAATCAACCCAAATAGTTTGTGTATTCCAAAAAAAAACACTAATTTTGTGCCCAAATTGTGCCTTTGCGCACCAAATTGAATGTACCATGAAAAAAACTCTCTCCATCACTCTCTTAACAATCGCATTCTGCTTATCGATTTTTGCAGAACAACCTAAGTATGAATTTCGTGCTACTTGGTTAGCTACCGTATCTGGTATCGACTGGCCAAAAACCAGAGCCACAAACGATACAAAACGCGAACAACAAAAGCAAGAACTCATCGACATCCTCGACAAGATGAAAGCCGGCAATATGAATGCCGTTTGCATGCAAGTACGCTCACTCTGCGACGCCATGTACGTGTCTTCCTACGAGCCATGGTCTGCTGCTCTGACAGGTACTCGTGGTAAAGATCCTGGTTATGACCCTTTGGCTTTCGCTCTAGAAGAAGCACACAAACGTGGTATGGAACTACACGTATGGGTCAACCCATTCCGTGCATCTACCGGTTCGCTATCTAGTTCTGACGTGCTATGGAGCAACGCCGGCGATTGGTTGATCAAATACAACAACAGTTCGTTTTCTGGTTATTTGATCGACCCAGGTTATCCAGAATCCCGCGCCTATGTGGTGAAAGTGATGATGGAGATCGTGAATAAGTACGATGTAGATGGTATCGTGATGGACGACTATTTCTATGCCTACGGCGGTACTACCAACGAAGATGCCAAAGCACAAGCAAAACATTACAATCCTTCAGATGTGATTGATGTGAATGGTGATGGAAATACTCTTGATGACTGGCGCCGCAGCAATGTGGACAAAGTGATCAAAGCCATGTACGACAGTATCCAAGCCGTAAAACCTTGGGTACGCTTTGGTATGGGTCCTGGTGGTATATGGACCATTGATAATGGCGCAGCTCGTGCATACGGCATCAAACTGCCTGCAGGAATCACTGGAGGCGACATCTACAACAACCTATATTGCAACACCGTAGAATGGGTGAAAGGTGGCTATGTGGACTATGTCAATCCACAGATCTACTGGTCCACCCAAGTAGCCGCGCAAGACTTTGATGTGCTCTGTGAGTGGTGGGCGAAAGATGTGTGTGAACATTTTTCAGACCAATTGCCTGATGGCAAACGAGTACATTTTTTCCCATCTACCGCCTTGTACAAAGTGTATAATAGTTCCAACGGCTTTGAGGACGGAGTAAAAGAAATTGAGCGCCAGATGGACGCTACCCGCACACACCTATCATCCGGCTATGCAGGTGCGGTACACTACAACACCACCTCATACTTGAAGATGTACGAAGATCTAGCGAAATCGCACTATATCTACGAGGCATTGGCGCCACCTATGGCGTGGAAAGTGCAAGATAGCCTAGCTGCACCTAGCAACCTCAAACTGTCTGGTACTACCCTCACATGGTCTCACCCAACCGAGACGCGCTTCACCGTTTATGCTTACCCTAAAGGCACTGGCGTGAAGACTGCCACCCGCAATCCGCTCTATCTGCAAGGCGTAGTATATGGCAACTCATTTAACACGAGCGCTCTTGGTTCACTCACCAATACGACTATCGCAGTCTATACCTACGACCGCTATGGCGTAGAGCATGGTGTGGCACTCTACAATGCCGACCCTAATGCTACCGAAGAACCTGAACCAGAGAATCCTGATCCTGGCACAGACCCAGATCCAGGCACAGATCCTGAGCCAACGATAGATATCACATGGGAGTTGAACGGCGGCGAGTTGCCAAGCGTGGAAGTACCTACCAACCAAGAGTTGTGGGATATGTTCAAAGCAGACTTCGACGAGTTCTACTCTGCCATCTACCCTAACTACGAAGTGAAAGAGTACCCTATCCATGCGGTATTGGAGTTGACATGGCCTAAATGGTCAGACAACTGCTTTGTGACCGAGTTCATCACAGGACATCCAGACTGGATATGGTTGGGCGAATATATTCAAACGGTATATGGCAAGATCAGTGATGTGAAAATTTGGCGATACAACCTCTATGCGTTCTTCAACGCAACCGATGAGGTACGCTACGAAAGTGGACAAGTGATCAATGTCAGCTGTGGCGATTTCATCGAAGCCGGTCTACCATCTGCATGGGGACCAGCTTACCAGGCTGCCAAAGGTATGATCACACTACCTACACAAGTAACTTCCGAATACACCCTGCCTACCAACCTCACTCATCCCGAGGGATACCCATTTCTTGGTTGGTGGGATAACGCCACTTTTGAAGGCAATCAACTCTACACTATTCCTGCTTATTGGAAAGGCACATTATATGCCAATTGGGAAGGATGGAGCCCTTCCACCTCTATCGAAAACATCGATTGGAACCAAACTGTAGAGATCTACGACATTATGGGTAGAAAAATAGAAGGTAATATCTATTCTATCAAAAGTCATGTATTCATCGTAAAACAAGGAAATAATATATACAAACTTATCAAATAACAAATCAACACATGAAAAAGATTTTTCTTTTCCTTTTCACATTGGCGATAGGTATTACCACCTTGTATGCCAATCCCAAGCACGAGTTTCGTGCATCTTGGATGACCACAGGCTACGGTCTTGACTGGCCAAGAAACAAGACGATTGATGCACAAAAAGCAGAATTGCAACAAAAACTAGATGCACTTGTCGTAGGCAATCACAATGCTGTATGCTTGCAAGTACGCTCATTTGCTGATGCTATTTATAAATCATCTTACGAGCCATGGGCAGACTGCTTGACTGGCACTCGTGGTCAAGATCCTGGATATGACCCATTGGCATTTGCCATTGAAGAAGCACACAAACGCGGTCTAGAACTCCACGTATGGGTAAACCCTTTCCGCGTAACCCCATCTGGTACGTTAAGCACAGATGATCCTGTATGGAAAAACGCAGGTCAATGGATCATCAAATACAACAATTCCTCCTTCTCTGGCCAAATCATCGACCCAGGTTATCCTGAGGCTCGCGATTATGTACACAAGGTATTTATGGAGATTGTCAATAACTACGACATTGATGGTATCCTCATGGACGACTATTTCTATGCATATGGTGGTACCAATACCGAGGATGCAGATTCTCGTTCTAAACACCTATACAAGGTAACTGACGCAGACAAAGATAATAGCTATATCGATGACTGGCGTCGCGCCAACGTAGACTCTGTAGTGCACAGACTCTACCGCGATCTCCAAAAAACAAAACCTTGGGTACGCTTCGGTATGGGAACCCCAGGCAACTGGAGCAATAAAGGTACTGCTGGTTCATACTACGGCATCAGTTTGCCTGCTACTACCGCAATGGAGTCTTATGACTACCTCTACTGCAACCCTGTAGAATGGGCTAAAAAAGGTTGGGTGGACTACCTCAATCCACAAGTATATTGGTCCACTACTGCTAAGAAAGGTGACTATGATATCCTTACCCCATGGTGGGCGAAAAAGGTGTGCGAAAATTTCTCTAACAAACTGCCTAATGGTCAAAAAGTACACTTCTTTGCTTCGCAAGGTGCCTGCTATGTATATGACAACGACGGCATGGAAGGCTACAACGACGGTGTAGCTGAGATCCAACGTCAGATAGATGTTAACCGTGCTAACTTGTCTTCTGGTTATACAGGTTCTGTATTCTTTAGCACATCTTCAGCTATTCTTATGCGTAACGAATTGCGCGAATCACACTTCCAATACAAAGCCTTGCCACCAGCCATGACTTGGAAGTCCAAAACCACTTTGGCGGCTCCAACCAATGTGAAGGTCAAAGATACCGTCATGTCATGGGAGCACCCTAATGCAGAACGTTTTACCATATACATTTATCCACGCGGAAGCAAAGGTATTGCCGAGAAAAATAATGCCGCAGCTGCTACCGTTCCTACTCAAGAGGAGTTGTGGACAAGTTTTAAGACGGATGCAGGTTTGAGCGGATTAGGTACATTGGCAACTATCAATACTGGCGATATGGTAGCTTCATGCAAAACGATTTGCACCAAGCTGACTGCTACTGAGGTACAAAAAGCTTTCAGCAATTCAAATTGGACATGGCTGAAGAATTATATCGCTAAAGTACAAAACGCTCAAAAGGGCAATACTGTGGCTACTAGCTCCGTTCCTGAATTGACCGACGACTTAACTGCAGCTACATGGCGTTATGCAATTGCAGCATTCTTCCTCCAAACACAATATACCGCATGGCCATATTCAGCTGACTTCACTACAGCCGGTCAACCATCTGCATGGGGACCTGCATACCTAGGCGAAGATACAGGCGCTGGCGATAATGGCGGTAATAATAGTGGCGACAATGGTGGTAACAGCCAACCAGACACCTACAACACACCTGCTCCTGAGTACCTCAAAACCGTAGTTTATGGCAAGAGCTGCCGCATGGATGGCTGGGGTGACCTGAGTACAAAGACGGTGGCCATCTATAGCTATGACCGCTTTGGTGTAGAGCATGCTGCTGCATACTACGAGGGCAATGAGGTATATGAACCTAAAGTAGAGATATTCTGGGAATTAGATGGTGGTAAGGTGGACGGCGATCTTCCTACCTATGTGACAGAGCGCTATGTACTTCCTATTCCTGTAAAATATGGATACAATTTTGACTGCTGGCGTAGCGTTAAGACCACCCGCGGACAAAAACTCACAGAAATTCCAGCCGGATGGAAAGGTACCTTATATGCTTTCTGGAAAAAGTGGCCAACTGACGTTACCAATATCATATGGAATGATCAGATTCAAGTATATGACATTATGGGACGTTTTGTTGGAAATGAGTTACCTACCGACCAACACGGCGTATTCATCGTTATTCAAGGTAAAAATAAAGTTAAGATTGTTCTATAACCCAATTAGAAATTATACATAAGAAATGAGGCTACCACAATGGTAGTCTCATTCTTTATTATCCAATCGAAGATGTAAAACTATAGGCAGATGATCCGAATAGCCATCGTTATACCTATACCCAATATAAGTACGATGAGGTTTGTAGTCGAGGTATTTAGTATCTTCCTCCAATAACCACCAAGGAGAAAAGATGGTGGTTGTAGCCTTCGTAGCAATGGATTGAGAAACATAAAACTGATCCAAACAAGTCCAAATCCCCTGGTATTTATGCGTACCCTGTCCCATTTTTTGGATGGGAATCATTAGATTAACCATACCCGTCAGATCATCTTGTGCAGAGGTATTCATATCTCCCATAACAACGATATTAGCGCTTGGTTGAAACAAGAAAATACTATCTATCTGAGATTGAATGAGCGATTTGGCTCGTTGGCGTTTCCAGTCCGTATTACTAGCGCCACCCAACTGAGAGGGCAAGTGACACATCATCACATGAACGGTATCGCGTTGCTCATACAAAGCTGACACATATAATATATCGCGCGTAGCATCGCCATCTAGCGATGGAGATAGAGCACGCCTATTGAGAATGCTTACTCGGGTGGAATCGTACAAAAGTGCCACATCTACCCCGCGTTCGTCCGGACTATCATAGTGCACATATTTATAATGAAACCGACGAAGTTCATAGCATAAATTACGGAGACATCGCGCATTCTCCACCTCACATAATCCCACCAAAGGAATGCTCTCCCAACCTGCAATATTAACCAACACTTGAGCGATACGATCGATCTTGGTTTGATAACGGCGATATGTCCAATAGTGCATACCTTCGGGGAGAAAAGAGGAATCATTCTTGAGCGTATCGTGCTTCGTATCAAAGAGATTCTCCACATTGTAGGACACAATACGCAAGGAAGACTTCTCCGCTAGGATCGGCAGAGAAAAGATGAGAGATAGAAAAAAGATATAGATTATTCTATACATTGGGTAGCGGCTTGTGCCTTACGAGCAAGAGCCTCTTGTTGGCGTTGGTATTGTGCCTCCTTCTCAGCTTGTTTAAGCGCCTCTACTTGCTTCTTGGTGAGCGGTTTGGTCTGTTGCAAAGTCAAATAAATAAGCAACGTTGCCCACGCATCGGTTGAGGCATAGCGCGCTTGCTCAGGGGTAAGATGAGAGTTCTCCCAATTGGTCAACTGTTGTGCCTTGCTAATTTTTTTGCCAAAGATAATAGCAAATATCTTCTGCAAGCCCAACTCCATGATACCATACTTACATACGATAGATTGTAGGTCAATGCAGTTAGCAGGCTTAAAATCGCGACGACGACGCAGGCCATTGATGTCATCCTTGAAGGCCAAACCGACCTTACAGATGGCAGGATTAGCAAAAATTTGTGCGACTTCAACGGGCATTCCAACATGAGTAAGACGGAATAAATAGCAACGCTCTTGGGTAGATATCTGAACAAGTGCTGTTGGATAATGGACTCCACGCTTGAAGGATGGTCTTGCCTCTGTATCCACACCCAATATAGTAAACTGATTGAGATAAGCTGCAGCTTCTGCTACTTGCTCGGGACGATCTACCACAATAACTTCACCCTCAAAATAAGTGAGAGGCAGTTCTTGGATTGCATTCTTAGCAATATGAGCTGAAAAAGTATTGGGTCGCAGATCACTCATCGTTACTCAAAGATAAAGCATGTAATGGACGAAGGACATTGAGTAGTTTTTGTCCCCAATGTTGCTCAAAAGCCTCTAGGCAAGCCACCAAGGCATCATTCATAACACTTTCGTTTTGGGTTTGGTAGTTGCACGCGAGGTCTTTCATCTCCTGGTAAATATCTGCGATATTCTCCGAAATGAACGCCGTGATAGGCTCATCGGAATAACGCATATCTTCCATATAAACCTCTAGATAGGTATCGTCTGTTCCTAATATCTGAGCTATTGATTGACGCACCGCCTCGTATTCTTGCTCGGTAACAAACTGCTCGGTATAACCATCCAACTCCAACTCTGATTTAGGCACCAAACGCGCTTTGAGATAGAGCAATGGTAAGATACTCAATATCTTATCCAAGAAATCCTCTCTCTCATATCCTGCCACTTTTTCTAGATATATGCATAGTTGTACTGCCACGGTTACAAACTCTATGGCAGGTTGCTGATAGACAAAATGTGTGTTGGAGTTTTCCATATTAACCTAATTTTTTGCAAAAGTACAACAAAAAATGCACATACGCAAGTAAAATGGAATGAATATTTGCAAGTATCAAAAAAAAATAGTACTTTTGCATAATTTTAGCAAACTAATATCATATGAAAGTTATCAATCTATCCGAGCAACCCTCTTTGCTCAATCAATACCTCAAGGAAATGCGTTCTGTAGATATTCAGAAAGATAGTATGCGTTTCCGCCGTAATATCGAGCGTATTGGCGAGATTATGGCCATCGAGATTAGCAAACAACTGACTTATGCCGTAGAGCAAGTACAGACACCACTAGCGATAGCTGAAGTAGAAGTTCCTCAGGACAAAATAGTACTAGGAACCATTTTGCGTGCTGGATTGCCATTGCATCAAGGATTCTTGAACATGTTTGACCATGCTGAAAATGCCTTTGTAAGCGCCTACCGCAAGGAGGAAGCAGACGAAAATGGCAATGTACAACTAGCAATAGTATCCGAATACCTGGCTGCACCTTCTCTGGAAAACAAGACGCTCATATTGGTGGACCCTATGTTGGCAACGGGTATGTCGATGGAAATCGCATACAAAGCTCTCCTGACTCACGGACAACCATCTTCCACACACTTGGTATGCGCTTTTGCCACCCCTCAGGCTATTGAACACTTGCAAACGACTATGCCACAGGATTGCACACTATGGTGCGCCGTGATTGACCCTGTACTCAATCCTCATAAATACATTGTTCCAGGATTGGGAGACGCAGGCGACTTGTGCTTTGGAGGCAAACTATAAACCACTATTTATGCGATGGATTCGAGGATATTGGAAGACTATAGTAGTTTGCATAGGAATTCTCTATGTGAGTCTGGTACGTGATCCTGGAATCAGTTTGCCCACCTTCGTAGGAGCAGACAAATGGGTACATGGCCTGATGTACGCCATACTAGGAGGCATACTCTGCTGGGAGAGTTTATCCATGAAGATGAGTGGTTGGAGATTATACCTCATAACACTAGTGCTACCTATGCTGTATGGAGGAGCAATCGAAGTGATACAAGAGCAATGGTTTGCTCCTCGTAGTGGCGAATGGATGGATTGGGGTGCAGATTGCGTAGGAGTGATTATTGGCGTCACAACCATATGGATAATCAATCGACTATACCATAAATATGCATGAAGAATGGTTAAATAGAATTGCACTCACTTGGGCCAACAAGACTCGCCCAAGACAAGTGCGTGCCCTATTGGATCGCTATGGTAGCGCCACAGAAGTGGTAGCCCGTTTTGGGGAAATGGTCAATCGGGAAGCCATGGAACATGCACGCAAAGAGCTCGAATTCATCGAGAAACACAATATCGCTACGTATTTTTACAAGGACACCAATTACCCCTACCGTCTAGCCAATTGCGTAGATGCTCCTATCATGCTCTATGCCAAAGGACATGTCAATCTAGACAACAAACATATACTCAGCATCGTAGGCACACGTATGCCCTCCGAACGCGGCAAAGACTGGTGCAGACGATTGGTATTGGATCTAGCAACCCAAGTGCCCGACTTGACGATTGTGAGCGGACTAGCATATGGAATAGATGTGGTTGCTCATAAAGCAGCAATAGAAGCAGGTATTCCGACGATTATCGTTCCCGCGCATGGCCTAGACAGGATTTATCCCGCGGTTCATCGCAATGTGGCTGTTCAGTCTCTAGATAAAGGCGGTATCGTAACGGAATATACCTGTGGTACGGAGCCCGAGCGATTCAATTTTGTGGCACGAAACAGAATTGTAGCAGGACTAGCAGATGCGGTAGTAATCGTCGAATCCAAACGCAAAGGCGGTTCACTCATAACTGCCGACATGGCAATGGATTATGGACGAGATGTCTTTGCGCTACCAGGACGGGTGGAGGACGAGTGTAGTGCCGGATGCAACGATCTCATCAAGCGCAACAAAGCGCATTTGATAGAGCATGCGGAAGATTTGATCAAGAATATGCAATGGGAGAAGCAAACGGCACAAACCATACAAACCCAAATGGTAGAACTCCTACACAACTTGAGTGAATCGCAACAAAAATTGTATGACTTACTGCGGGAGGCAGAAGAAGGATTGCATATAAACCAACTCGTGATGGAGACCCAGATAGGGTACAATATTGTATCAGCCGAATTGGTGATGATGGAACTACAAGATGTGGTCAAATCGATGCCAGGAGGTATGTGGCGTGTGAAAAATTAAGGTTTTGCTTGCATATTTCAAAAAAAAGTGCTACCTTTGCAGCGAATTAACTTTTGAACAAAAATCATTGATATAAAAACATGGATACATTACTTAAAAATCTAGGTGCGATTTTAGTATTGCTCGGCGTTGTATGCTTGGCTATTTACTATTTCGGAGTACAAGTTAACGGACTTCTTGTAGCAGCATTGGTGCTCGAAGTAGCAGGTCTATTTGCACACGTTATCTTGAATAAACGCTACCAATAAGCCATTAGGAATCTATCCTATTTAGGCTAACTGTCTTATTGCCGTCAAAAAGCTATGGCTGAACAAAACGACTCTGTTAAACAACATTTGACGGGCATGTACCAAGACTGGTTCTTGGACTATGCTTCGTATGTGATATTAGAGCGTGCCGTCCCCGCAATCGAGGATGGTCTAAAGCCTGTGCAACGTCGTATTCTACATGCGATGAAGGCGGTGGATGACGGTAAACTCAACAAAGTAGCCAATCTCGTAGGTCAAACCATGCAGTATCACCCTCATGGTGATGCTAGTATCGGAGATGCCTTGGTACAATTGGGACAAAAAAACTTACTAATTGACTGTCAAGGTAACTGGGGTAACGTACTCACAGGTGATGGTGCTGCAGCGCCTCGTTATATAGAAGCACGACTCAGTAAGTTTGCGCTAGAAACCGTCTTCAACCCTAAGACTACCCATTGGATGATGTCCTATGATGGACGCAAGAAAGAGCCTATCCATCTGCCCGTCAAGTTCCCACTCTTATTGGCACAAGGTGTAGAAGGTATTGCGGTGGGTCTTAACTCTAAAATCCTCCCACATAATTTCTGCGAGATTTGCGATGCGGCACTCGCACATTTGCGTGGCGAGGAGTTCCAACTCTATCCAGATTTTCCTACTGGTGGCGAGATTGATGTCAGCAAATACAACGATGGTGAGCGAGGTGGTGCGATTCGTATTCGTGCTAAAATCCAAAAGTCCGATGACAACAAAACTCTGATAATCACAGAGATCCCATACGGAACAACTACATCCAAGATCATTGAGACTATTACCCGTGCCGTACAAAAAGGCAAGATCAAAATCCGTAAGGTAGATGATTTCACCGCCGAAGAAGCGCGTATTGAAGTACAATTGGCTCCAGGTAGTTCGTCTGACAAAACCATCGACGCACTATACGCCTTTACCGATTGCGAAATTAATATCTCGCCTAACTGCTGCGTAGTGCAAGACAAGAAACCTGTCTTCACAAGTGTAAGCGAACTCTTGCGTATGTCAGTAGAACATACCAAGTCCTTGCTCAAATGGGAATTGGAAATCCTGAAGGGCGAGTTAGAGGAGCAGTACTTCTTCACATCGCTGGAGAAAATCTTCATTGAGAACCGTATATATAAGGAAGAGGGCTACGAGAACGCCCCTGACAAGGAGAAGCTTATCGCGTTTGTGGACAAAGCTCTTGATCCTTGGAAAGACAAACTCGTGCGCGAAGTACGCCGAGAGGATATAGAGCGACTCTTTGAGATTCGCATGATCCGTATCACTCGCTTTGACGCTAAGAAAGCAGATGAATTGATGAAGGATCTTGAGAAAAAGATCAAAGCCACCATCAAGAATCTCAAGAACCTCACCGACTATACTATTGCGTGGTTTGACTCGCTCAAAGAGAAGTACGGAGCCAAATACCCACGCCGTACTGAAGTTCGCAACTTCGCCAATATCAATATCAAGACTGTTGTAGAGGCCAACGAGAAGTTGTATATCAACCGTGAAGATGGCTTTATCGGCACATCCCTTAAAAAGGATGAATTCCTCTTCAACTGCTCTAATATCGACGACATCATCATCTTCCACAAGGATGGCAAATACAAGATCGTCAAGGTAGCAGACAAGATCTATGTCGGCAAGGATATCCTTCATATCGACATCTTCCGCAAGAACGACCATCGCACCATCTACAATGCTATTTATCGCGATGGAAAGGGAGGAATCTACTATATGAAACGCTTTGCCGTGACTGGTATCGCACGCGACAAAGAGTATGATCTCACCCAAAGCAAACCAGGCTCACGTGTCATGTATTTCACAGCTAACCCTAATGGCGAAGCAGAGATCATACGCGTAGCACTCAAACCTGCCCTACACCTCAAGAAACTTGAGGTCATCAAGGACCTTAGCGAACTAGCCATTAAGAGCCGTACAGCACGCGGTAACGTGCTAACTAAATACGATGTTAAGTCCATCACCCTCAAGCAAAAAGGCCACTCTACTCTAGGCGGACGCAAAGTGTGGTTCGATCCCGATGTCTTGCGCCTCAACTACGATGGACAAGGTATGTACTTGGGCGAGTTTGTAGAGGACGATCGTATCTTGGTCATCACCACCACAGGTGATTACTATACCACCAACTTCGATCTAACCGCTCACTTCGACCAAAACATCTGGCGCATTGAGAAGTTCAACCGCGACAAAGTATGGTCTCTCGCCATGTGGAATGCAGATTTGGGGTATTATTACGGCAAACGCTTCCAACTGGATGCACAAGCCAAATCGCAAAACATGTTGGGTGAGAACGCAGATAGCAAGATGACTATCCTAACCGATAGAGAGGAAGCAACCTTCCAACTCACATTCGTGGATGAGACCAAAGCGACTATGGAGGTGATTATGTCCGATTTCATCGAGGTTAAGTCTCCTAAAGCCAAAGGCAAACGCTTTGCTACATGGGAGGTGGCTAAGATAGAGGATATCACTCCTGAGCCAGAACCAGAACCAGAGCCAGACCCCGAAGAGGAAGACACAGAAGGCGAGAATAATGAGAACGAAGATGGCAATGATACCAATACTACTCCAGTAGTAGATGTCCCCTTCACTATCAGCAACGAGGTTCCTGAAGATAGCAAACCAATAGAGGAACAATTGAGTCTATTCTAAGCAATCACTATGAGAGGGTGTATCCAATGATACACCCTCTTTATTTTCCTACCCCTACCCTGTCTTTTACGGGTTCATAACGGGTTCATAACGGGTTCACGCAATACCCTTGCTATACCTTTGGTATACCCTTGCAATACCGTTATCACTCCGTTACCACTCCATAATGATGTGATACTAATAAGGTGTTAGTATTTTGACAGACTCTTATTTTTTGGCATAGTATTTGTACATTACAATTCGGCTATGCATAAATACACCTTATTATATATAGTACTTTGCTTGGGCGGACTAGCCTCTTTATGCGCCAAGCCCAAATCATCTATCCCCGACTCACTACAAGTACTCCACTTCGAAGTCAACGGCGTTCCCTTTGATATGCAGCGCGTAGAAGGGGGCGTATTTGTCATGGGGGGTACACGCGAGCAACATCGTGAGCGTATTTCTACCGATCTTCCTACCCATACCGTTGCCTTAGATGCTTATTATATCGCTCCGACCGAAGTAACCCAAGCACTGTGGAAAGCCATCATGCCAGAATGGGAATTCATCGAAGAACTCTATCTTCCTAATTTCCCTATTTGCTATATTAGTTGGAATGATTGCCAAGAGTTTATCCGCAGATTGGATAGCATTACTGGTATGCCATTTCGATTACCCACAGAAGCAGAATGGGAGTTTGCTGCACGTGGAGGCAATAAGAGCCAAGGATTTCGCTTTGCTGGAAGTAATATCGTAGATAGCATCAGCTGGGGATTGAGCAATGCGGGTTTCCGTACCCACGAAGTGAAACAAAAACAGCCTAACGAATTAGGCTTGTACGATATGACAGGCAATGTCAGCGAATGGTGCTCCGATTGGTATGCGCCCTATCATCTTGGTACCGAACCCAATCCACAAGGTCCCGCTACGGGCACCGAAAAGATTATGCGAGGTAGCAGTTATAGTAACTGCCAAGAGAATAGTTATATTTCCCATCGCTATATGGCTGTTCCCACGGAAGCTACTAACTACTGCGGCATGCGCCTAGCACTAACACTTCCTAATGAGCCAAGTCTTCAAGTAAAAGAAGAACCGGAGTTGGTAAAGAAAGTAAAAATAAAGAATGTGCGCATCAAACTCGTGTATGTCGCGAGTGAGGAACCCTATTATATATCCGAAGAGCCTGTCAGTTGGCGTGTGTGGAACAAAGTGATGAACTTACCCAACAACACCCAATGGTCGCAAGCGGTGGTTGATAAAACGGATATCGAATGGAATCAGTTTTTAGAGAAATTAAGACGCCAGACACACGAGGCATTGCTCTTTGCGTCATCCGAGGAGGTGAAACAGGCAATGGAGTTGGACATCACGCAAGAACCTAAGGTTAAGAAAGCCAAACAACGCCGGTGGGAGAAGGACACACAGAGCATTCAACGTCATCGTAGAACAGCCCAGAAAGCGCAAAAATGGGCAGACTTGATAGGTGTTCAAATCAAAACTACCGATGATCCTGTTCTACGACTCTATTCCCCTGAGCAGCACGCCGATAAACCACGATGGTTGGTGATCAGAAAGAAGTAATATCCCCCGATAACGCTCGCCTGCGGCGTTATGGGGTGCTTGATAAATCACTTTCGGGTACTCTATGACTCTAAAAATAGCAAAAAAGTAATTTTTATTTGCTCAATCCAAAATAATTCACTACCTTTGCAGCGTAATTAGCCCACGCCTTGGGATTATGTCTTCTAGGGTGGGCATTGCAGACATAGTAAAGGCGTCATAAGCGCTTTGTTCTGGTTTCTTGAAACTTCGCAACTTTCAATCCCTTATCAGAGCATAGCAACGATTGATGACCTCGGGATATGTATATTTATATCCATACTCACTATATAGAGTGATGTGTGTGCGTACATATCGGCGTGGGCTTCGCGTTGTTGTTCTATAAGGGTAGGCAATGCGAAGGCCTCAAGAAGCGGAACAGCAACAATGCAGTCCCGCTTTTTTGTGTGCAACTATGCAAACCATTTACAAAGATGGTGGACTTAGCCAAACATTGCTAACTCCAGAATTAATGAACTTGTTGGTTGATGTAGCGAAATTACCATAATAATTCATAAATTAAAGGTTGCGCTCGACACGTATTAGAGTAGAAAATTATGAAAAAACTTGTATTTTTTATGTTGGTATTTGGTTTGTTTACAACTTCTGTAGTAAATGCGCAAAACAAAGCTTTGCAAAAAGCTCTTAAAAAGGAGTACAAAGCCAAAATGAAAGATTACAAACAAAAAGGATTTGAGGTATTTGGAACTTCTCGCACATTGGATGTTGCATTGTTAACTCATTATGATAAACGTGCTGAAGAAGGTGTCACTGAAGTTTTTGGTACAACAACATCAACCAATAAGAATATAGCGAAAGATAAACTTTTGATGAGTGCATGTGTTACATATGCACAAAAGATTGGAAGTAATATCAAAGGACGCATTGTAGAGGATATGGGTTCCATCGTTTCTCCTGAAGAATTAACAGAATTTGAGCATTTCTACGCCGCATATGAGAATAATGTTCAAGCCGAGATAAAAGGAGAGCTTAGAAACTCTTACATGGTTTTTCGCGAAGTTGAAGTTGCTGGTAAAAAAGCATTTGAGTTCGAAGCATATTATATTGTAGATGAAGCCGAGGCTTCTAAAGCAAGAATTCGTGCATTCCAAAATGCTGCAAAAGAATCTGCTGTTGCTCAAAAATATGCAGAACAAGTTAGTGCTTTTATCAATGATGCTCAATAAAAATGAGGTTATATGAAACGCTGTTTGCTCTTTGCATTTCTCATTCTTAGTAGTGTTTACTTCTTTGCATCTAATCCCAATTGGTTAGATAAATATCAACGCGACTTGTTGTATCCTCGTGATAATTATTTTATAGGTTTCGTACAAACAGAGATAGAATATGACTATCAATACGAAGAAACTGTCAAAAGGTTAAAAGAGCAAGCTCGATTTGAATTAATATCTTCTATTCGAGTAACGGTCCAATCTGTTCAAACGAATGTTTCTCAAAGCGATCAAATTATCGGAACACAGGGTTTTGAAGAAGTAACAAGAGAACAGTACACATCTGCATCTAAAATTCAAAGTGAGGTAAAGGATTTGCCAGGTTTGAACATAGAAGACTGGTTTGATGCTAAAACTAAGACTATTTATGTCTTTGCTTGGGTAAACAAACTTGATTGGGAGAAAAAGCTTACCAAGCAAATCATTGTTGCACAAACCAGAGCAGAAATGGAATATGAAAATGCTGCAGCATTGGATTTGTCTGGGGAAAAAGTTAAAGCAGTACAAACAATGCAAAAAGTTATTTCTATTCTCAATGAAATAGAGAGTGTACAAGATTTACTTTTAAGTGTTAATTCTTCCATAGATGTAAATGATTTAGGTTCGGTTGAGAGAAATAATTTAGAAAAACGGGCAATATCGTATATAAATGATAGTAATAATCGCATATCAATATGCATAATTGATAGTACCTTTATTTTTGGTAATAAGTATAGTCATTTTGAGTCTAACATTAAAAACGAACTCTCACAAATCGGCTGTATATTTACAGAAGAGCAAACTTCAGCGGATTGGGTAATAACTATTTGTGGTCAAACTGAAGAGTATAATGTATACAAAACTGCTAATTTTACATCATATATAGTATTAGCAAATGTAAAATTAACCATGTATAAAGTGTCTCAAGGGCTATGTGTCTTTGAGAAATCTTTCTCTGAAAAAGGTGGACATACACAGGATTTCCAACGAGCAGCAGGCGAGGCATACAAATATCTCTCACCCCAAATAGCATCTATTATCAAAAAACAAATACAACTATAGAAATGAAAAAAATATTACTAGACGGTAATAGTAAATTAACAAAAATATGAGAAGAATCTTTTTTCTAATTGCACTATGTAGTGCGTTTGCGTGTTTGTATAGTCAAAATATTCAGGTAGCCATTTTGGAACCTATTGCTATGACCAAAGAAGTTACTATTATGCATAGTTCCATGGTTCGTGGCGAGATGGTAAAAGCCATTGGACGACAGAATGGATATGCCGCATTTAACCGCGCGGACATTGACCAAATCATGAAAGAGCATAACTTTCAACAATCAGGAATGGTAGATGAAGCCACACGCAAACGCTTAGGTACAATGCAGGGAGTGGACTGTGTATGTATCACTAAAATCACCAAAGAGGGAAACAATTATTATTTGGAAGCAAATCTAGTGCATATTGAAACAGGACAAATATCAAACCCAGCTTCTCAATACGGAGAACTACAAGATGGTAGTTTGGCTAATATGCTTACTGCATGTGAGAAACTAGCAGCAGAATTGGTGGGTGCTCAAAGCATCGCCTATAATTCTACGACATCGACTCAATCATATGTATCTTCAACAATTGAGCAGCAATATAAAAAAGGAAGGGATTATCTCAATGCAGAAAATTATATAGAAGCCCTCAATATATTGAAACCTCTCGCAGAACAAGGACATGCAGCAGCACAACTCGCCTTGGGATGGTGTTACGAAACTGGTAATGGAGTAACTCAAGATTACTATGCAGCAGTTAGTTGGTATCGTAAATCCGCAGAACAAGGGTATGCTAGAGCACAATGCAGCTTGGGATGGTGTTACGAATATGGTAAAGGCGTGACTCAAGATTACTATGCAGCAGTTAGTTGGTATCGTAAGGCTGCGGAACAAGGGAATGCTAGAGCACAATTCAGCTTGGGTTGGTGTTACGATACAGGTAAAGGCGTAACTCAAGATTACTATGCTGCTGTGAGTTGGTATCGTAAGGCCGCGGAACAGGGGCATGCTAGAGCACAATGCAATTTGGGTTGGTGTTACGAAACAGGTAAAGGAGTAACTCAAGATTACTATGCTGCTGTTAGTTGGTATCGTAAATCCGCAGAACAAGGGCATGCTTATGCACAATATTCTTTGGGTTGGTGTTACGAATATGGTGAGGGAGTAACCAAAAATATAGATGAAGCGATTAAATGGTATAAAAAAGCGGTCGAAAATGGGAGTGAATCTGCACAAGAACGCTTAGATGAATTGCAATTTAATTCATCCAATTCTTCATCTACAATACAACAGATAATGGGAAACAATAAGACCATAACTGGGAATAATAAAATCATTATGGGGAACAATAATATCATTAGAGGAAATAATAACAAAATCGTTGGAAATAATAACACAATCATAGGAAATAATAACATGATCACTGGGAATAATAATAAAGCGACTGGAAATAATAATAAAGCGACTGGAAATAATAACAAATTAACTCCAGCATAAATCAATGAATTATTTGATATTCTTTCTGTATAACTCCCTGATGCATAAAGGCACAAATCTTTGAAATAGGCAAGCCACAAATAGGGCACAACTAGCCCATAGATAGGCTACAGTGGTCGCGAAGTGGTCGTGTAACCCACAGTCAACTTGAGAGCACCCTAACAGCCACCGAAAGCCCACAGATATCCCACAGATCTCCTATGGTGGTCGCCTAACCAGCAGGGAATTTTTAAAACAGCACCGCAGGTGCGCCTAGAACTATTAAAACCCTTTCAACCAACGCTAAATCCACTGCGGATTTAGCGTTTATAATAGATACAATCCAAAAATATTGCCATAAATTTGGAATATAATCCAAAAACATTGACATAAATTTGGAATATAAAGAAAAAATGATTACCTTTGCAGCGTTTTTCAAACTAACCATAATAAGATAATCTACAAAACTCTATCGCTATGATACAACGAACGCTGCAAAATGTATTGACACAATACATTGGAAAAGGTAAAGCCATTCTGCTGATTGGCGCACGACAGGTGGGTAAGTCCACCCTGTTTCGTATGATGACACAGTCTATGGCTGAGGATAATATCCTGTGGCTCAACTGTGACCTACAGAGTGTGCGTGATATGCTATATAATCCTTCGCTTGCAGGCTTACAACTGTTGATAAATAACAAGTCCGTGGTTGTGATAGATGAGGCACAGCGAGTGGAAAACATCGGATTGACCCTCAAAGTGATAGTGGATAATTTTCCTAACATTCAGTTGTTGGTTACAGGTTCTTCGGCATTGGATTTGCACAGCAAAATCAACGAACCACTCACTGGACGCAAAATAGAATATCATCTTTTCCCTATTTCTACAGGCGAGCTGTATGCAGCTAAAGGCTTGATAACCACTAGTGAAATGCTGGAGACGCGTTTGATATATGGCAGTTATCCCGATGTGTTGTTTGGTAGTCTTCCGCCTGAAAAGGCTTTGACGGAGTTAACGGAAAGTTATCTCTATAAAGACATCTTGGATTTGGAGGGTATGCGTAAACCTGCTGTGCTGCAAAAATTATTAGTGGCATTGGCTTTGCAGATCGGTAGCGAAGTGTCGTACCATGAATTGAGTAAGACGGTTGAAGTGGATAGCAAGACCGTGGAGAAATATATTGATATTCTGGAGAAATGCTATATCGTATTCCGTTTGAATAGTTTCAGCAGGAATATCCGCACAGAGCTAACTAAAGGGAAAAAGATCTATTTCTATGACTTAGGCGTTCGTAATGCAGTACTACAAGCCTTTGCGCCATTAGAATTGCGACAGGATAAGGGAGCGCTATGGGAGAACTTCTTCATTGCAGAGCGTATGAAATATAATCATTATTCCGACCGTTTGGTAAAGTCCTATTTTTGGCGTACCACAGAGAAGAAAGAGATTGATTATATTGAAGAGTCAAATGGTGAGTTGCATCTGTTCGAGATGAAATGGAACGAAAAGAAACAATCAGCCAAAATACCTAATCAGTTCATCGAACAATATCACCCACAAAAAACAGATGTGATAACGACTGCAAACTATCTAACTTATTTGATATAACCTATCGATATGAATTTGTCATACAAAAAAGACTGCTCCGAAAAGCAGTCTTTTTTGTTTAGTAGAAAAGGTTTTAAGGGTTTTAAAAGTTTTAAGGGTGAAATTAGTCAACACTTGCTTACCTTTAGAACAGCACCGCAGGTGCGCTTAAAACTATTAAAACTCTTTCAACCAACGCTAAATCCACACGGATTTAGCGTTTATAGTTCTCCCACTTGGTATTACGCATGTCGCCTGACTTGAGGAACTCCTCGTGCATAGCAAGTGCGCAACTGAGTGTGTGAGGGGTGTGAGCAGTCTTAGACATCTCCAAGTACTCGGTCAACAATGGGCGGTATTGTGGATCCACACAGTTGTTGATGATCTCGTGAGCGCGTTGGATTGGGCTCTTACCACGCAAGTCAGCAATACCGTGCTCGGTGATGATGATCTTCACAGAGTGCTCGCTGTGGTCGTGGTGGCTAACCATTGGCGCAAAAGCCGAGATAGCACCACCCTTAGCGGTAGATGGAGTAGTATAGATGCTGATGTATGCGTTGCGAGTAAAGTCGCCTGAACCACCGATACCGTTCATCATCTTGGTACCGCACACGTGGGTAGAGTTGATATTACCGAAGATATCTGCCTCAAGAGCTGTGTTGATGGTGATAAGACCCAAACGACGAGCTACCTCAGGGTTGTTAGAGATCTCTTGTGGACGGAGAACGAGTTTATCACGGAAGAAATCGAGGTTGTCGAGGATCTCTTGGAGCTTATCAGAACCAATAGTCAATGAGCAACCAGAAGCGAACTTCACGCGACCTGCGTTCATCAATTCCACTACAGAGTCTTGGATCACCTCGGTGTACATCTCAAAAGCAGGGATATTCTTATTCTCACCCAACGCGTAGAGCACGGCGTTAGCGATGTTACCTACACCTGATTGGATTGGCAAGAAAGATGCTGGGATACGGCCCTCTTTCATCTCGTTCTCGAGGAAAGAAGCTACGTTCGCGCCAATCTTAGCTGTAGTCTCATCCAGCGGAGTGAAACCACCTACCTCGTTAGGACGGTTGGTCTTCACCACAGCTACGAGTTTCTCAGCAGGGATAGTCACGCAGTCTGCACCAATGCGGTCAGAAACGGTATATACAGGGATCTCGCGGCGTACAGGTGGGTCAGCTGGCTCGTAGATATCGTGCATACCACGCATAGCAGCAGGCATCGCTTCGTTGAGCTCTACGATCACCTTATCAGCCAAGCGGCAGAAAGTAGGTACGTTACCTACACCTGCGGTGAGAACGATCTCTACTTGGTCACCTTTCTCTACTACCTCGCAAGCCTCCACGATAGCGAAGTCTGGCTTTGGCATAAAGCCGTAGCGTAGGTCTTGCGCCAATTCAGAGAGGTGCATATCGTAGTAGTGTGCACCTTGCGCGTTGAGCTCGGTGCGGAGGTCTTTGTTACCTTGGTATGGGGTACGGAACTCGATTGCGTGAGCGCGAGCGAGTGCACCATCGCAGCTGTCGCCAGTAGAGGCGCCAGTGTACATACCGATCTTATATGGTTTTCCCTCAGCGTGGAGTTGTTCTGCCATCGCTGCGATAGCAGAAGGAACGTCCTTAGGAGCGCCGGCAGGGGTGAAACCACCCATGCCGCATATTGCTCCGTGAGGTACAAGTTGCGCTGCTTCAGCAGCAGTCATGTATTTTAACATGTGAAAAAGTTTTAAAAGTTTTAAAAGTTTTAAGGGTGAGATTAGATTTTAATAGTCAAGCATAGTAGGAGTTTCTATCTCCTTGCGCTTTTTGCCAGTTATTTCAGAAGCTCTCAAACTTTGTATAAAATGGAAAATACCAGAACTTAGCATTTTAATTTTATTCAATAGTATTTGAAAGGTTTCTTCATTTATATACCCCACATCATATGCTCGGTATATTTGGCTTCTAACCTCGCCACATGATCCTTTTGCGATTGATAGAAATTGTAAAAACTCTTTGTTTCCATCTCTCTCAAATCCTTCTGCTATATTGTCCATCACAGAACCCATTGCAGCCGTGATTTGTCCAACAAATCTGTAGTCCTTGCTGAATTCGGGCAAACGAGTTATGGCATAAATCTCTTTTGTCAATTCTCGCGCATTTTGCCAAATCTTCAATTCCTCAAAACTTGTTGCTTTCATTAGGATAAAAGTTTTAAGAGTTTTAAAAGTTTTAAGGGTTTTAGGAGTTTCAAAGGTGGATCAGTCGATACCAATCTCACCTTTAAAACTATTAAAACAGCACCCAGGTGCGCCTAAAACTCTTTCAACTATCTAATCGCCTGCGATTATTCAGCTTTACCGTTTGAACCCAACACGTTGATAATTTTGTGCTTGTAGAGCTCGGTCATGAGGTCACGAGCTGGGCCGCAGTATTTACGTGGGTCAAACTCACCTGGGTTGGTAGCGAACACTTTACGAACAGCAGCGGTGAAAGCCAAACGGCTATCAGAGTCGATGTTGATCTTGCAAACTGCGCTCTCAGATGCCTTGCGGAGTTGCTCCTCTGGAATACCTACTGCGTCTGGCAATTTACCACCGTATTGGTTGATGATGTCAACATACTCTTGTGGAACTGAAGAAGAACCGTGGAGTACGATTGGGAAACCTGGCAATTGCTCCATGATAGCGTCCAAGATATCGAATGCCAATGGAGGAGGAACTAGCTTACCAGTTTGTGGATCTACTGTACATTGCTCACGGGTGAACTTGTAAGCACCGTGGCTAGTACCGATAGAGATAGCGAGTGAGTCGCAACCTGTACGAGTAGCGAAATCTACTACCTCTTCTGGTTTGGTATAGTGGCTCTCAGCAGCGCAAACCTCATCCTCTACACCTGCCAACACGCCGAGCTCTGCCTCTACGGTTACATCGTGTGCGTGAGCGTACTCAACCACTTTCTTGGTGAGGGCGATGTTCTCCTCGTATGGGAGGTGGCTACCGTCGATCATCACGCTAGAGAAACCGAAGTCAACGCAAGATTTGCAAGTCTCAAAGCTATCTCCGTGGTCGAGGTGCAAGCAGATTTGTGGCTTCTCCCAACCCAACTCTTTTGCATACTCTACAGCACCTTGTGCCATGTATTGGAGGAGGGTTTGGTTAGCGTAGTTACGCGCACCTTTAGATACTTGGAGGATCACTGGGCTCTTGGTCTCAGCAGCAGCTTTGATGATAGCTTGGAGTTGCTCCATGTTGTTGAAGTTGAAGGCTGGGATAGCGTATCCGCCTTTGATTGCTTTAGCAAACATCTCTTTGGTGTTCACCAAGCCAAGTTCTTTGTAACTTACCATAGTTGTAATAAATGATTTATTGTTTAAAATTATTTTAAAAGTTTTAACAGTTTTAGGGGTTTTAGGCGACAGCCCTTGGGGCATCGTCGCCATATGGCGACAAAGGTACTACTTTTTTCGCACATCCGCAAGTTTAGTGCTGATATTTTTGAAAAATGATATATGAATATATCAATATCGCCTATCTAACAACCCTAATGTGCAATAATTCTCTCTTCCCGCTTGCTCGCGTTGTTGGCATGCAATAGTCGCTTATTTCTCCCAGCCAGCAAAGACTTCAGCACCATACACATTGTCCTCGTTCTCGTCGTGCAATGGAGCCCACAGCTGAGCAAAGAAAGGATTCTTGCGCGCTACCCTATCCCATTGCCAAGGACGCGTATTGGCTTCGTCGGCGTATGGATAAGGCATACATTCTGGGCACCAGTGGCCACCCAGCAGCACCAATCGCGGTGTAGCGGTGAAGTGGTGTCCCTCTGCGCACTCCCATTCCAATGGAGTATCCCAATCACCTTGCACCATGTCTTTGGATAAACATTTGCCACCACGGAAAGCAGCGGCTTTTTGCATATCTTCTATTGTGAACAGTGCCTTAGGTTTTTGCTCGTCATAGCCGTGATCCAGCAATACATACTCCTCGCTATTGTGCGAGAGATCGGTGTGCTTCCAGTCTGGAATAGCCTTGTATGCCTCCAATGTGCCATAATAGGCGCTGATGCGTTGCGTTTGGTTGTGCTTGATCCACCATTGTGTACCATGCTTCTTCGACATCGCCATGGCGTACATCGCCAGTTTCACGCAGCGTGGGAAGAGTTTGGCAATCTTGGTCTTCGCTGCAAAACGAATACCCGCAGGCACCGACTTGTCTTTAGCCATCTTTCGTTTGTTCACATCTCTAATAGTCCAGGTGTCTATTGCGTTGTCATAGTATTTTGAGTGTTTAGTTTTCATTGATTCAAGTCTATTTAAATCATTTTCATCATTTTCATTAAACCAATGTCCACCAAAGTCGGA
>JAZQTO010000107.1:0-12306 GCA_045630805.1 Paludibacteraceae bacterium
TGGCAAGTTGTAGTCTACTTGGATAGTACCCAATTGCCAACGACGGCCAAGGGCATCTTTCACCATGAAGTCGAGTTTTGGACCATAGAACGCTGCCTCGCCAGTCTCTACGCGAGCAGGAAGACCCTTCTCTTGGCATGCCTCGATGATGGCTTGCTCTGCCTTCTCCCACACCTCGTCTGAACCTACATACTTAGTAGTGTTGTTAGGATCACGGAGAGAGATTTGTGCTTCAAAGTTTTCGAATGCCAATGACTTGAAGATGATCTCGATGATCTCCATCACGCGGATAAACTCGCTCTTGACTTGGTCAGGACGGCAGAAGATATGCGCATCATCTTGAGTAAAAGAACGAACACGTGTCAATCCGTGGAGTTCTCCTGATTGCTCATAGCGGTAAACGGTACCAAACTCAGCTATTCGCAAAGGAAGATCCTTGTAAGAGTGAGGAGTATTCTTGAAGATAGTACAGTGGTGAGGGCAGTTCATTGGTTTGAGCAAATATACCTCGCCTTCCTCTGGAGTGGTAATAGGTTGGAAAGAATCCTTACCATAGTGATCCCAGTGACCAGAAGTGATATACAAGTTCTTGTTACCGATATGTGGAGTGATAACTTGTTGATAGCCATAGCGTTTTTGAATCTTCTTTAGGAAGTCCTCTAAGCGCAAACGGAGGGCAGTACCCTTAGGCAACCAGATAGGAAGACCTTTACCTACCATGTCAGAGAACATAAAGAGCTCCAACTCTTTACCAATTTTGCGGTGGTCGCGCTTCTTAGCCTCTTCAAGGAGGGTTAAGTACTCGTCGAGCATCGCTTTCTTAGGGAAAGTGATACCGTAGATACGGGTCATCATTGGGCGAGAGTCATCGCCACGCCAGTATGCAGCCGCGCAACTGAGTACCTTGATGGCTTTGATAGCCTCGGTAGAAACGAGGTGAGGACCTTTACAGAGGTCGGAAAACGCACCTTGTGTATAGGTAGAGATATGTCCGTCTTCGAGTTCGCTAATGAGCTCGCACTTATATGTTTGTCCCTTGGCACCAAACTCTGCCAATGCATCTGCCTTAGCAATCGACTTCTTCACGAGTTGTTCTTTCTTAGCGCGCAACTCAGCCATCTTTTGCTCAATGAGAGGGAAATCGCTATCCTTGATGGTTTGTCCCTCTGCAGGATACACATCGTAGTAGAATCCATTCTCGATAGCAGGACCGATACCGAATTGGATACCAGGATAGAGCTCTTGCAATGCCTCTGCCATCAAGTGGCTAGATGTGTGCCAAAAGGCGTGTTTCGCCTCTTTGTCCTCCCATTTGTGGAGCTTGATGTCACAATCGGTAGTGATAGGAGCATTGAGTTCAACGATTTGCCAGTCTTCTTGACCCGCAGTTTTGATGCTAGCAACAAGGATGTCTTGTGCCAAACGGCTGCTGATGCTAGCAGCTACGTCGTAAGCGGTGATTCCGCTCTCGTACTCGCGGACGCCTCCGTCCGGAAAAGTAATTTTAATCATGTTTTTTTTGTTTTGATTCAGGAGCAAGGTTCCAGAATCCTTATTTAATAAACCTACAAATGTTTACGGCTCAGGGCTCACGAATGCCCTAAGAAGCCAATTTCGCTGCAAAGGTACAAAAAAAATTGCACATACACAAGAGATTGAACAAAATCACTAACAAAATAGTGTTTGGAGAGCAAAACAGAATGATTGCACTACCAAAATTACAGATTATTAGAGTATATTATCCAAAATTACTATACGAACGGCGAATGAGGCGAATGAAACAATAATCACGGGATTTATTTTAAACAATTATTTTTTGAAACAAAAATACGCCATCTTCAGATGGCTACAAAAATAAATAAAAATCGAAGGGCAATATATAACGACAATCATCGTCAATTAAGACGTCAATTATTGTCAATTCAAGGATTGATTTTGTTTTTGCTCTAATGAAATGCAACTACGTCGCATTTGGAGAGCAAAACAAAATGAAAAGGAATATATCATACGGCGAATGAAACGAAGATTTTCAAAGAAAAAAAGCAACACTAGTATTGTCAGAATCATAAATGGTTATTGGTAATTAGTTATGGGGAAGATAGTTTAATTGGCACAATTTTTGTCGTTTGTTTGGTAACACCATATTGCATTTTTGTCATGACAATCCAATTTCTCGGTGCTGCACGTGAAGTCACTGGCAGCAAACATCTAGTTACAACCGCATCAGGAAAGACTATCCTACTTGACTGTGGTATGTACCAAGGTAAAGGTATGGAAACCGATGCGGCTAACCGCGACTTAGGGTTTGACCCTAAGGATATACACTATGTCCTACTCTCTCACGCCCATATTGATCATACAGGACTAGTGCCATATATCTACAAGTTGGGGTTCCGAGGTAAGATTTTCTGTACACCCGCCACACGCGATTTATGCGAACTTATGCTGCAAGATTCCGCATTTATCCAAGAACAAGACGTGCGCTGGTACAACAAGAAGATGGATCGTCAACACAAACCTAAAATCAAACCTCTGTTTGACACGAATGATGCTCGCGGCGTGATGAAGCATTTTCGTACCGTGGAGTACGACAAGCCTTATCGTCTAGACGATGAGGTAGAGTTCTGCTTCACCAATTCTGGTCATATGTTAGGTTCCGCTATCATCAGTCTCAACATACATGAAAATGGCGAACTCAAACGCATCGCTTACACAGGCGATGTGGGACGTGCATATAGCCATATATTGAGTTCGCCTCAAGCCTTTCCACACTGCGACTACCTCATTTGCGAGAGCACCTATGGCAATCGCTTGCACGAAGATGTACACCTCAGCGAGGAGCATCTGCTAGGCATCGTGGAAGAGACTTGTATGTACAAGAGAGGTAAACTCTTGATACCATCCTTCTCTGTAGGTAGAACGCAGGAGATTGTTTATGTACTCAATGAATTGTACAACGACGGTCGTTTGGAGCGAGTGCCTGTCTATGTGGACTCTCCGCTATCCGCCAACGCTACGCAGATATTCCGTCGCTATGCTGACACCCTCAACGAGCACGTCAGAGATACCATGCGATATGACGACGATCCGTTTGGATTTAACTCGCTGCGTTATATCACCGACCTCAACGACTCCAAAGCCCTCAATCGCAGCCAAGAGCCGTGCATCGTCATCTCCTCATCGGGCATGCTGGAGGCAGGACGCATCAAGCACCATGTTTCCAACCACATAGATGACCCTAGTACCACGATATTGATTGTAGGATATTGTACCCCAAGCTCGCTAGGAGCACGCATACAAGACCCTAATTTGAGGTATGTGAGTATATTTGGCTACGACCACCGCATTCGTGCGCAAGTGACCAAGATAGAAGGATTCTCGGGTCATGGTGATTACCGCGAGATGATAAACTATTTCTCTAGTAGTCAAGATATTACGCAGATACGCAAGACCTTTATCGTTCACGGCGAGAGTTCCGCCCAAGACGCGTTCAAGGATCATCTCTACGAGGCAGGTTTTCGAGGAATAGAGATACCAGAGAAAGGATATAGCGTAGAGTTGTAGAGATCCCTAATTTCGCCTAAAAGTAAACTTTTTCACTCATTTACTTGCAAATGTACATTATTTGTTGTAATTTTGCAGCATAAACTAAAATTAGACACAATGAAACGAATCCATGCATTTTTGTTCAGCTCACTTAGCGTGCTGCTATCCATTGTTATGGTAGGTTGTAAAGACACAGGTAAAACCCTTACATCAGCTACAGGATCGATTTACGAATGCCTAGTGGTGATGAACAACCAAGCCCTGACACAGGATGAACTCAACGCGGTAGCACATCACTCACTCGTCAACGAAGCATCTGGCTACAGCGAACCTATCAGCACTACCTACGACCTCGTCAAAGCTGTCATAGCTGCTGATATGCCTGCTATGCCACAAATGGAGCCATACTTTAAGCTCACACAAGTCAATATGACATACTTTGACGATATTCTCAAACCTACCCGTAACATCTTGTTTGTGGATATTGACCCTAATAGATATACCCAACTCAAAGTCAAAGTGGCTAATAACAACTGGTCTAAACCACAAGCAATATGCCGCATACAAAGTCCATCACAAGAGGAGTTTGTAGCCTATTGGTTGGAGAACGGAGAAAACATACGCGAATGGTTTGTTAACCAAGAGCTCAAACGCCAAACACAATTCTACCAAGCTAGCACCAACAAGGATGCACGCACTATCCTCCAAGCACAAGGATACGATATGCTCATTCCAGAGGACTATATTATCATACTCGATACACTCCTAGGCGGCGCCACTACTTACAGCCTACGCCAACCAGCCACCGTAGCAAGCAATACACGTGTACTATGGTGCTGCAACAACAAAGGTCCTATGCGACGTGACATCGTTATTTATAGCTATCCATATACCAACCCAAAAACATTTACTGCTGAATTCTTGAACGAAAAGCGCGATGCCGTATTGAGCCGTCTCGTGCACGGTAGCGTAGATGGATCCTATATGGGTACCGAATACAAGGTTATGCCTCCTCAAATGCGCACTATCCAAGTACAAGACAGCGCTCAAGCATACGAAGTACGAGGACTATGGCGCATACAAGATGGCGAAGCGATGGGTGGTCCATACGTGAGCCACACACGCCTAGACCACGTCAATGGACGCGTAGTAACCGCAGAGACCTTCCTCTATGCTGCAGGACAAAAGAAGCGCAACGCACTTCGCCAAGCAGAGGCTATCCTATACACCTTGCAATTGCCTGAAGATACGATTAAATAGGTTATAGGACGCCCTACGGGCTATAGGTGATAGGTTATAGGCAAGAGGGAGATGGCTACTGTTACTCCATATCTTTTGGTAGAAAATCTCACGAAATCGGTGGGGTCAAAGGTGTTGTTTAGCAACATCAGTTTTGCAGTCAACAAAGGGCAACGCATTGCCCTCATCGCTCGCAACGGAATCGGCAAGAGCACATTGATGGACATCCTAATGGGCAAAACCGACTACGATGAGGGCAAGATAACATGGCGCAAAGACCTAAAGGTGAAATACCTACCCCAGCACATGCGTGTTGAGTGTTTAGAGGACGCCGCAAGCGGATACAGTTTAAAGATTAAAGGCGAGGAATTCAACCAACTCAGTGGTGGACAGCAGAAGAAACTTCTACTGGAACATGTTTTAGACGACGAACCAGATATCCTACTCCTAGATGAGCCTACCAACCACCTCGACCTAGAAACCGTCGTATGGCTAGAGGAATACCTCAACAACCGCACCTCTCGTGGTGAGAAAGCACTAACCATCCTGATGGTAACACACGATCGTTATTTCCTGGATCGTGTGTGTACAGACATCTTTGAACTCGATCAAAATACCCTCTATACCTACCACGGTAATTATGCCTACTATATAGAGAAGCGTGCCGAGCGTATTGATGCACAAAACGCTGAGATAGAGAAATATCGTAACCTCTATCGCACCGAACTGGATTGGATGCGACGCATGCCACAAGCCCGTGCACATAAAGCGCAATACCGCATTGATAACTTCTACGAGATAGAGAAGAAAGCCAAACAGCAACACCAAGAGGCAGACATCAAACTATCTGTCAAATCGGGTTATATAGGCAACAAAATCTTTGAAGCCAGGAATGTATGCAAGACCTATATCTCCCCATCTACGGGCGAGAACAAGGTTATTCTCAAAGACTTTAATTATGTCTTCTCACGCTATGAGAAACTAGGTATCATCGGTAATAATGGTACCGGAAAGTCCACCTTTATCAAGCTATTGCTAGGCGAAGTACCTGCCGACAGCGGAACATGGGATATAGGAACGACCGTGCGCTTCGGTTATTACGCACAGACTGGACTGCAATTCGACGAAGGCAAAAAAGTCATTGATGTGGTACGTGACATAGCCGAAGTTGTAGATTTAGGCGGAGGAGAGAAAATGACTGCTAGTCAGTTTCTGCAAATGTTCTTATTTAGTCCTAACCAACAATACGACTACGTAGGCAAACTATCGGGTGGCGAACGTCAACGTCTGCACCTATGTACCGTCTTGATGCGCAGTCCTAACTTCCTTATTCTAGACGAGCCTACCAACGATCTGGATATCCCCACCCTTAATGTACTAGAGCAATACTTGAAGAACTTCCGAGGTTGCTTGATTGTCATTAGTCACGACCGCTACTTTATGGACAAAGTGGTAGACCACTTGTTTGTGTTCCATGGTGAAGGCAAAGTGCAAGATTTTCCAGGAAACTATACGCAGTATCGCCTTGAGGCGAAAGGCGCAAGCGCCAGTTTAGAGGACGCTCGTAAAGCGAGCTACAGTTTAGAGGGTAAAGGCACGAAAGTCAAGACCGAACAGAAACGCCGCCTCAGTTTCAAGGAGAAAAAAGAATTGGAAGAGTTAGAAGTACGCATGCCAAAGCTGGAAGAAGAGAAAAACCAATTGGAAACTCTGCTATCAGGTGGATCCAGTTCGGCTGATGAGATAGCCCAAGCATCCAAACGCTACCAAGAAGTACAGGAAGAACTGGATGAAGCAGAGATGCGTTGGCTAGAGCTTAGCGAGATTGAATAAAGGCAGGATCAAGATACTCCTGCTCGATAGCATCAATCTGATGCATATCGTCCTCCGAAAGAGAACATATTTCTTTGCACCAATACTGCTGCACGGCCTCAGCCAAGGCAGTTGTTGATTCGATGCAGGTACCTTCGATATCACGGATATTGATCACACGCTGACGCACCGACTCTACCCCATGTTTGGCTAGTTTCTCTACAGAAGGTGTGATAGCCTGCTGCAATACCGAATAGTCCACATTATATAATAAGGTACCATGCACAATCGTGGCGGTAGGCAATGCAAAACAAGCATTGCCAGACACCTTGTGCTGACCAATCATAATGTCGTTATGCGTGGACTTGACCGCATCATATCCCATATGACGCAAGAAGTCAGACATGCGATCCAGATAGTCTTGAAAGACCAGTTCGCTGTGCGTAGAGCGAGCGATATAACTCACCATCAGATTACCCGCATCTGCATATACACATCCTCCCCCACTCTTGCGACGATAAACAGCAATATTGTGCTCCTGACAGTAGGCTATATTCACCTCGTTGTGCAAGACCTGATGGCGACCAATGATGACAGTAGGGTCCACAATCCAAACAAAAAGAATACCATCTTGATCATCGCTAGGCAACAAACGATCGATATGTTTGGCCACATACTCCTCTGCCGCCAAGTACCAGACAAGGCGTTTATTAGCAGGAGTATGTAGGAAGAGAGTGGACATGTTTTAGGCTATAGGTTATAGGTTATAGGCTATAGGCAAGGAAATATCCTCCGAAGTATAACTAGCAGGGAGAGAGCGGCAGTTATAGGTCGAAGCCATGGTTTCACCATAGGCTCCTGCGCTGCGAATGGCTATAATATCTCCTCTTTTAGTAGGCGGTAGCAAAATATCCCTGTCAAATACATCACTCGATTCACAGATAGGACCAACAACGTCATATACCTGAAGATCAGCAGATTGAGAAGTTAGGTTTTGCACCTGATGGTGCGCTTGATAGAGGGCAGGACGTATAAGTTCAGTCATACCTGCATCAATAATCACAAACTGCTTGGTAGCGGCTTGTTTTACATACAAAACACGTGCTATAAGTGTGCCACATTGTGCTACCACAGAGCGACCTAACTCAAAATGTACAGCCTGCCCTTCGCGCAGACGAAGATGCTCAGCAAAGATTTCAAAATAGATCTTAAAATCTGGGATGGGATGTTTATCTGGATCGTGATAATCTATACCCAATCCACCACCTACATTGATTACAGATGGATAAATACCCTCCTCGTTGAGATGATCCTGGATATCGTTCACACGTTCACAAAGGTCGAGATAGTCTTGCATATCGGTAATCTGACTGCCGATATGGAAATGCAGTCCAAGGAATTGGATATGACTGAGGGACTTGGCAAGTTCGATCACATGTAGCATATCGCCTAGTGCAATACCGAACTTATTCTCTGCTTTACCTGTCACGATATTGGCATGCGTATGCGCCTCTACATCGGGATTGATGCGCAAGCACACATTAGCCACCTTGCCACTTTGCTGCGCCAATTCGTTGATGACCTCTAGCTCAGGAATACTCTCCACATTGAAGCAGAAGATATTATGCTGTAGAGCCAAAAGGATTTCCTCATCGCTCTTGCCAACTCCCGCATACACAATCTTACTGGCATCAAAGCCATTGTCTATACCTACTTGTACTTCGCCACCACTCACACAGTCCACACCCAAACCTGCTCGCTGGATCAAACGCAGAAGTTTGGGATTAGCATTCGCCTTCAGCGCATAATGCACATGAAAATGCGGATAGTTAGCCACAATAGATGTTATCTCATCCAACGTAGCTTGTAACAACGCTGTATCGTAGTAGTAAAAAGGAGTGCGTGGGAGCATATTCTTTTGATTAAGGAATAAGGAGCCAGGAGCAAAGACTAAAATGTGTCGTCTGATTAGTCGATAGTGATATGTCTTGGTTCTTGGTTCTTATTTAAACAAATGTTTACTCAATGATTGCAAAGCACGTTGCTTATCGGATGCAGAAATCAAGAAGGAGATATTGTGGTTGCTTCCGCCATAGGAAATCATACGCACAGGGATATCTTTTAGGGCTTGCGCCGCAATAGACTCAAAGCCAACATTACGCCAGTCCAAATCACCCACCACGCAAATGATACACATGTTATCATCCACCTCTACGACACCGAACTTCTTGAGTTCGTTCATGATAGGAATCAAGTTGGTGCGATCATCAATAGACATGGACACTCCGACCTCAGAGGTACAGATCATATCGATACTCGTTTTGTATTTCTCAAATACCTCAAAAACACGGCGCAAGAAACCATACGCCAAAAGCATACGGGTAGAAGTGATATTGATAGCAATGATATTATCTTTAGCAGCCACCGCTTTGATCTTGCGATGCTCTGTGATATTGCTGATAGTTGTACCTGGAGCTGTAGGATCCATCGTATTGAGCAAACGCACAGGGATATTGGCATATTGTGCTGGTTGTATGCAAGTTGGGTGTAAGATCTTAGCACCAAAATATGCCAACTCAGCCGCCTCTACGAAATGCAAGTGACTCACAGGAGTGGTGTTCTCCACAAAACGAGGGTCATTGTTGTGCATTCCGTCAATATCGGTCCAGATTTGAATCTCTGACGCACCAATAGCTGCACCTAGCAGCGAAGCGGTATAGTCGCTACCACCACGTTGGAGGTTATCTACCTCGCCATCTATGTTGAGGCAAATAAAACCTTGAGTGATATAAAGTTCCTTACCCGCATTAGCAGCAAGAATAGCCTCTGTATGCTCCTTGATATACTTGAGATCTGGCTCCTTATCCGCATTGGTACGCATAAATTCCAACGCAGGTAGGAGTTGAACATCGTGTCCTTGCTCAAGCAGATAATTAGTAACCATATTGGTAGAGAGCATCTCACCTTGTGCTACGATGATGCGCTCCTCGCGAGAAGTAAAGTCGGTCTTAGCACACGAGCGAATACGATCAAAAATTTCGCCAACCACCTTAGTAGTCAACTCCTTATACTCATCGGTTGAATAGAGTTCGGCTATATGACCAAGGTATTTATCTTGCAGTTTATTGATGCAAGTGAGAGCCCCTTCAAGGTTTTGTTTATATAGGTAGTCTGATATTTCGATAAGACTATTGGTTGTACCTGACATAGCTGAAAGTACAACGAGGTTTTGCTCACCATCAGTGATGAGTTGGACTACATCTTTCATGCGTTGTGGCGTACCTACTGAGGTGCCACCAAATTTCATTACTTTCATATTCTTTATTTGAGTCAGGAGCAAAGAACCAGGAGTCAAGACTGATATGTTTAGTTAGGTCAGTCGTTACTGATATGTCTTGGTTCTTGGTTCCTGGTTCTTGGTTCTATTTATAATCTTTTGCTAATCCTCCTTGCGAAGTCTCTTTGTAGAGCGATGGTAGATCATGCCCCGTCTCCTTCATCACCTCAACTACCCTATCAAAAGATACTCGGTGTGAACCATCGGAGAAAGCCGCATAGGTATTACTATCCAAGGCACGCGCAGCCGCAAATGCGTTACGCTCAATACAAGGAATCTGCACCAATCCGCATACTGGGTCACAAGTCATGCCTAAGTGGTGCTCCAAGCCCATCTCAGCAGCATATTCAATCTGCGCCAAGGTGCCGCCAAATAGCTGGTTGACAGCCGCTGAAGCCATCGCACAAGCCACACCTACCTCGCCTTGGCAACCTACTTCCGCACCCGAGATAGAGGCATTTTCCTTCACCACATTTCCAATCAAGCCAGCTGTAGCCAACGCATGCAAGATACGTGTCTCCGAGAAGTCGCGCGAGCGCCATGTATGATATAATACTGCAGGCAAGACACCGCAAGAACCACAAGTAGGGGCTGTGACTATCTTGCCACCCGAAGCGTTTTCCTCGCTGACCGCCAAGGCATATGAGAATACCAACCCGCGAGTACGCAGGTTATCTTTGTAGGCAGCCACCTTGATATAATAACTAGCTGCCTTGCGACGCAGGTGCAATGGTCCAGGCAATACACCCTCGTGATCTAATCCACGCTCTACAGCCTCACGCATCACTTGCCATACCTCGCGGAGATAGTCCCATATCTCTTTACCCTCGTAATGCTCTACATACTCCCAGTAGTCCCAGCCTTGGCTATCGCAGTAGTCTTTGATGTCAGAAAGGCGAGTCAATGGATAGACTGACGCTTCGCTACTAGGTGATGAGGCAATGAGGCGATGAGGCGATAAGGCAGGGTCTTCGGCTAGTGCACCACCGCCTACGGAATAGACTGTCCAGTCGTCAAGAAGGTTATCCTGACTATCCCATGCGCAGAAACGCATGCCATTGGGATGGAAAGGCAAAAACTCATCGTGCCAAACTATTTCAACCGAAGGAATGACATCAATGATAGCAGCATCGGTCAAGTGGCCTTTGCCTGTAGCGGACAAACTGCCATACAAGTGTGCTTGATACTTAGCAGCATCTGGGTGCGCTGCAAGAAAAATCTCAGCTGCCTTGCGTGGCCCCATAGTATGGCTAGAACTTGGTCCATACCCTATGCGAAATATTTCACGGATTGTTTTCATATGTTCAATTCTTAACTCTCAACTCTTAACTCTCAACTCTACCCCCTAAACCCTCACTAGAGAGAGAGCCAGCAACCAAGCTGACCCTCCCAGTTGGAAATCCAGAGGGCAAGAGCCCTCCGGACGAATATGTAAACTATGAATCTTAAATTCTTAATTCAAAATTCATAATTCCTAATTATCTATTACTCAGCCATCAACAGCTCCATGATGGTGCAAGCTGACTTAGCCACTGGGCTACCAGGACCGAAGATAGCAGCTACACCTGCCTTATAGAGGTAGTCATAGTCTTGTGCTGGGATTACACCACCAGCGATCACCATGATATCCTCGCGGCCAAGTTTCTTGAGCTCCTCAATCACTTGTGGTACAAGAGTCTTGTGACCAGCAGCGAGTGAAGATACACCCAATACGTGAACATCGTTCTCAACAGCTTGTTTAGCTGCCTCAGCAGGAGTTTGGAACAATGGACCCATATCTACGTCGAAACCGCAGTCAGCGTAGCCAGTAGCTACCACCTTTGCACCACGGTCGTGACCGTCTTGACCCATCTTAGCAATCATGATACGAGGTTGACGACCCTCTTGCTTAGCAAATGCAGCTGTGAGTTCTTGTGCCTTAACGAAGAACTCGTCATTCTTAGTTCCTGATGCGTACACGCCTGAAATAGTTCTAATAGTTGCTGAATAGCGTCCAACCACTTTCTCGCAAGCGTCAGAGATCTCGCCTAATGATGCGCGGAGACCTGCTGCCTTAACGGCCAAAGCGAGCAAGTTGTTAGAGCATTTTTTACCATCTGCCCACTCTTGTACAGTAGCAGTAATCTCTGCAAGAGCAGCTTGTACTGCAGCCTCATCGCGTTTAGCACGAAGCTCTTGCAAACGAGCTACTTGCTCCTCGCGTACTGCGGTATTGTGGATCTCAAGGATATCGATTGGATCGTCGTCAGCCAAGCGATGCTCGTTCACGCCGATAATCTTTTGCTCACCAGAGTCGATGCGAGCTTGTGTGCGCGCAGCAGCCTCCTCGATACGCATTTTAGGAATACCGGTCTCGATAGCCGCAGCCATAC
>JAZQTO010000108.1:0-6494 GCA_045630805.1 Paludibacteraceae bacterium
GGGTAATATCCCTCACCGTGAGATGTTCAACATCTTCAACATGGGTATTGGTATGGTGATTGCTATGCCAGCGGCAGAAGCAGAGAAAGCTATCGCTATCCTCGCTAAACACGGCGACAAAGCCCAAGTCATCGGTAAAGTCATCGAAGGCGCAAACGAGATTATTTAATTAGTAATTCAAATTTTTTAAGGTATAAAAAAGATATGGCAAAAAGAGCTCTTGTCAGCGTAAGCGACAAATCAGGATTGGTAGATTTCGTAAAAGGTCTGCAAACCGCAGGCTGGGAAATCATCGCTACAGGCGGTACACAAAAATTATTAGAGAACTCAGGCGTTAACACCATCGGTATCAGCGATGTAACTGGTTTCCCTGAGATCTGTGACGGTCGTGTTAAAACCCTTCACCCAAAGGTACATGGTGGCCTTCTCGCACGCCGTGATGAACCATCTCACCTCCAAGCATTGGAGGAGAATGGCATCTCATTCATCGATCTCGTGTGTGTGAACCTCTATCCATTCCGCGAGACCATCGCCAAAGAGGGCGTAAGTATGGCAGATGCTATCGAGAACATCGATATAGGTGGCCCATCTATGCTCCGTTCAGCAGCGAAGAACTACAACGATGTGACCGTGGTTTGCGATCCTGCAGACTACGACACTATCCTCGCTGAGATCAACGCAACAGGCAACACCACGCTCGAGACTCGTCTCCAACTCTCTGCTAAGGCATATACCCACACCGCGCAATACGATGCTTGCATCGCTACTTACATGCGCGAGAAGGCTGGCCTCAACGAGAAACTCTTCCTCGAGTTCGACCTCAAGCAAGGTCTTCGCTATGGCGAGAACCCTCACCAATCCGCGAAGTTCTATGCTTCTACCAAAGCTATCCCATTCTCACTTGCCAGCGGCAAACAACTCCAAGGCAAGGAGATGTCTTACAACAACATCCAAGATGCTAACGCTGCGCTCAATATCGCTCGCGACTTCCAAGAGCCATTCTGCGTAGCCCTCAAGCACATGAACCCATGTGGCGCTGCTGTAGCGGCTACCATCGAAGAGGCATGGCAAAAAGCATACGAGGCTGACACCGTAAGTATCTACGGCGGTATCGTGATCTGCAATCGCACCATCACCAAGGAGATTGCCCTCGGTATGAAACCTATCTTCCTCGAGATCGTGATTGCTCCTGACTTCACCGACGAGGCAATGGAGATTTTCGCTACCAAGAAGAACCTCCGCGTCATCCAAGTGGACATGACTCCAAGCACCGAAGCTATCGACCAATATGTGAGCGTCAACGGTGGTTTGCTTGTGCAACACCTCGACACCCAAATCGAGACCATCACAGCTGAGATGTGCGCAACTAAGGTGCAACCAGATGCAGCAACTCTCGCAGACATGCAATTCGGTTGGAACATCGTTAAGCACGTGAAATCCAATGCGATAGTAGTAGTTAAGAACGGCCAAACATTGGGCGTAGGTGCAGGTCAAATGAACCGCGTAGGTAGTGCAGAGATCGCAATGAAGCAAGCGCATGCTGCTGGTGTGACCGAAGGTCTTATCCTCGCTTCTGATGGCTTCTTACCATTCGATGATACCGTAGCATTGGCGGCTCAATATGGCGTAACTGCTATCGTTCAACCAGGTGGCAGCATCCGCGACAACGACTGCGTTGTGAAAGCTGACGAACTGGGTATCTGCATGCTCATGACTGGCACACGCCACTTCAAGCACTAATAGATACAACGATATATAGTAGTTTTGTTTGCCAAATTGGTAAACAAAACTACTATTTTTTAAAACACGAATTTATTAACCTTTAATTATTAGTCTGTATGAAGAAAATCTTTACTTTTTTCATGGCTATGGTTGTAACGCTAGCAATGTATGCCGTTACACCTAATCAATCAGGCAAGAAGGTAGATCCTATGGGACGCGCTACTGAATTGGCTGACAAGAAACTCCAACACAATAAGCAAGTTGCTAAGGTGCTAGGTATGGATAAGTTTGAGGGTAAAACGACTCCAAGAACTGCTCCTAATGCTAAAAAAGCACCAGCAAAGGCACAAAAAGAGGTGATTCCCCTCAATTATGATGCGTTTGCATTCATAGAATATAATCCTGATCTTGGTGATTGGATGATTGGTCTCAGTTGTGATGACATTACTCGTCCTGAGTACGGTCACAATCTGCAACTCAACTGGTATGCTCCCGCAGATAATCCTTGCGGAACATTCACCAAAGAGGATTTTATATACGATTTGACTCACCTGCTTACTCCATTCAGCTATGGTTCTATCATGTTCTCCGAGATGAGCATGACACTCACCCATGAGGCTGTCAATGCCAATCTAGAGCGATATATTTTGGAGGCTACACTTGTTAGTGAAGATGGTGATACCTATCAGGTACACGCTAAACATGAGAATATCGTGGCGAAAGGCAAAGTGGATATCTATATTGATGATGCTACTTTGACACAAGAGGGGATGACCTTTACGGTAGAAGGTAAAAACGCAGATTTGGATCTCAAACTTGTGGTTGACAATTATGATATCATCGGTGCCTATGGCAAGAATATGATTCTTTGGGAGAACTCCAAGATTGCTTACAAGGGTGCAACCCTTTCTCCTATCTCGTTCAAGGCCGTTGTTAATCTTGCTTCTCATGTAGAAACGGGTGCCTTGGCATACGTGACCGAGATCAATATGTTGGCCAATGATACAATTGATTATCACTTTATTCTTGCCGCTCCTCTATCTGCACCAACCGATACGATCGAATTGACAGCTGTCGATTTGGAAGTAGATGATTCAAACGCACTATGGGTAGGGGCTATAGATTTCTATGCTACTACTACAGAGTTTTCTATCCGTGGTGGATGGCGAGCTGAATACGCAGAAGAGGGTACCTATGAGGCTGCTATCTTCTTGGACGATGCGCAGATGAATACCATCACTAGCCTCAATGCGCAAGTGACAGTAACGCTTGCTGATGACAACAATTGGGCTATCGAAGGCACTATGCTTGGTAACGACAACAAAATCTACAACTTGCACCTCTCATACAATGTCCCAGAGCAAACGGACACCATACTAGTATCGTTTGCCAACTCAGCGCAAGCTAAGTACTATCCTCACATGGACAACGACATCCAAATCTACAACGAGAACGACCTCTATAGCGCTTCTATCAACGTGTCTGGTGTAGGTTTAGGCGAAGAGTTTGATGAGGAGTATATCATTGCATACTTTAGTTACCTTGAGGCTAAAGACGGCACGCCTATCACTGTGGCTGAGATCAAGGATGGCAAACTCTACCAAGTTGGCGATACTACCAAGATGGAAGCTGATTTCGTAACATTTGAGGGAGTCCTCTACCAAGTGCGTTTGTGGTATGTGGCTCCAACTCCAACCCAAACAGTTAAGCTAGATATCCAAGACGCAGAAATGATTATTGATTACGACTATAACCAAGCATACAATCTCGTGGGATATTCCGATGACAAGCAAACTGCTTTCGTTGTAACTGTGTACGCTACTTCTAAGGATGATGTACCTGGTACTTTTGTCAACGATGGTTTGTTTGGTAAGTTTGGCGATGGCCGATACGACTTCGACGCTAGCAATAGTTATATTGGTAAATACAATGCAGCTAACGAGTCTTATGACTTGTACTACATCCAAAAAGGACAATTCACCGTTACACTCGACGAGGAAGATAATGTCACCCTTACCGCTTCTGTAGTTTGCGAGGATGCAATCCAATACGATGTGACTTTGACTTCTAAATACGAAGAGCCACATATTGAGTTTGACGCAGAGGAAGGTCCTGTAGATCGCGTATATGGCGCTAATGCTGAGGTAACAATCAACGACCATTCCGCAGATTATGGACTCATATCTGTTCAAATCATTGATCCTGTAGAGGGTGACATTACTGCTTTGTATTTTTGTTACATGGAGTCTGATCCTGAAACCATTATTCCAGAGGGTACTCACGAGATCAATGATACATGGTTCGACGGTACCGTCTTGGCTAGTACAGGTATGGAGTGGGATGGTAGTGTCGTGCCTTCATACTATGCTGGCTATACCGATGGTTGGTTAGTTGAGCCATATTACTTCTTCCAAACAGGTACTGTAGAGGTGACTAAGAACGCAGACGGAAAGCTAAGCTTTGAGATCAACGCACTTAACTCATGCAACATCCCAGTTCATATCGTATATGACGCGGCAGCTTCTGGCGTAGAGAATATCAACGTGAATGTAGCAGGCGTTAAGAAACAAATCCTTGATGGTCAACTCGTTATCATCCGTGACGGCAAGGCATACAATGCTGTCGGTGCACAAGTGAAATAATATATCGACGGCTTCGCCTATAGGCGATAAGGCTATAAGGCGAATAGGCGAAAGCAATGAGAACAGAGAGATTTTTCGGAATCTCTCTGTTTTTTATCATTATTTATCGCACGCGCTTGCGTATGTGCGAGAATTTTTGTATCTTTGCACCGAATTTAGAACAATGGCTTAGACCACATTCTAATCACCTTTAAAACGCTTAAAACATTTAGAACTTTTAGAACTCTTTTTGAATATATGAAAAAAGTATTAGTTATAGGTGGAGGCGGACGAGAGCATGCAATCGTATATGCCCTCTCACGCAGCCCACAAGTGGAGAAGATCTATTGCGCTCCAGGTAATGCAGGTATTGCGCAGCTTGCAGAGTGCGTAGCTATCAAAGATACCGATGTAGAGGGACTTCTGCTCTTTGCCAAAGAAACCGAAGTAGATCTCACCGTAGTAGGACCTGAAGCTGCGCTTGCGGCTGGTGTAGTAGATGCTTTCCGTAAGGAAGGTATGCCTATCTTTGGTCATACCAAAGCGGCAACTCAAATCGAGTCCAGCAAGGAGTTCGCTAAAATCATCATGGACAAATACCAAGTGCCTACCGCTGGTTATCAATCCTTTAGCGACTACGCCGAGGCATTGGCTTACGTCAAAGCAGGCACTCTCCCAACCGTACTCAAATACGATGGTTTGGCAGCAGGAAAGGGTGTAGTCATAGCTACTACCCTCGAAGAAGCAGACGCTGCGCTCCAAGATATGCTCTGCAACGAGGCGTTTGGCAAAGGCAAAGTGGTGATTGAAGACTATTTGGAAGGCCCTGAGTTCTCTTTCATGTGCTTTGTCAACGGAGAGAACGTCTATCCAATGCCACTCTCACAAGACCACAAGCGCGCTTATGACAACGACGAAGGTCCTAACACTGGCGGTATGGGTGCCTATACTCCGCTGCCTTTCGTGACTGAAGAAGATGAGGCGTTTGCCCGCAAATATGTCCTTGAAGCCGTTGCCAAAGGTATGTGCGCCGAAGGTTTACCACTCACAGGTGTCCTCTATGGAGGCCTCATGAAGACTGCAAATGGCATTAAGGTCATTGAGTTCAACGCTCGCTTTGGCGATCCAGAAACCGAAGTGGTATTGCCACTCCTCGAGTCTGATGCCTACGATGTCTTCTATGGTATTGCAACCTCTCAACTCTCAACTCTCAACTCTCAACTCTCATGGAAGAACGAAGCCACCATAGGTGTAGTACTTGCCTCTAAGGGTTACCCTGGCGACTATGCGAAAGGCGCTGTTATTGAAGGCGTTGAGCTCTTCGACGGTCCTGTCTTCCACATGGGTACCAAGAATGACAACGGCGTGTTGAAGACCAACGGAGGTCGCGTGATGATGTGTATTGCTACAGGCAAAAACATCGCCGAGGCACAGGCCAAAGTATATAAGGAGATAGAGAAAATCCACTGCGATAACCTCTTCTACCGCAAAGACATCGCCCATTGGGCACTTTGAGAATATTGAACCAAGAACCAGGAACCAAGAATCAAGACAAATCAGTAACGACTAATCAGACGATGGTAATAAATCTTTGTTCTTTGCTCCTTGTTCCTTACTCAAAATAGAATATTTTATGATCATAGACGGTAAACAAATTTCGCAATCTCTCAAGGATGCGATGAAAATCGAAGTAGATGCATTGGCGGAGCAATATGGTCGCCGCCCATGCCTCATGGTCATCATTGTAGGTGACAACCCAGCCAGCCGCTCGTATGTGCGCGGCAAAATCAAAGCAACCGAGTACTGTGGTTTCGACGGCCACCTCGTGGAACTCCCTGAAGATGTGAGTGAAGCAACACTCCTCGCAGAGATCGACAAACTCAACAACGATCCTGCTGTGGATGGTATTCTCGTGCAATTACCATTGCCAAAGCATATCTCTGAGGATAAAGTAATCGCTACAATCTCTTCTGAGAAAGATGTGGACGGTTTCCACCCAGAGAATGTGGCACGCCTTTGGCTCAATCAACACTGCATCCTCCCATGTACCCCAAAAGGTATCATCGAGCTCCTAGACCAAGCGGGCGTAGAGATGGCGGGCAAGAAAGCCGTTGTCATTGGCCGCAGCAATATCGTGGGCAAGCCCATGGC
>JAZQTO010000109.1:0-5886 GCA_045630805.1 Paludibacteraceae bacterium
AGCAGACATAGTCTCTGTTTGTGTACGGAGCATGTTTACGTATGCGTCGAAGATAGTCATATTGAAGCGGCTTGTCTCAGCGCAAACGTTCATCTTCGCAGCCTCTTTCAATGCTGCGGTGAAGATAGGAGCTTTGTATGCCTCTACGATCTTAGCCCAGAGAAGACGTGCAGCACGGAACTTAGCGAGTTCCATGAAGTAGTTGCCACCGATACCCATGTTAAAACGGATCTCGCGAGCTGCCAAGTAGTTTGGCAAACCAGCCTCGGTCATCATGGTCATGTATTCAGCACCCCAAGCCAATGCGTAAGCCAACTCTTGCGCGCAGTATGCACCTGAGTTATTGAGCACTACGGAGTTCACACCTACCACGCGGAAGTTAACCAAGGTCTTAGCGGCCTTCACGGTAGCTACGATCTTCTCAGCCACTTGCTCGCGGCTGAGCAATTTGCCTTTCAAAAGCATGTTCTTGATTGGGTCCACATTGATGGTACCAGTCACAGCTTTGAAATCATATCCGCTGCGTCCTACGAAGCGAACCAAGATGTTTGCCAATTCAGGAGCTTTGCAAGCGCATACGTTGAAGTTCAATGCTACCTCATCCAACTTGATGCCCTCGAGCAAAGTCTTGATGTAGCGATAAGAGATTTTCTCTGCGTCCAAGCAGATACCGAGTGCGTTCACGCCCTTGCCAAGCACGTCAAGTGCTTTAGCGTTCGCTTTGCGTGCGTTCTTGCAAGCGCAGATGTTTTGGCGAACTGCCCACTCGTTGTTGGTTTTGGTACCACGCACGTAAGGGAATTGACCTGGTGCAGATACGGTAGTCTTCAGACCTTTGAGGTCTTCTTGACGGTAGTAAGGCTGTACGTTGAAGCCTTCTGAAGTGCGCCAAACGAGCTTCTTATCGAAGTCGGCGCCTTTGAGGTCAGCTACGATTTTCTCCTTCCAAGCTTTGCTTGAGATGGCTGGAAACTCGGCTAACATGTTCAATTTTTCTTCTGCCATGATTTAAGAAAGTTAATTAATTATGTTGTTTATTCGTTTATTCATTGATCAAGGAGCAAGGAGCCATGAGCAAAGACTTATTACTTTCGTCTATTCTAAACACTAAACAGTAGCGAAGCGTCCACTAAACTAATTTGTCTTGGTTCTTTGTTCCTTGTTCTTGGTTCAAAAACATGTTTTTAAGCAGTTTTTTGCCCGCTATCTTGGCGAAACTACATATTTCGCGACAAAGGTACTGCTTTTTTCGCACATACGCAAGAGTGCGCGTACATTTTTACAAAAAAAGTAGAGATTCGCTTAAAAATCTCTACTTAATGGATACCAGACTGCAATATTAGTCGTTCTTTTAAATCTTCAAGTTTATGCCTGCAAAGAACGTGCGTGGAGCCGCAGGACCATAGATATATCCTGCATCGCGATCCATGCCGCGATCTAAATCACGTTGGAAATGATCCAGAACATTCTTCACACCCGCGTTAATCTCCAACGTGTAGTGCTTGTATAGCGGAATATCGTAGCACAGTTTGAAATCCCATTCAAAGAATGTAGGTGTGGTAACTTCCTCATCCTCGGGCACATAACCTGCAAAATGCTGCACGAGCATACTACCCGTTACCTTACCATTGGTCAAGATATGGAAGTTCTTCACAGGCTCAATATTCAAGAGGAAATAGCCATAATGCTCTGGGGTGCGGAACATGCGGCGTTGAGGAAGGATATTCGCATTCTCGCTCCATTGAAGCGGGTCGATATAACGACTATGATTATAGGTATAACCCGCTTGGAAAGTAAGCAAATGACCATATCCTAGTTTGGCTTCTATATTCAATCCTGCCACACGTGCACCACTAGCATTTGTGCGAGTCAACAGCAAGTTACCCATGGCATCATGTCCATTCTCCACAAGCGTGAATACATCGTTGAGTTGCGTAAAGAATCCCTCCAAAGTGAGATTCATATCCCACTTACCAAATCGTTTATAAACATCCACGCTTCCGCTAACAGAGTGGCTATATTCAGGGCGCAGATTCTCGTCTAGCGAAATGAGCGACACCTCACCACCCACAGCGCCAACATGCAAATCTTCTTCGTAGATTTGAGGAGCACGATAACCACTCGCATAACTCAATCGCATGATTAAGTCGGTTAATGGCAATGGATTATCACTAATCGTGCTTTTACCATTGACGATAGGACTCCAACGAACATTGGCACGAGGAGAGAAGACGGGTTTCTCAAGCAATGAGTGTTGCTCCAGACGACCTCCCACTAGAATAGACCAGGCATCATTCTTCCATTCGTTTTGCACATAACCACCACCAAGGTGTACTTTTTGCAAGGTATTACGGTCGTAACCCAAAATCTGGTCACGGAGTTGGTTATAAGAGTACTCCGCACCTGCGCTGAGGTCGGCGTTCATAATGCCACAAGGATACGAGAAACGGTATTGAGCACCTGTAACAGACACTATATCGGTCGATTTGCCATACGCATTAGGGTTGTAGTTGGTTCCAAAGTAACTATGGCGTCCTATATGTTGGAAACTAGTGTAGGCACTGAGAAAATGTTTGTTATCCGCAGTGTACATATCCCACTTAGCAGTAGCAGCATCGATATTATGGCGAAGTTGCTCACAGAGAGGAGACTCATGTGGCTGGAGACTGTCAATACCATATCCTCCACGACGATATTCGGTAGTATGATGATACTCCGCCGTAATCTTGGAATAATCCGATGTCTTGAAGAACGAACGAAAACCGACCGTGGTACTATTGAGCAGAGGGATATCCGAATAGCCATCATCATCGCGGTCATACTGTTCACGGTTGCGTTGTACGCCAAACAAGAACACGCCTGCCTTTTGGTTCTCTGAAACCACACTTGCGTTGAGCGCCGTATTGATGTCGTATGTTCCTTGCTCTGTAAAAGCAGAAGAATTGCTAATATTAAAGAAATTACGGGCAGGTTCCTTAGTAATAATATTCACCACACCTGCGATGGCATTGGCACCATAGAGTGCACTACCGCCACCACGGATCACCTCAATACGGTCAACCATACCCGCAGGCAATTGTTCCAAGCCATAAACGGACGCCAAAGATGAGAAAATAGGACGGGAGTCCATCAGAATTTGGGTATATTGTCCTTCTAGTCCATTGATACGAATTTGGGGTACACCACAGTTGGAACAGGTTTCCTCTACGCGAAGACCCGTTTGAAAATTCAGCACATCCGCCATCGAGTTGGAAGTGGTTGACTCAATAATAAGGGGCGAAATCACATTCACAATCGTCGCCACCTCTTTTTGCTTCGTAGCATATTTGTTCGCTGTAACAACAACATTATCAATCACAAAAGAAGTTTCCGAAATAGCCACATTCATCTCTACAAGCGTATCGCAATGGAGTGTAACAACCTTTTCCAGCGTCTCATAACCCATCATAGAAAACACTAAGGTGAGTTGACCTTCTGGAAGATTTTTCAAGTAGAAGTGACCCGATTCATCGGTCAGACAACCAAGGGTAGTACCTTTGATTTGTACATTGACAAAAGAAAGATGCTCTCGGGTGTGAGCATCTAGGACGTGACCTGCCACGTGAGCGTCTGTGGCAGTATTAGCCATCAGGGGCGAGCATACCAACACACCCGCAAAAAGAAGAAAAAAGATTTGTTTTATCGACATATTCTAATTTGTTTACTAAAAATCGACTGCAAAGGTAGTGCATTTTTTTCACCCACGAAAATATGAAAGCAGATTTACCAATTTTTGGGGAGTAACAGAGAATATTTATTGCGAAAATGAACATAAAAAATAGTTATTTTTGGGGTAGTAGTTGGTCGTCTTAATTTTTTTTTATACCTTTGCAGACAAATTCAAAAATACACCCAATAGTATGTATAAAGGTAGTGATAAAATCAGCGATTTGATGTCGCACGAGGAGGATGCGATACATGTCATCAGCCGTTTTGGACTAGGCATGGGAGTTGGCGAACAAACCATTGCTGAAGCATGCCATAGCCATAGTGTGCACACAGGCACATTCCTTGCCGTCATTAATTATAAGGTATACAAACTGAGCGCCATGCCTGCTGAGATTGACATCCCTACCCTACAACAATATCTGCGCAATGCGCACACCTATTTTCTAGATTTTCGTCTACCTCACTTGCGTCGATCGCTCATTGAAGCACTCTTACCTGCCGATCCTAGTTCCAAAATACCCATGCTCATTTTGCGATGCTATGATGAGTTCGTGGAAGAGATTCGTATCCATATTGAGCACGAGAATGCAGGTATGTACGAAGAACACACCCAAGATGACCAACGTATTACAGACAAACTAACCGAAATCAAGAACCTGATTATCAAGTACTACCCTTCTCAAACCATTGGTCAAAATGGTACAGTCACCTATCAGTTGATCAATGTAATGAGTGACTTATGGCATACCGAACAAGACTTCTCTGACCATTGCGCCATAGAAGACAACATACTGCGTCCAGCCTTGACAAATACCTCATCCAGTCACCTTTATCAAGTAGAGACACCTGAGACCGAAGCACTCAGCGAAAGGGAACGCGATGTTTTAATCCAAGTAGTCAACGGACTAAGCAACAAAGAGATTGCGGACAAACTTTGCATCTCCGTACATACTGTCATCACCCATCGCAAAAACATCACACGCAAGTTAAACATCCACTCTACCGCAGGTTTGACCATCTATGCGATCGTCAACAAACTGGTAAGCATTTAGAAACGAATCACATAGAAAAATCGCTACCTAGCTTGGCAAGGTAGCGATTTTTCTATTTCTCACTCTCTTACTTTCCCACAAACGCTCTCTCCAAGCTCTGCGAGATATTGATCATATAGTCGCCCATATGCTCGAGCTCGTTGATAATATCGATATAGTACACGCTCGTTTGATAGTTCTTTTGGTTATCCTCAAGCGCCTCTATCTCTGCCTCACGCAATTCGTTGCGCAGCACATTGATTTGTTCCTCAGCGTGATATGCATTCGCAATACTGCTCAGTGTGCCCTCGTGCGCCGCATTCAGATTGGCAATCATTACCTCGTAGGCGGTATCCACTTTTGCCAGCATCAGATTAATCTTCTCTACTGTTGCCTCATCAAAAGTTTTCTTATGCTCGTTGCGACGGCTGAGCATACGGCTGATAGCCTCACCCGAATCGCCCAAAGACTCCAACTCGCCAATAATCTTATACATCGCCTTAATCTTCATGCTCGTCGCCTCGCTAATATCTCCAGCGGACACGCCGTTGAGGAAGGCTGCAATCTCGTACTCGATGCGGTCACTAATCTCCTCATATTTCACCAGTTTCTCACGCAACTCATCAAACTGCTTGGTATCTGCTGCAATAGCTTGCTTCGCATAGCCCAATCCGTTGCGAGAGATGTTCGCAAAGTGGATAATCTCATCGAACGCTTGCTCCGCTGCCAACTCTGGTGTAGCCAATGGACCAGCAGAGATATACTTCAAGCGGAATGGCTCCTTGTCTTGGCTCTTTGGTTTGATAATCCATACCACGGCCTTCTCAATCAGTTTGATAAACCATATGAGTATCAACGTATTGATGGTATTAAACAGCGTGTGCAACATACTCAGTCCGTACAATGCTGCTGTACTGCTACTCATATCGCCATCCACTACCGCAAAGCCCTCTGTTGCTGGATTTGGCAAACCAAACAACTCAATGATCTTACCTACCAAGGCGGTAAATGGCTGGAACAATATCAGCGCCCAAATCACGCCAAACACGTTGAAAATGGTGTGTGACATCGCCGCACGTTTCGCTTGTGTATTACCCACAGATGCCGCGATATTCGCTGTGATGGTTGTACCGATATTCTCGCCCAA
>JAZQTO010000110.1:0-61287 GCA_045630805.1 Paludibacteraceae bacterium
TATCCAGCTTTTGGATGTATAAAGTATGGGGACATAACGTCTTAAACGGCGTAAAACGCTAACAATTCATCTGCCTTATTCCATACTTTAGATGTAAATCGACTGCAAAGGTAATAAAAAATTTTAAATATATAACAATTCACGTCAATTAAGACATCAATTAATGTCAATTCAATGTGAGGTTTTGTTTTTGCTCAAATGAATGCAGCATACTGCATTGGTGAGCAAAACAAAAAAGATACATCCACGTTTTCACACTTCCACATAAAAATATGTGTTGATTCCTAGCACATGTGCATTTTTTGTGGAAATTATATAGCAGTTAGCACGAACATGCTAACCGCTATATAAATACTCACATTTTTTGTTTTCTATTCATATCCATATTGTATATGAACTTTACGATACTCTCGATTTTCTTTCTAACCTCAGTCTTATTTCTAATGTCACAAACTGCTGGTTCTTTTTGTATTATTTCAATTTTGGGTATAATGGTATCGTCCTTGATCACATCTATCAATATACCCTCAATAGCATCACAACACTCAATAGCAACAAAGTATTCTTTTTGATTTGATGGGTTATACCATAACCACCCATGTCTACCTTTGTATTCGCAAGCATCAAATGTTTGTGATAACCCATACATAGTACGAAAATGTTGTTCGTTTCCTCTCAAAAATTGTATATATTTCATAAGTTCAAAGATTAAGTTGTTTAATAATTATTTTGCTTACTCGCTTAGGATTTCGCCGAGGCTTTGCCAAAAGACAGACTGAAGAGACTCGAGCATCAATTGGCTAAGGTCATCAGCGTCGGCCTTACAACGGTAGTACACCTCGCCGTTTTGAGTAGGGATCAGTTCGAAAGTGAAACGCACATTCGTATTCAATTCCTCAAACGTCCAGACATGTTCGTTCTGCGTAGGTTGTAGCTCCGACAGAACGACATCCATCTCGTCGTACAGCTGCAAGATCTTGCTGCAGAAAGGATCACTCTCCGCCTTCTGGGCAAGCAGATCGCGGTACAAACCCTGACGACCCGAGAGGTCGTCGGTGACATGCTGCATCCATTTGTACAAACCCAAGGCGTCATCGCCATCTTCGTACACAGTCAGCGCATTGGCAATAGCCAATTGGACACGAACAGCATCCTCCATCTCCTTATAATAAGACTTGGGACTCAGTTGGCAGGATACGAGCAACACGCTCAGCACCGCCAGAAAAACAACAGAAAAACGTTTCAGCATAGTAGTAGGTGCGGCCAAGCCGCTTGTTTTAAGGAATATTTTAACGGTTAGATCGGTCTATTCTATTTCAAATACTCAACAAAGTCAAGCGCATCGGCAGGCAAGGAATAATCCAACTTACCTGTGTCGCGGAGCTCCATCAAGAACTGGCCCAAGAGGTTAGGACCTACCATCTCATCGCCTTTAAGCACGGTACCATAGGCATCCGCATCTTTGCCCTTTTTGCGACTAGTCTCGTCCTCTACAATATAGAGCCCCTTGCTGCGCTCGAGTTCATTGCGAAACTCTTCGGACTGCTCGTACTTGGTCACAAGCACAAACTTCAATACATCCAAGAAGATACGTGGCCAATCTTCGCGCACATACACTTGGTATTCCTTCTTCTGGGCCTTCTTCTTCATACCCATACCATTTTGTGCATATATCTCTTTAACGACAGGAGCATGCGTAAACTTCATGCATTGGAATAGCTTCTCGGTCTTGTTAAACTCCACACCATTAATCACAACCGACGCACGACCAAAATTACCCAATACACCCCACTCATCTGCTGCTCCTTTGATACAAGCGCATTGATCAACAGGATAGCGATGAATGCCAAAATATTGTGGATAAAACTCCTTGATCCAATGAACGACAGTAGCCATATTATACGTCTTGTCTGCTAGTTAATACATATTTCTTACACTTGAGCGCAATGGAGATACGTTCCACTTTGACAATGCGCACATGAGCCGCATCGAAGACAGCGATATTCTTTAGTCCGTCAGGTTTGCTCTGCGCTTGAGGCCATACATTGTAGAGCACGCCCAAACTATTGAGCAGTTCGGCAGCCGCCTTCTCCTCGGCAAAGCCATTCTTCTTGGTACCGAGCAAGGTCATACCTACCCACTTGCGGAACTCCTTGCCTTGTGCCACAGCCTTCTCAGGTGCCTTTGCACCTAACTTTTGCTCGACGCGCTCCACGATAGCAGCTGCAACAGGTAGCGCCGACACGAGGTGGTTGTCTGCAGTCAGATCAGGAATCTCGATGGTATAGAGATAGTGACTAGGAGCCTCTGCCTCGAGATTGCGAGGTTGAGAATAGTGCACTGCACTGTCTTCAGACTCCGTGAGATAAACGCCAAAGCCAAACTTGACGCCTGTGCCTTCGCCTGCCTTGCTGAGATCGAAAGCATCGAATAATTCGGGTGAACCGTGGTAGAGTTGCATAATTGTTGAGTGTTGAGTGTTGAGTGGACGCCGCAGAGCGGCTATTGGACGGCTTCGCCTATGGGACGCCCTAAAGGGCTATGGGTTATGGGCGATAGGCGATAGGCGATAGGCGATGGGCGATGAGCCTTTTTACTATATTATACGCGAATTGGGTTAAAAAGAACATTGGTCTCTCTAATCATTCCCTTTGAGCCGATATAGCTGACACTGCGGCTAGCCACCTTCTGCGCCTCGTTGAGGCAATGCGTGACGAGTTTGGGGGTGAGATCCTTCATCTGGTGTACACCCTGCAGCGAGAGCTGATGGATAAAGGTCGCCGTAGTCCAGTCGCCTGCACCCTCCCAATCGACTACATTGTCGTTGGGCACAGCAGGCAGACTCACCCAGCCTGTACCGTTGAGGTTGAAGCGCACACCCTTCTCTGCATCGGTGAGGATGAGCAGACGACCTTGCTCGTAGCCCTGAAGATCTTCTGCCGAGACATTGGAACTACTACACTTGATGATATGACTGACCTCAAAACCGCGGAGCATCTTGCGGCGGTTATCCGCATTGCCCCTATCGCCCTCGGACTCGAAATACACGAGACTGCCCTTCGCCGCCAAAGCCACAGCCAATGTACGAGGACCTGCCTCTGGGGAATCGAAGAAATAGAGGTCGGGCACGAACGCGAGCGCCTCAAGGAAAGCAGGCACTTCATCCTTGACGCGCAACTGCTTGCGACGAATGAAACGACTCTCGGGACCATACGCGCGAAAAGCAATCTTATGCTCGCCCGTATTCTTGTCAAGACGGTGGCTACACTCTAGGATAGCCGTACCGCCCGTAGGGATATTCTCGACAAAGTGTGTGTCGCAGCCATAGCGTTCGAGGTCGGCCTTGATCTGCTGACCCTGAGGCGAGCAGTCGAACTGCGCCTGCGGATAGACCTCTTCACCATAGTGCGCCAACATACACATGACATTGCCACATGTACCACCCACCTCCTGAGAATGAATGGTGTCCACAAAAGGATTGCGACGACCTATCTCAAAGCCCTCGGGATATGAACGACGAAGAATAATGTCTAAATTATAAATACCAGAACCGATGATTTTCATGGAACGATTGGGATTAGTTTGTTAGCGACTGCAAAGATACTAAATAATACGCACATAAACAAGAAATAGAACACTTTTCCCCTAAAAAGTGGCTAATTTGCTGCTCTTTAGGGGAAAAGTAAACACGGATAGAGTGTGCAAACGCTATGACATAGCGGGGATTATACTCAGTTCTTAAACTGCAACTCGCCATCACGAAGCTCGACAATCACGGGCTTTTGGTGGTCCACCTTGCCAGCAATGATGGCCTTGCTCAGTTCGTTGAGTACGAGGCGCTGCAACGCACGCTTCACAGGGCGAGCGCCGAACTGCGGATCATAGCCTTCTTGAGCGATATAGTCGATGGCATCGTCGGTAATACGCAAGTCTATTCCACTCTGCATCAACATCTTATGTACGCCCTCAATCTGCAAGCCCACGATGTCGCGAATTTGGCTCTCATTGAGCGGAGTGAACATAATCGTCTCGTCAATACGGTTGAGGAACTCAGGGCGAATCGTTTGCTTCAACAGCTCCATCACCTGTTGGCTCGTCTTCTCGTGGTCAATACCCTGCTCCTCGTTCTCGCGGATGAGTTGGCTGCCGAGGTTAGAAGTGAAGATAATCAGGGTGTTCTTGAAGTTCACCGTGCGGCCTTTGTTGTCGGTCAAGCGACCATCATCCAACACCTGCAACAGCACATTGAACACATCGGGGTGTGCCTTCTCAATCTCATCGAATAGTACCACACTGTAGGGTTTGCGGCGGATGGCCTCTGTGAGTTGTCCGCCCTCGTCATAGCCCACATATCCCGGAGGTGCACCAATCAATCGGGTAGCAGCAAACTTCTCCTGATACTCCGACATATCGATGCGGGTCATCATATTCTCGTCGTCGAACAAGTAGTCCGCCAAAGCTTTCGCCAACTCCGTTTTACCTACACCCGTTGTACCTAAGAAGATAAACGAACCGATAGGGCGTTTAGGGTCTTGCAAACCCGCACGAGAGCGACGAATGGCATCGCTAACTGCCTGAATAGCTTCGTCTTGACCCACAACACGTTTGTGCAGTTCCTCCTCCAAGTGGAGGAGTTTATCTCGCTCGGATTGCATCATCTTGGTCACAGGAATACCCGTCCAACGAGCTACAATCTCGGCAATGTCGTCTTCGTCCACTTCCTCTTTGATCAGGGCACCGCAGGTGCCGTTCAGAAGTTCAGAAGGTTCAGAAGTTAGTGTATGCAGAGCTTCTTGTGCGGCTTTGATGTTCGCTTCGGCTTGTTGGATCTTGCCATAGCGAATCTCTGCCACCTTGCCGTAGTTGCCTTCTCGCTCAGCGACCTCTGCTTCGTGTTTCATCTGTTCGATATGCGCTTTCTCGTTTTGGATAGTCGCCACATATCCCTTCTCCTTTTCCCAACGTGCATTCATCTCCTTCGCCTCGGCTTGGAGAGCAGAGAGTTGTTCCTCAATAGTCGCTAATTTGGCTTTGTCATGCTCTTTCTTGATCGCCTCGCGCTCAATCTGCAGTTGCATGATCTGGCGGTTGAGGTTGTCGAGTTCTTCGGGTTTAGAGTCCACTTCTAGGCGCAGTTTCGCCGCCGCTTCATCTACCAAATCAATGGCTTTGTCAGGAAGAAAACGGTCTGATATATAACGAGTTGATAGCGTCACCGCAGCAATCAGCGCATCGTCTTTGATACGCACCTTGTGGTGGGTCTCGTAGCGCTCTTTTAGTCCACGCAAAATAGAGATAGTAGCCGCCTCATCGGGCTCATCCACCATCACCATTTGGAAGCGACGCTCAAGGGCTTTGTCGGTCTCAAAGTACTTCTGATACTCGTCCAAGGTAGTCGCTCCCACGGCACGCAGTTCCCCTCGTGCCAAAGCAGGTTTGAGGATATTAGCGGCATCCATCGCGCCTGAGGTCTTACCCGCACCTACGAGCGTATGTATCTCGTCTATAAAGAGGATAATCTCGCCCGCAGCACTAGTCACCTCCGTGATAACGCCTTTGAGGCGCTCCTCAAACTCACCTTGGTACTTCGCACCTGCGATGAGGGCGCCCATATCAAGGGAGTAGATTTGTTTCTTTTTGAGGTTCTCGGGCACATCGCCACGAATGATACGATGAGCCAGCCCCTCCACAATAGCGGTCTTACCCACACCAGGCTCGCCGATGAGGATAGGATTGTTTTTGGTACGACGTGAGAGTATTTGTAGCACGCGACGAATCTCGTCGTCACGGCCAATCACAGGATCCAGTTTGCCCTGTTGGGCGCGTTCGCAAAGGTTGATAGCGAAGCGCTGTAGGTTTTCGGTTTTGTTGTTCATTGTATTCATAGTTGTTATTTTTTTAGTCATTAAGGTCCTTAAGGTCGTTAAAGACTTTAAGGTCGTTGCTAGAGATGATACAAAACCCATACCAAAGCCCATAGACTGACATTTTGGCAGTCCCACACTGAGATAATATCAGTACAAATAGATATAAAATCTATTTTTCTTATAATATTTTCTCGCTTTGCTTGCATATGTGCATTTTTTGTTGTAACTTTGCAGCAAAATTGTGCAAGATCAACAACATGAAACGAAATATAGCCATCATAGCAGGAGGAGATAGCTCCGAATACGAGGTATCGCTGCGCAGCGCAGCGGGCATAGAGTCTTTCTTAGCCGACCAAAAGCAATACACCACTACCATCGTTCTTCTACGAGGTAACGATTGGAAAGCCCAGATAAAGAGCCAAGAATCAGGAGCCAAGAACCAAGATGAGTGGGCAGAGATAGATAAGAATGATTTTTCGTACACCTACAACGGAGTTAAACACACTTTTGACTTCGCTTATATCACTATCCACGGTACACCTGGCGAGAATGGTGTATTACAAGGCTATTTGGACATGATTGGACTCCCCTACTCTTGCTGCGGTGTATTGGCTGCTGCCATGACATTCAACAAATACACCTGCAACCACTATCTGAAAGGTTTTGGCGTGAAAGTGGCGGAAAGCGTTTTGCTGAGAAAGGCGAAAGGCGAAAGGTTAGAGGTTAAAGGCGAAGAAATTATTAAGCAAGTGGGATTGCCATGCTTTATCAAGACCAATGTAGGTGGTTCGTCGTTTGGTGTAACAAAAGTAAAGACCATGGAGGAAGTGAAGCCAGCCATTGAGAAAGCATTCGCCGAAGGCGATGAGGTGATTTGCGAGGCATTTATGAAGGGTGTTGAAATCACTTGCGGTGCATACAAGACCAAAAACAAAGCAGTCGCCTTCCCTATTACCGAAGTAGTGACGAGCAACGAGTTCTTTGACTACGACGCCAAGTACAATGGTCAAGTGGACGAAATCACCCCTGCCCGTATACCCGACGAAGTGCGTGACGCGGTACAAGCCATGACATTGAAGATATACGACATCCTCGGCTGCAAAGGTATCATTCGCGTAGATTATATATTGACAGGCGATGAGGCGAAAGGCGAAAGGCTAGAGATAAATCTCTTAGAGGTGAACACCACACCAGGTATGACCGCTACATCGTTTATTCCGCAACAAGTGCGTGCAGCAGGATTGAATATTGGCGAGGTACTTAGTGAAATTATAGAGGACGCCGCAGAGCGGCTATAGGACGGCACGGAGTGCCTACAGGACGCGCCGATGGCGCTACAGGTTAAAGGTTAAAGGCGAGAGGCTATGGATATAAACAACGAAATATTGAAGTTAGATTGGAAGCGTGAGCCATATGGTTTGTACGAGCCTATTGAATATACACTAGCGGCAGGTGGCAAGCGCGTGCGTCCGCAATTGGCGATGATTGCTAGTCAGCTATTTGGCGGCAAGGACGAAGAGGTACTGCCAGCGGCATTGGCGTTGGAGGTGTTCCACAACTTCACCCTCTTGCACGACGACGTGATGGACAAAGCGGATGTACGTCGTGGTCGTCCAACGGTTCACGTGAAGTGGAACGAGAATACCGCCATCCTCTCGGGCGATCAAATGCTCATCGAAGCATACAAACTGCTATCGGGCGTTCCTGCTGACAAGTTGCCTAAAGTATTGCAACTCTTCAATAAGATGGCGACAGAGATCTGCGAAGGACAGCAATATGATGTGGACTTTGAAAGCCAAGAGCACGTCACCATAAATGAGTACCTCAAGATGATTCGCTTGAAGACCTCGGTTCTACTTGCCAACGCACTCCAAACAGGCGCTTATATCGCAGGCGCAGATAAGCAAGCGCAAGAGGCGTTGTATCAGTTTGGTATCAACATCGGTTTGGCCTTCCAAATACAGGATGACATCCTAGATGTCTGGGGCGACCCTAAAACATTCGGCAAGGCTGTAGGAGGTGATATCAGTTGCAATAAGAAGACGTTTGTTTATCTTGAGGCGAAGAGGCGAGGAGGCGAAAGGCGAGAAGGCGAGAGGCTAGAAGAATGGTACAGTCAAGTATTGGAGGACAATACGGAGAAGATAGCGGCTGTCAAAGAGATATTTGAGCGTTTGGGCGTACGCCCACTATGCGAATTGGTAGTGGACGATTACACCAATAAAGCATTAGAGTTACTCAACCAACTACCACAAAACGCAGCCACTGAGCAATTGCGCCAACTCGCCAACAAACTCACTACGCGAAAAGATTAATCCTTTGAAACCCTTAAAACTTTTAAAACTCTTGAAACATTTTTAACTCCATAACATATGCCTTACCGTCGATTACCAAAAACAGACCAAGCACGTTTACGTGCTCTCAAACAAGCCATACGACATGCTGGCGAAGTTGCATTTAACCAACAAGCGGTCAACTATGGTACCATAGCTGAAGCCCAACGCTTCTTGATGCAGTTTGAGAATCAAGTGGCACAATACCACGCTAACTTTGACTCTAAAGTGTCGGACAACAAGCAATACCGTCACAAAGTGCGCAATGCACGCATGTACATATCGCACTTTATCCAAGTGCTTAATTTAGCAGCAATTCGCGGCGAGATTAAGAAAGCCCAAAAAGAGCTCTACCATTTGGATCCAAACAACCATACCCTACCCGACTTGAGCACCGAGGAAAAACTGATTGAATGGGGCAAGAATATCATTGAGGGCGAGCAGGCACGCACCAGTCAGGGCGGTTTTCCAATATACAACCCTGCTATCAACAAGGTTAAAGTGCACTACGATATTTTCCGCGAGCACTACACTACTCACAAACTGCATACCAAGACACACAGCCGCGTGTACGAGAATATTGAAGACATGCGTGCACAAGCCGATGTGCTAATTCTTAATATTTGGGATCAGGTAGAAGCGTTCTATAAAGACGAACTACCATATGCCAAACTACAGAAGTGTCAAGCATATGGTATGATCTACTATTACCGTACGGGAGAAGCCAAACTTACTCCACAGACAGATCAAAAGATCATTGAAGATCAGAAGAAACAGACTACACTAGAATGGTCTTAGATGGTAAAATGATGCGATGAACACGTTGGTCATGGCGTGCAGCAGGCACCTCATCAACCAATTGGAAATCATAGCCCACGCCCACAAGAACGGTGTGGGTTAGTTTTTTGATAAAGCGATCATAGTAGCCACCTCCACGACCCAAACGACGACCTTTAGCGTCAAACGCTACCGCAGGAACAATCACTAGATCAATCTCGCCATCATAAGCAGGGGTCGTAGGTTCAGGAATACCAAATTTACCACGATGCATATGCTCGTTGCCCGCATATGGGTGTACAGTCATGCCACGACGATGACTAACAGGAAAAAGCAAGGTCTTCTCACGCTTATACTTCTTTACCAACGGCAGTACATCCACTTCATTTTGAATAGGATAATATAGCAGTATAGTCTTCGCCTCAATGAAGCAAGTCATTTGCTCCAACTGATCAAGAATCTGCTGAGAGTACATCTGACGATCTGATGCAGACATCACTCGACGTTTCTGCACCAGCAATTCACGCATCTTATTTTTGGCTAATCGCAACTTATTACTAGGTAAAAGTCGCAACAAATCTTTGATATTCGTTTCAAAAAGCATATAGCACCTTCATTTGTGGCCACAAAGGTAGCATTTTTTTTTCATTTACACAAATTATATTTGTATAATCAAAAAAAAAGTAGTAATTTTGCAGGAAATTTGGTTATTATGCGACAACTCATATTCACACTACTCACTTTAGCAATTATACTCATTGCTTGTGAGACACCAACCACCATTACTACATCCGACGAAAATAGGGTACAGACATTTACCTTCTATGAAGATACGCTCAACCCAGGCCTTACTCAAGCCACCTATAAGATTGAGCATCGTACCTTTCCCGATACTGGATTGATTTACTGCAAAGACTCGCTAAAGTTCGGCACTCGCTTGGATAGTGTTGTTACATATATCACATACAAAGCGACTCCTGGTTCTGCGACCTTCTACCTGCCTAATGACACAATCATTAGTACAGGTTATGACACGCTTGACCTCACTCAGAAGCCTGTATATTTGCAGGTTCTCGCATCAGATATGACTAGCGAAAGGTGGTATAGAATAGAGGTTCATGCTCATCAAATCAATCCAGATTTGTATGTTTGGACGCAATTGAAGGACAGTATTTTTGCCAAGCAAATGTGCGAAACCAAAGCGTTTTATATCCATGGGCAATTCATATTGTTTGTCAACAATGGTCTTTCGACCCAAATATACACATCGCACAACGCTAGTGACTGGACTTTATCCAACCAGACACTAAACGGTCTTCCTACCCCATGTCATGTTCGGGACATCGTTCAAAAAGATGACCAATTATACTACATTAACAATAGCCAACTATTCCGTTCTACAGATTTGTACAATTGGACTGAAACAGATTATAGTACCGCAGCATTTGAGCCAATCAATATGCTACTAACTTATAACGACCAAGTGTGGTGCATTGTTCAAGATACTACGACCAAGCAACTGACCTTGGCAACCATCCAAAACGATAGTATTGAGATAAGCACAGATATTCTCATTGATAATAATATGCTAGTTGGTTTCCCTATTAGTGATTTTGCAGCCACTGCTTTTGAAAGCAGTAGCGAAAGACCACGTGCAATGATCGTAGGCGGACGCGACATCAATGGCGATCCTGTAAACAGCAGATGGAACTTTGAATATATCCCTACCGAGAAGAAATATCGTCTAAAAAACTTTAGCATTTCCCAACCAACCTTCCATACCCTAACAGGAGCATCTATCATTCAGTATAACGAACAACTTATGATGTTTGGAGGTATTGACAATGACTTAGAATGGAATAGCAATATTCTCTATTCCGACGATGAAGGAATGAACTGGTATGTGCCAGATACAGCATGCAACCAATTGCCTATGGAGTACGAAAGTCGCCAAAATCAATCGGTTATAGTAAATCAAAAGAGTATCTACCTCATCGGAGGTCAATCCCGTACCGCTTCGTTTAGTGATGTGTACCGCGGACGACTCAACTCTCTCCAATAAACTCCCATGAAGGATTTCAAACTACACATACAGAACGAGTTCAGTCAATACGAAGATGCTTTCACGGAGGCTTTGGGCACTACCCATCCCCTCCTATCACAAGTTCTCAACTATATTCACCAACAACGCGGCAAACAACTGCGGCCCATATTGGTGCTTCTGTCTGCTGCCATTTGTAGGGGTATCACCTCTAAAACCCTGCAAACAGCAGTCGTATTGGAGCTCACTCATACCGCCTCACTCATACATGACGATGTGGTGGACAACTCCCCTACTCGTAGAGGTAGCAATTCGGTGCATCAACAATGGAACAACAAGATTGCCGTCCTCACTGGCGATTATATGCTCGCCAAAGTCATCAGTCTGCTCTCCGAACTCCGCAATGCTAATCTACTCAATATCGTTTCCTCCATGAGCAAATCGCTCACCGAAGGTGAACTCCTACAACTACATGCGGGAGACACCATGTGGATTAGCGAGAAACAATATTATCAAATCATCGAACAAAAAACTGCATGCCTCTTTGCAGCATGCAGCGAGGCGGGTGCTGCCAGCACAGGTGCAACCTGCCGCCAGATCACAGCATTGCGTAAGTATGGCATGCACCTCGGTATGTGCTTTCAACTCAAAGATGACGTGCTTGATTATTCCGATATTGAGGATATCGGCAAACCCACTATGAATGATATTCAAGATGGCAAAGCCACACTTCCGCTACTCATATCTCTACAACGAGCTGGCAAAGAAGAAGCCGCTCGCATTCGCGAGAAAGCCGAAGCATTGGCTAGTAAATCTACGGATATCAATATTTTTGAGACAGAACAAGACATCAAGTCTTTTGTGCTACGTTATGATGGCATTCGCTACGCACACCAAGAGATGGAGAAGCACCGCAAGAAAGCATTGGAAGCACTATCCGTCTTCCCTGATGGGAAATACAAGGAGAGTCTGATTGCACTTCTGGACTATGCCATCAATCGAGTGAAATAAAAGCATTTTCCTTCGGAGTTCTTAGCCACAAGGGCACGATAACGCTTCGGTCTTCCTTCGGGGTTCCTTCGGTAAAGGTTCGGAGTGGTATCGGAGTGGTATCGGGAAAGACACGGAAATATACAACAAAAGACAGCCTCAAAGCTGTCTTTTATTATATAGCAGTTCTCTATTATCGGGGAGTTTTACAGTATATCCTGTATCTGCTGAGTGATTTCCTCTCGTAGATTCTCATCCGACAAGGTGCTCACCACTTCCTCAAAGAATGCTTGTAGCAACAACTTAGCAGCCACCTCACGACTAATACAGCGTTGTTGCATGTAGAACAGTGCGGCATCGTCCAATTGTCCCGTCGTAGCACCGTGGCTAGCCTTGACATCGTCCGCATAGATCTCTAGTTGAGGTTCGGTTAGCATATCAGCTTGACGAGAAAGCAAGATATTACGATTGGTTTGATATGCCTCCGTCTGTTGTGCATTAGGTTGAATTTTCAACTCTCCTCTAAAAGAACCTTTCGCTTGGTCATCCAAGACAAACTTGATAATCTGTGAGGAATACCCACCACCTATATTATGTATCACGCGCGTACGCACGTGAGCTTGCTGCGAATCATGCAACAATCCCATACCATAAATCTCAGAGCGACATCCCTCTCCGTTCTGCTCCACAGTCAACGAGGATTGCCACTGTGCATCAGCCTCATCTTGAGACAAATATAAGATATGCACACGCAATACGGAACCCGCCTCTTGAACAACATGCCAATCTATATTGGAGTCGTTAATCAGCACCAACTCACGCGTCTCACCTGCAGCAAGAGTAATATATCGAGTTAATGATTTCAACATTCTTAATTCAAAATTCTTAATTATTCAAGAAAGCATAACCGTTCTCCTCGAGTTCGAGTGCAAGTTCTTTGCCTCCCGTACGTACTATCTTACCGTCTGCCAACACATGCACAAAATCAGGCACGATATAATCTAATAGACGTTGGTAGTGGGTAATCACAATAGAAGCAGTATGAGGGGTCTTGAGTGCATTCACGCCCTCTGCCACAATACGGAGTGCATCGATATCCAAACCTGAATCTGTCTCATCCAAGATAGAGAGACATGGCTCCAACATGGCCATTTGGAAAATCTCATTGCGTTTCTTCTCACCACCAGAGAAACCCTCATTCACAGAACGATTGGTGAGTTTGTTATCCATTCCCACGAGTGCTTTTTTCTCACGCATGAGTTTCAAGAAGTCAGTCGCTTTGAGGGGTTCTTTACCCTCATGCTGACGTTTCTCATTGACCGCAGTACGCATAAAATTAACCATAGACACGCCAGGAATCTCCACAGGGTATTGGAAGGACAAGAACATTCCCTCTCTCGCACGCTCCTCTGGAGACATTTCTAGCAAATTCTTGCCGCGGAAAATCACTTCACCTTCTGTCACGGTGTAAGCAGGATGACCTGTGAGGACATTAGACAAGGTCGATTTACCTGCGCCATTAGGTCCCATAATCGCATGTACCTCCCCCTCATGGATAGTAAGGTTGAGCCCTTTGAGTATTTCTTTGCCAGCGATAGTGGCATGTAAGTTCTTTATTTCGAGCATATTGTCGTTAGTACAGTCTCGCCGACTGCTTGTAAGGTTTGTTTGTTTATATTCTGTATATCATCATGCTGAGTATGCCACCACTCGGCGAACCCAGTCTCTGTATTCGTTTTATAATCAATGATATCCACACATGGGATACCTGCAATCGTATTTACATAGTAATGGTCATCGGTTATTGGGTAATAGGTGGCTTGTTGTACAAAGTAGCGACCATATCCCAGTTTGCTTGCTTCGCGCCATAGACGCTCCACATAACTTCCCGCATATTGCATCGAGAAATACTCCCGTGGGAAAGTAGCAGACGGATCACCCACCATATCCAGCAATATGCCGTATTGAGAGTTGAGAGTTCTTATCTCGCTTTCGCTCGAACGATCACTCGCAGAGCTCGTGTACGAGAGTTGAGAGTTGAGTGTTGAGAGTTTGTATTCTTGTGCCCAATATTGACTGCCTAAGCACCACGTATGATCCCGTTGTGAACCCGTAAAATGTGCGGGAGTACCCATGTCTTCACAATCAAAGAACACCACTTGCACCGTAGGGATAAACTCGCCTTTTGATTTACGAATAGACAACTGGCGCACCATCTCTAGGATCACTCCCACTCCACTAGCGCCATCGTTAGCACCCATAACAGGTTCAAAACGATCCTCATAGAGTTCTTCCTCATCGCTCCAAGGACGGCAATCCCAATGAGCACAGAGCAAAATAGCGTGGGAAGTATTACCCTCCAATATGGCAACTATATTGCGGATAGCTTGCGGTTTACCCGCATAATTGGTCATGGTGCCATGCTGGTTCTTAACTTGGGCCCCATGACGAGCCAACTCGCTCACCAGCCAATCGCCGCAAGCCTCATGCGCCTCTGTACCTGGTACACGCGCACCAAACGCCAACTGCTGAGCAATATAAGTATATGCAGAGTCCGCTGAGAAAGGTGGGAGTTGAGAGTTGGTTGTAGAAGACTGTTGCTGTTTTACGCAAGACACGCACAACAGCAACAGCACTAATATACTATATTGAATTCCTCTAAACACTAGACAGTAGCGGCTCTGCCGCGTTCACTAAACTTAAATTAGTGGATATTCAATTCGCTTACAGAGCGATGGTTTTGGATCGCCAAGATGGTCTCTGCAATTGGTTTCGCCATAGATGCGATGCTCACTTTGGAGCAACGTGTTTTGTCAAATGGAATAGAGTCTGTAAACACCAATTCCTCCAACGCAGAATTAGTCACTCTCTCACAAGCAGGACCAGACATCAGACCGTGGCTTACCAACGCACGTACTGATTTCGCGCCATTATCTTTCATCACTTCAGCCGCTTTGCAGAGTGTACCAGCGGTATCAGCGATATCGTCAATGATAACAACATTCTTATCTTTCACATCACCCAAGACGCGCATCTCGCCAATTTGGTTGGCATTAGGGCGGTGCTTGTAGCAGATCACCATAGGCACATCTTGCTTGGTGAGCGCAGTCAGTTTCTTAGCGAAGACGGATGCACGCTTGGTACCACCTACGTCAGGAGATGCTACAATCAAATTCTCCAAGTTGAGGCTTTGCACATAATCAGCCAATACATTTGCGCCATAGATATGATCTACAGGAATATCAAAGAATCCTTGAATTTGGTCTGCATGCAAATCCACAGTAATCACACGGTCCGCACCTGCACCTTGAATCATGTTTGCACATACCTTAGCGCCGATAGACACGCGTGGTTTATCCTTGCGGTCTTGACGTGCCCAACCAAAATAAGGAATGACAGCTATTACCTTATATGCACTCGCGCGCTTAGCGGCGTCGATAGCCAATAACAACTCCATAATATTGTCGCTCGTAGGGCAAGTAGATTGTACAATGTACACAGACTGACCACGAACAGACTCTTCAAAACTTACGGCGAACTCACCGTCAGAAAAACGTGCTACTTGAATGTTGCCTAACGAACATCCTAAATACTCACAAATACGTTTAGCGAGCTCACCTCCTTGAGAAAGAGCAAAAACCTTGTAAGGGCTTGTTTCCACTATCATGACAAACAGATTTTATTAGTTATTTTGAATTAAAGTGCAAAAGTACTACTTTTTTTTGAATTTTGCAAGTATTGCTTGCATATTTCAGCAAAAAATCGTATCTTTGCACAGAATTTGTACATTGGCTGAATATGACCAACAAAGAACTATACCGTGAATTATGCCTTCACACCAGGGATTTACCTATTTTTATGCAAGACTGGTGGATGGATGCCGTCTGCGCTGGAAAGCAGTGGGACGTACTACTGAGTTATGACTCCAATGGGAATATCCAAGCGGCTATGCCGTACCTCATACGCAAGAAAGCATGGATGAAATATATTGTCATGCCACAGCAAACACAGATTGGCGGAATATGGTTGGCAGATGATGTGCTAGCGGATGGAGGAAATCGAGTAGTGGATGTATGTCAAGATTTTGCACGTCAGTTGGCGGAGTTGGAATTGAGTTATTACTACCAGCACTACCCTATCGGCAGTCCTGCAGTAGAAGCTATGCATGCACTCGGTTTCAAGACCAAAGAACGTGTGACCTATCGCATTGACGATCTCTCTGATTTAGACCAAGTTATCAACGCTTTTTCCAAGAACAAAAAACGACAATTGCAGAAAGCTCTATCTTTGCACGCTGACATGAATATGAGTGCAGAGGATTTCTATCGTTTTCATGTACAATGTCTTCAAGAACAGGGAAAACAAATCAGTTACTCTCGCGAATTTCTACTCGTACTTGACCGCAAAACCCAACGCCTAGAACAAAGTCAAATACTATCGATTTGCAACGCAGACAACGAGGTGCTCGCAGCAGCATTCCTCGTATGGGACAAGCAGAGTATGTATTACCTCATCCCCTGTTATGCCCCCGCACACAAGGACTCTGGAGCAGGCGCATTGCTCGTGCTTGAAGCTATCAAATTAGCAAGGCAAAAGGGAGTAGCATTTGATTTTGAGGGCAGTATGATTCGTGGAGTGGCCAACCATTACAAACAATTCGGTAGCACGCGTACCTTATACTATAGTGTAGAGAAATACTACAAGTGGTATTTCTGGTTTGCTAATGCCTACAACTGGATTAGAGAAAGGAAAATGCGATGAAAGTATTATTCTTGAGTGCTTGGTACCCTACCGAACGCGATGCAATGGCTGGACTATTCGTGCAGAAGCACGCCGAGGCGGTTATGCAGCAAGGAGCAGATGTAAAAGTTCTATATACCGAAGCAAAAGGAATACGGTGGTATATAGAAATGTGGAAAATGTGGCGTACTCTGAAGCGAGAATGGGGTTTACCCGACGTAGTGCAGATGAACGTATTGGACAAAAATGGTCTATTGGCAAGTTGGCTGAAATTTCGCTATCGCATACCTTATGTTATTATTGAGCATTGGACGGGTTATTTACCTGCTAATTTTGCTTTTCGTCAAGGTTTGCATGGTACAATAATGAAGAGTATTGCACGCCATGCTGCATGTATATTACCCGTAAGCAATATGCTAGAAGCAGCTATGAAAAATTGTGGAATAGAAAATAATAACTGGCAACGCATCAACAATGTAGTAGATGATTTTTTCTATCAACCGATTACTCATATCAGCATTCCTCAAAAACCAGCAGATAAAACACGACTATTACATGTAAGTTGCTTTAGTGAGAGAGCCAAAAACATACAAGGCATATTGCGCGGAGCAAGGAAGATAGCCAACGAGAGACAGGACTTTGAATTAGTTATTATCGGCACTGGCGTTGATTATAAAATGGATGTGGACTATGCCAAGTCACTTAATTTCCCAGAAGGTATAGTGCACTTTATAGGCGAACAAACTCCTCTACAAGTGGCAGAATGGATGCAGCAAAGTGATGCCTTTGTGCTATTCTCAAGATTTGAAACCTTTGCGATTGTTTTAGCTGAAGCCATGGCAGTAGGTATTCCGATTATATGCAGCAAGACCGCTGGTATTGCAGAATATTTACCCACAGAGTGCGGAGTCGTAGTAGAGGTGGACGACGATGTCTCTTTTACAGAAGCCCTAAGAGAGATGGTTGCTCATCACAATAAATATTCACCAGAACAAATACGCAAACACGGGCAACAATACACCTATGGTAGCGTAGGAAAAAAACTAATGGAAATTTACAACAGCGTATTATGATTGAGTTATGCCTCTAATGATTTGTCATAGTTACGCACCAATAGCGACAACCAAATAAACTGCGCCGCAACAGCTATAGCCGTGCCCATTGAATAGCAAATAATAGCAAGAAGAAAATTGTTGGACACAACACCTATACATAGTCCAACTACACGGCATACTGCCAATAATATCTCGAATAATAGTCCCTTCTTTTGTTGCATAAACACATCCGACAAATAGCAGGTACTACCCGTTAGCAGCGAGAAATATAGCCATGGCAACATCCAACGTATATACTTGCCTACCATACGCCACTCCTCGCCCAATAACCATGCCGATAATTCAGGCAACACGATTGCTATCACAGCAAAAACAGGAATTATCACACAACTACCATATCCCACAAATCGCCCAAAAAGATCGCCAATCTTCTTGGAAGCGTGTACACGTTCTGTAGTATTTTGGTATAAAACTTGATACAGCGCACGAGTAATAGTACCAATAGGCGTATAGCCTAAAAGCAATGCCATACTCAATAATCCCACCTGTTGAGCGCCAAAGAAAGGGGTGAGCAATAAGATTGGTAACTGACCTGCAAGCACATTGATGAAACTGCGTGGAAGAACAAATAATGGGAAATTGCGGTACTCATAAGCTTGAGTGCGTATATTACTCCACGATAATGCACACAATGGGCGTAAGATATGACGACAACTCAATGCCACACTAGTCAATAGGGAAAGTAGAGGCGCGACTACCGCAGTATAGATCATGCCGCCTTGCAATGCACCTGCATACCCCATTCCTATCTTTCCACCAGCCAAAAGCATACTCTGCGAAATCTGATAACCACTAATCCTACCAAATGCCTTATTACGTATATACCAGTAATTCAATATATTCCACCCCCCAACTAGCAACACATAAAATGGCATCAACCAATAATACCAGGACAATTTTGGCGACTTAAACAAGATGCTAATCTGTTCCGAAAACAGCACACTTACCGCCACCAAAACCGTAGTCAAGAGCAGCAACAATAGCGACAAATGTGTCAAAGCAACAGCGTCTTTTTCATGTTTAGGAAGCACTAGTGCATAGTAATAATCAGCAATAGATAGTACAATCAACACATTACCTATACTCAAGAACAGATTGAGCAAACCAAAATCCTCAGGCGCGTATATGCGCGTTAATATAGGATAGACCACCAAACCGATGACCTGAGCCACCACATTGGCAGAGAGCAATTTGGTAAAATTGCGAACTCCTGAAGATTTAATGATTGAACTTAGACTCATTCCGGCTGCAAAAGTAGTCATTTTCTCGCAAAAAAACAAAAAATATTGATATTTTTCGCAAAAATCATGAATATATTTGCACAAATAAAAAAAAAGCAGTAAATTTGCACACTGAATTGGCAAGAATTTAAAAAACTTTAAAGATATGCAACTGAAAAAATCACCCAAAGCAAGCTTGGAAGACAAGAAATTGGTCTATGTTTTGATGGGCCTCGTTCTTGTATTGAGTATCTGCTATGTCGCTTTTGAATGGACAGAGAAAGAAGTGACAAAGTATGAAGTTTCTGACACAGACTTCTTCTTTGAAGAAGAGATTGACATCCAACAAACTACTCAAGAGACCCCTCCTCCACCTCCACCACCAGCACCACAAGAAGTTGAGGTATTGAACGTGGTAGAAGATGACGTCGAGGTAGAAGAGATCGAGATCAACACCGAGGACGACAAGGATGTTGAGGTAGTTATCGCTCCTCCAGTAGAGGCTCCAGTAGAGGAAGAGGAAGAGGAAGTTATCTTCATGGTCGTAGAGTCAATGCCAGAGTTCCCAGGTGGCCAACAAGCACTCTTCAAGTATCTTGCTGAGAATGTTAAGTATCCTGTTATTGCACAAGAGAACGGCATCCAAGGTCGTGTTATCTGCCAATTCGTGGTAAACAAAGACGGTAGTATCGTGGACGTAGTAGCGGTTCGTTCTTCTGGTGAGGCTTCACTTGACAAAGAGGCTATCCGCGTGATCAAGTCCATGCCTAAGTGGAAACCAGGTAAGCAACGTGGTAAACCAGTACGTGTAAAATACACCGTACCTGTGAACTTCCGTTTGCAATAATCTCGCCTCTAGCCTATAGCCTATTTGCCTATAGCCTATTTGCGGAGCAAAATGGATTTATCCATACAAAACATAGAATATTGTAAGGGTGTCGGCGCTAAGCGTGCCGACATTCTTCGTAAAGAGCTGAAAGTAAAGTCAGCTCTCGACTTGTTATACCAGTTTCCATACAAATATATAGACCGTAGTCGGTTCTATTATATCCACGAGATAGAGGACGAGGATACCTACGTGCAAATCATCGGTCATATCACCGAGTGGCACACCGTAGGTGCTGGAGCAGCTCAACGCCTTACTGCCACCTTTACTGATGGCAGACATACCATCGAACTCGTATGGTTCAAGGGCATCAAGTACCTCAAACTAGAGCGCAATGTCAAATATCTGCTATTTGGCAAGCCGTCGCGCTTCAATCATCAGTACAATTTTGTGCATCCAGAGCTAACACCTATGAGCAAGGTGCAACCTGAGATGACCAAAGGTCTAGAGCCACACTACAACACCACTGAGGGTATGAAACGTGCAGGAATGAACTCCAAGGCGATTCGTACCATCGTGGCGCAACTCATCCCCCATCTCCGTCAGCAGAGTTTGCCAGACACATTGGGCATGGATATCGTGGAGAAGTATCATCTCATGGGGCTTAGCGAAGCACTCTGTAATATTCATTTCCCAAGCGATATGATCGCCATGCAGCGGGCAAGGGAACGGATGAAGTTCGAGGAGCTCTTCTATATCCAGATGCAGATCCTGCGTCAGATGAAGCGACGTGAGCAGAATGAAGGTTTTACGATGCCTATTGTTGGCAAGTACTTCAATACCTTCTACAAGACCTGCCTCCCCTTTGATCTCACCAATGCGCAAAAACGTGTTGTACGTGAGATACAAACGGATATCAAATCGGGCAAGCAGATGAATCGTCTCTTGCAAGGTGATGTAGGTAGTGGCAAAACAATGGTAGCATTGCTCACCGCCCTATTGGCTATTGACAATGGTTACCAAGTGTGTATCATGGCACCGACCGAGATCCTTGCCAATCAGCATTACGAGACTATTAGCAAATTGCTCTCAACTCTCAACTCACAACTCTCAACTCTCAACCCTCAACTCTCAACTCTCAACTGCCAAATCCTCACCGGCTCCACGACTGCCAAGCAGCGCCAACCTATCCACGAGCAACTACTCAATGGAGAGATCAACCTTCTCATCGGCACCCACGCCCTCATAGAAGACTCCGTGCAGTTTGCCAATCTAGGACTTTGCATTATCGACGAGCAACATCGTTTTGGTGTTGCGCAACGCGCCAAATTGTGGAATAAGAACGCTCGTCCGCCACATATATTGGTTATGACAGCCACCCCTATTCCTCGCACACTAGCAATGACCGTATATGGAGACTTGCAAGTGAGTATTATAGACGAGTTGCCACCAGGTAGAAAACCTGTACAGACATTGCATTATGTGAATACTAGAAGGACATCCATCAATCAGTTCATCGAACAGCAGATTACGCTAGGACGACAAGTCTATGTCGTTTACCCGCTCATCAAGGAGAACGAGAAGATGGAGTTACAAGATTTGCAGAATGGTTATAACCAACTCTGTCAGACTTTCCCCAACTACCGCATATCGATGGTACATGGTCAGATGCGCGCTAAGGATAAGGATGAGCAGATGCGCCGTTTTGCCAGTGGAGAGACACAAATACTAGTAGCCACTACCGTGATTGAAGTAGGAGTCAATGTCCCTAATGCGAGTGTGATGATTATTGAGAATGCCGAGCGTATTGGTCTCAGCCAATTGCATCAGTTGCGTGGTCGTGTAGGCCGTGGTGCAGAACAAAGCTATTGCATTCTACTCACCAACGTCGAACAGAGCAAGGATACCCGCAAGCGCATGGATATTATGGTGGCCACCAACGATGGTTTCCGCATTGCTGAAGCCGATCTCCAGTTGCGTGGTCCTGGTGATTTGGAAGGCACACAACAATCGGGCTTACCATTTGAATTGCATATCGCTAGTCTCACCCAAGACGGACAGATTCTAGATATTGCTCGTCAAGCTGCTATGGAAATCCTTGATGCCGATCCATTGCTAGAAGAAGTACACAACCGTATATACAAACAGCGACTCGATTTTCTTCGAATCACTGCTGGTAATTGGGGAGAGATATCCTAGTTTAGGAGTTCAGGGGTTCAAGAGTTGAGCTCCTCGCCTATAACCTATAACCTATAGCCTATAGCCCGAAGGGCGTCCTATAGCTCGCGCAGCTAGCGTCCCATACTTATCTCCCATATGGTGGACGTCCACCATTCTCATACATCTGTTGTTGCCATGCCGCAGCACCTTTAGCCTTCAATCCGCCCATGCGATTGAGTTTGTAAGTGTAGGTCAGCATGAAGTAAGTAGGCAAGGTGTTGAATTTCTGGTAACTAACGCTGGTCTCGTTGACCGTTTGCACGATATTCTTCTTGTCGTTCAAGAGGTCATATACCTTGAGAGTCAAGGTGGAGTTAGCCCATGTCTTATCCACAGAGAAGTTCCATATCAGTTCGTTTACATCGGTCAAACCTTGGTATCCATGGCGAGATGTATAACTCACGTCAGTCGCGATATTCCACGACTTAGGCAAGTGGAAAGTCACATCACCCGAGATAATCCAATCACCTATATGGCTGATATTCTTTTTGTTGAGCGAGTTATGTGTCAGCGAATAGACATTCGTATTCTTCACACCTATATCCACTATCTTATGGGTAAAGCGGAGTGTGAGGTCGCTACTCATGCGGAAATTCCCCGTCTTGGAAGCATCACCCAAAGGCAATTGATCCGCAGCTATCAGTGCTGCAATCTCATCGGCTTCCTGTTCGCGAAGCACATACGCCACGCGTTGGTTGTAGCTCACCGCAGTACGCGAGTGGAACTGAAACATCTTCTTGCAGAATGGCGTATTGCTCATAAAGTGCGCCCCCACATACCATGGAATCATCTCCGCATTGACCGTTTGCAGATAACGCTTACCCGTCTTATCATAAATGGTATTGTTGGTCAGCGCATCTTGCGTGAGGTTGGCATTCATGCCCACCATCATACTAGAGAACTTTTCTGGATTAAACTTCGAATACATTGCAAAGATATTGTGGCTGAAGGCTGGGTTCAGTCCCAAGTTACCTACTGTCTCGTTCATCGCATCGGAGTTGTTACGCACGGGTTCCATCTGCTGGATAGTAGGCTGATTAACGCGTCCGCGATAGACGATACGGGCAAACTCCTTTTGTCCAAACTTATAGCGGAAACGCACGTTTGGCGACCAGTTCCATCTATTATATAAGGTATCGCGCGCGAGGATACCACCATAGTAGGTCTTGGAATAAGTCTGCGTAGCCAACACACGCGCACCAGCGGTAAGGTCAATCTTCTCGCTCACCCAACGGTAGTTCAGCTCCAGTTGCTCGGTGTACATATTGTTGCTGAGGGCGTTGGAATACACGCTATCGTACTGATATACTCCATCCAACATAGAGTATTGGTCTTTCACCGAGTTACGGTTACTACCCGACAGCGAGAGTACGGTTTCGATAAAGTGGTTCTTGCCATAGATAGGTTCCACGAACGATGTACGCAGCGAGTAACTTAAGGCATTATTCGTAGAGAAGGTATTTTGGTCCACTAACGCAGCATCTGTTAGGTAGTCAAAGGCATAGGTAGTATCACTTTTCTCTGTATTCTTAAAAGTGAAGTTGGCTCGCATAGTGAGTGCGCGACCAGGCTTCGCGAACTTATGGTTGTAAGTCGCACGCATGGAGGCAGAAATCTCCTCTTGGAGACTCTTTTGGTTTTGATAACCATCGTTGATGATTACGGAATCGCGTTCGTAAGTATAGTCGTTGTTTTGCTCAGATCGTGAGTTGGAGTAGCTGATTTGAGGGCGGAGGATAATCTTGTTCATGGAGTCGATCTGGTATTCCATCTCCAAGCGCATTTGTGCATCCCAAGCGTGGGTCATTTTCTCGGTAGAGTCTTGGTCGATATAGGTAGCCTCCTCGCTATAACTCTCTTTTTGCGATTGGGTGCGTGTGTCGTTGGTGGAGTGATTGATGGTCGCATCGCCGCCTAAAAGGAGCTCCGTCTTATCGTCTTTCTTCTCTAGTTTGCCTGTTAGGTCAATATTGGTATTCACGCCCAAGTTCTCCGAAGCAGTGATACCAGCATTTTGTCCGCCAAACCATCCTCGTCCGCGGCGTGAGCGAATCTCATTAGTATTGTTGGCACCAGCCACAATGGTCGTTTGGCTTTCGCCGAGGAGTAGGTTTGTAAAGATATTAGCGTTGTAGCGCGCATCATTCTCTAGGAAGTGCTTCATACGCGCAGCATCCGTAGTTCCATACGCAGAATTGCCATAGTCGAACCAACCGCCTTCATCCGTCACCATGTCTGAGCCCAATGCACCCGAATAGTTGCCAAACACGCCTTTCTTGCGGTTTTTCTTGAGACTGAGATTGATGATTCGTTCCGTTTCATCGTCCTCAAACCCTGTGAGTTTAGCCATTTCACTTTTCTCGTCAATCACTTGTATTTTCTCGATCATATCGGCAGGAATATTCTTGGTTGCGGTCTGCACATCATCGCCAAAGAACTTCTTGCCGTCGATACGCACGGCTTTGATTTCCTCGCCATTGATAGTGACATTACCCTCTTTATCCACCTCCACACCGTTCATCTTCTTGAGCAGTTCTTCCACAGTAGCAGTTTCTGACACTTGATAAGCAGCAGTATTATACTCAATGGTATCACCTTTGACAGTCATTTCGGCAGCCTTGCCTTGTACACTCACCTCTGCTAGATGTTGAACTTGCTCCACAAGACGAATGGTAGGCAAATCAAGATCAACATTCTTCATCTCCACCCATTGAGTTTGCTCATTAAATCCTACGGACGATACGATCAGTTTGTACTTACCTGGACGAATATTACTTAAGATAAACAACCCATCATCATAGGTCTGTGCACCTTGTACCAGGGTGGAGTCTGCACCTTTGTATTCAAACAAACGCACAGTCGCCATCTCTATAGGCTGTCCATCCGTCTTGGAGAGGATGGTACCTGACAAGGTTTTCTGTGCCATAGCCGTCAGTGCTATGACATATAATGCAAATATAAGGGTTAGTCTTTTCATACTTTTAACAACATTGCGCCTCCATAATTCACTTATAGGGCAAAATAATACACTAGTGTATTATGACAAAAACTATGCCAAACAAAAATCGCTCCCCATTTCTGGAGAGCGATTTCTCATTGCCTTCGCCTATAGCCTATACGAGAGGCATCCTATATTAGCGAAGCAAATATTTGTTACCATTTTGGATAATGATTCCACGGTAGGTAGCATCTACTTGACGACCCAATACGTCGTACATAGGCATATCAAGATCCAATGCAGGGCGGATGACATTCTCTACACCTGTACCTACATTAGATTGCCAGATTGCATACACAGTACCCTTGTAGCCTACAGGCAATACGGTGAGGGCTGTACCCGTACCTTGGTTATTCTCATACCAACCTACGAAAGTATCACCATCCTTGACAGGAGTTGGGATGGTATATGGTGAGCCAGTGATCCACTTAGGCAACTCTACCTCTACGAGAGTAGTGGTGGTAGTACCTTCGGTTGCACCATTGGCCTTTTGGTAAGCAGGTCCCCACTTCTCTGGCTTACCCGCTTCAGCAAAGTTAGCAGATGCAGGCCATGAAGTGTGCTCAGATTGCAAGAAGAATGCAGCGATAGCATAACGCCAAGCAGCCGTAGTGAGGTCGTCAGTCAGATCGCTTTGTACACTCATGATATAGGTTTGCAACCATTTCCACTCAGCTTTGCCAAACACTGTTTGCACTTCGGCAGCGGTCAGTTTACCACAAATGATACGGCAGCCGCAAGGTGTGTCACCACTGGTGTGTGGTTGGCCTTCACCCTTCGCCTTGATTTCCTCCAAGGTGCCCAAGGTAGTCAAACCTGCAGTTGTCTTATAACTTGCCCACAACTCTTCTTGTGTAGGAACCTTCACATCAGTACCTGGTGTGGTAGTAGTTACCTCTTTCACCACCTTACCTCCATTGAGTACCCATTCTACGTCTGGTTCTTTAGCATCGCTCCAGATAGCATAAACGGTACCGTCGTAGCCAGCAGGGAGGGTGGTGAGTTTGGTGCCAGTAACATCATTGGTGTCATACCAGCCAAGGAAATCAGCACCGTCCTTCACAGGAGTTGGGATGGTGTAGGTAGCGGTGATCTTGCTAGGAAGGGTTACCTCTTGGGTAGAAGTAGCACCTGAATTACCATGAGCCTCTTTATATGCACTACCCCACATCTCTGGTTTACCGAGGGTGGTATAGTCTTCCGTTACAGGATAAGCATCGTGATGTGATTGTAGGAAGAATGCAGCGATAGCATAACGCCAAGCAGCTGTAGTGCCTTCTACTGTTAGATCCGTTGAAATATTTGGTTGCACACCTGCAATATAATCATACAACCATTTCCACTCAGCGTTCTTGTAAACGGCCTCCATCTTTGCTGTGGTCAATTTACCTGCGATACCACGACACGCACAAGGGGTGTTAGCATCACCATGTGGGTTGCTACCTGCTGCCTCTTTGATTTCAGCCAATGTACCAAGAGCAGTAATATCAGCAGCGGTCTTGAAGCTAGTCCAGAGTTCTTCTTGAGTAGGTACTTTGACTGCGTCAGCGCCAGTAACCTCTTTCAATACCTTACCTCCATTGAGTACCCATGTCACTTTGGCTTCGCGCCAGATAGCATATACAGTACCCTTGTAACCTACAGGGAGTGTCTTGAGTGCAGTTCCCTCGCCCTTAGCATTGTCATACCAACCAAGGAAGACATAACCTGTGCGGGTAGGAGTTGGGAGGGTATATGGGGTGTTCTCAATGTAGTTAGGCAATGTCACTGATACACTACCGCCATTCAACACCCAAGTCACATCGCCCTTAGGAGTCTCTTGCCAAATAGCATAGAGTTTGCCTTTGAAACCAACGGTCAGAGTAGTATATTTGGTACCAGTAGTATTGTTGGTGTTATACCAACCGAGGAAATCATAGCCCTCCTTGATAGGAGTTGGGATGGTATAATTGCTCGTAATCTTGCTTGGTAATGAAGCAGACAATTTCTTTGCTATGCGATAAGCATCGCCCCACGCCTCAGGCTTACCTGCGGTAGAGAAGTCAGCCGTAGCGACTTTTTGGTTGCCTTGTACAGTACCATCGTTGCAGTTGAAGAACGCATGCACATGCCAGCGCCATGCACTTTCACCACTCAATGGACCCGCTACTCCTATGATATAATCGCCTAACCACTTATATTCAGAGTTAGTATTGGTCATGATCTCTTCCATCTTTGCAGCCGCGAAAGATGCTACATTCTCAATAGTTTGATCTGCACGGCTGAGGCTGTAGTAGGTGTTGTAGTATGGCTTGAATGCTTCCCAAAGTTCTGCGTTTGTAGGCACGGTACCACCAGGGATGATACCACCATTCAATTCCCATTCTACGTCAGGATCTATATCACCTACGTTAGGTTCTGTACCTTGACCTGCGGTCATGAATATCTCGCAGTAGCTGGTTTGGTCAGCTTTGACCGTAATCTTTTGTACTACATCCTTGTATCCGCTCGCATGGAAATACATGGTGTACTCACCTGGAGCGAGGTTCTCATATACAAAGACGCCATTGTATTGGTGATCAGTGGTATAGTAATCTTGGTTCTTGAGCATACGTGCTACGTGGTGGTAGCAATTGGTTTTGATCACCTCACCTTTCGAGTTGCGAAGTACGACTTTCGCTCCGTTGATAGGATGATAAACGTCATTGTTTTTACCTTTGTAGAAGTTATGGTCTAATGTCTTATCTTTCGTACGGATATAGCCCATAATATAACCCGTAGTTTCTGGTTTGCTATTACCGAACCATGCTTGTATACCGCGATAGTGGCGGATACCTTCTTGACGGCACCAATCTGGGTTCATCGCGCGGTGACGAGCAGGACTATACACATGGAAATAACCCTCAATCAAGAAACCAGGGTCGCCATGTCTCAATACGCCAAAATAACCAGTATAACCATTAGTGGTCACAGAAGTACCCATTTGGGTGATATCTCCATAGATACCCATATTAGTCATTGACCAGTAAGAGTGGAACTCCATACCATTGTCATGCACAATAAAGGTATGAGGCCAAGCGGCAGCTGCCATCTTGTCGCTATTCTTAACATATGGGTTATGATTTGGACGACTCATGGTGCCACGATAGAAGTACGCAGGATAATTCACATACGCATTTCCATAATCATCAGTAGCAGCAGCATTAGAGTGCACAGAGATAAAGTAGTCAGCACCCCAGTTCTCGCACTCCATTGCAATTGTGGACAACGGTTTGTCATAAACACCATTATTTACACCACCTGTTTTAGTACGGGACATTTTTACGGTGTGACCTACTTTTTCCAATTTTTGTTGCAAGGCATAGCACTTCCACATATTGGTATTGGACTCCCAGAAACCTAGCGTATCACCATATTGTTGATAGTTTATAGTACGCATATTACGGCATTCTGCTGTGTTCCAACTACCGTGACCAGGGTTGACATAAATCCTAGCAGCACTAGCTGTCATTACTACCGCGCATAATGCGAATATAGATAATAAAAACTTTTTCATATTCATGCCCTCCTAATTATTTCACATTCAACAAATAGGTCTTTCCTTGCAAGGTAGAGAATACCACTTTACCATCTGCTGCAAATGGATACATGGCTACCATGTCTGGACTGGTCAATACTTGCACTTTACCGTCTAAGGTGTATGCCAAGATAGCAGACTTGGTGGTGAAGTGACCATCATCTTGGTCGTTCATGGAGATGATGATCTCGTTGTTGTACCATTGTGGAGCGCGGCAATCCCAACCAATGAATCGACTATTACGACCATCTACATCACATACGTAACATCCCATCTCGCTCACATAATAAAGAATTTTTGTTTTGTCAGGTGAGAGCGAAGCCCAGATATAGTTGACGTCATTGCCTTGAGGAGCGATTTGGATACGTTTACCGTTCTTCACAATGTGCATTGTACACTCGCTATTTTGCAATACGATATTGCTACCAGGAAGCACCATCATATCATGATTAGTTTGTTTTTGAGCAATGGTAGCCGTTTTGTTCTCTACAAAATTTTGGTGCATAATATTATTGTAACGGCACTTGTTTTCACCCGTGAAACGCTCGCGGAACACAATTTCTTTTCCATCGCGACTTACTTGCACATTAAAACCTGCACCTTCTGCATCGGTAATAACGCTCAACTCTCCAGTAGCGATGTCATAACGTTTCAAACCTTGGTTAGAACCATTAGTCATTAGCACGTAATCGCCATTTGGGCTTATACCTGCTACACGAGCGTCCTGATAGGAAGCGCCTTTCAATTCTTGCACAGAAGTTACCTGAAAAATCTGTGCACTTGCAAGCATACTAACCACGCATGCTGCAACAAGCAAAATTGTTTTTCGCATTTTATTATAAATTTCTGTTATTGTTTTTTACCGGTTACACTATATACGCTCTCGTTATGGAGAATATATATTTGTTGATTGATCATGACTTTGATTGCCTTACCAGAGACTTCAACTTCGCTCACAGGTGTAGATACGCCATTGTCCAATACAATTACGGCATAATCATATGCTGGCAATGCTGGTGATACCATAAAATAACCATTCAAACCATTGAGTGTTACACCTTCTGTGTGCTCCTGAAGTTTTCCGTCTGCTGTAATCTCTATCAGTTTAGAATCATCCTCTGGAGTCACATGCGCACGAATAAACAAGCCATGGAACTGTACGTCATCGACACTAGGTTCTGCTACTGGATTGACAATATCAACGTCATAGAAGATAAAATCGGTAACTACATCCTCTTGAGGCCTGATAATAAACGGTTGATTAGCAGGAATTTCCTCTCCTTCTTTGAGAATATGGAATTGGAGTTTAAGTTCGCTATCATAATCACTTGTCAGTACTACATTAGCCACATCAAAGAGATATATTTCAGGAGTTTTACCACCTTTTTCCGTATCAAAGATATGATTGCCATCACGATCAGTAACTTGCTTGATAATATCTGCACTAATAGCAAATGGAAGAGAAACCGCATTATACACTCCACCTGTCAAAGTACGCGTAACTGCCATATCACTCTTCTTGCCATCCAAGAGCAGAACCAAGTCATCTTGCGCCGTAATCTCTCTGCCTCTAAGGTCTATAGCGCTAGTATCTGCCGTCTCATCATACAGCTCAAATCCTTCCATGACACGCAATTCTAACCATCTAGCCCAAATATGGGTGCTATCTGCATGGTTGAGATCAAAGGTATTATTGGTTATCTTAGACTCTTCGCTAGCATGATAGTAACCATCAGCATTACCATAGCGCCAGTTCTCCAACACCCATCCGTGACGTTTCACTTTAGGCATAGCCGCACCATCTAGCACTTCTGTTGAGAAGGTAGCATTCCACCATTTTTGCTCCCATTGTGCTGGTTGACCTGCTGTCTCAAACGCATTTTGAGCAGCAAAGAAATCTGCTACCGCTTGCTCCCAAGCCTCATCATTTGCAATCGTTGTATCTACAGAAAGGATATAATCGCCCAACCACTTCCAAGCGCCTAAAAGGAGAGTTTGTACATCAGTACCCTCCATATCCTCCTCAAATTGCTCTAGCAAATCTTGATTGGTCACCTGATAACCAATAGGATATGGATGCCATACCATATTCGCTACAGGAATAATTGTCGCATAATCAAATGCCCCAACTGTAGAATCTACCGTAAAGTAACCTCTCTCACCATACAATGTAATGGTTTCTGTCACAGGATCAAGACTACCATCATCAGCTACTATAAGTGTCTGATTATCTTCGCTTGGAGTCAATTGACTAGGGCTATGCCAACCAATAAAGTTAACACCTGCTTGCAATTCTTTTTCACCATATCGTACCACCTTCACACCATGGAAGATAATCTTACCCTCAATAGGATTGTGTGGAACAACCAAGAATGGTGTATTAGCAGGGATGGTTTCGTTGGCTTGCAACACTTGTACCGTCAATTGCAATTCAGACAAACTATCTACCTTAACCACATCATACGATTGATATACATATATAGTAGGCATCACACCACCTTGTTGAGGATCGAACACATAATTACCTGCCTCATCGGTCACTTGCAAAAGAGTCTCGCGACTTATATCAAATGGCAGAGCCACTGCATTGTAAACACCCGTATGGAAAGTATGTTTCACTGGTAAATCCATTGTCTTACCATCAATGAGTAACAACAAGTCTTCGGTAGCATTGAGTGTCCAAGTACGTATATCTATTGCACTGGTATCACCCGACGCTCTATAACTCTCATATCCCTCATACAAGCATGCTTCTACCCAGCGTACCCACACGTGAGCACTATCTAGTTTGCTCTCCTCCAATGCATTATTCTTCACCTTTGACGCTTCGCTAAAGTAATAGTATCCATCCTCATTACCATAGCGCCAATCCTCAAGTGCCCATCCGTGACGCTTCACCTTTGGCAATGGAGTGCCATTGGCTACTTCGGTTGGGAAAGTAGCATCCCACCATTTCTTCTCCCATTGTGCAGGTTGACCAGCCGTAGCAAATGCACCTTGAGCAGCAAAGAAGTCTGCCACAGCTTGCTCCCAACTTGCCGATGCATCTACACTCTTGATATAATCGCCCAACCATTTCCAATTGGACTCTGCACTAGTCAACAGCGTTGCCAAATCTACTCCTACAGTATCTTCTACAAACTGATCCAGCAGATCCAAGTTGGTTACCTGATAGCCCAAAGGATAAGGGTGCCATGTGAAGTTCTCTGGCATTTCAAACGCGTATTGCTCGCGCACGGTAGTGATCTTCTCACCGCTATAAGGCATTGCAAAGGCGCTCAACATACCATTAGAACTACCTACAATATACAGGTTCTCTCCATAGTCTATGGCCATATCATTAAGGAAACGTCCCATGCCAGACACATGGATATTCTGCCAATTAGGGCGACCGCTATTGCCATCCATACGGGTCACACTTGCGCCACCACCATCGGTTGAGTTGACGATAAAGACGTCAAACAAACCATTGCTACCGCCACCATTATCTTTACCCTTGATCATCCATGTTTGGTTGCTTGCGTTGCATGCAGAATTGTTATAGGTAGATTTATAGAGCAACAAACCTGCACCACCATAGAACTCAGAGTTGTAGTTGGTATAATCAGCTGAGGTTCCGTCCAATTTTACGTGACCCAAGTTAGGCTCTTTGGTCTTTCCATTACCTTCTACGCCATCGCTACCATCGGCGCGGTTGCCACCGAACCAATAACTTCCATCTAGTCCATAACGCATGGTAACATGCTCAAACACAAGACCATAGCCGCCATTATTAAAGGCTGGAATTGGTTTCAATGCACCTGTCTTAACATTATATTCATACGCACGGAAACCAGTCATATCCAGTTGCACCGCGGGTTTGTTGACCGTATAGAGCAACAAAGTGAGGTCATCGCCTTTACCTTTGACATCCATACCGCACACAGGACCAATATATTGCTCTACCCCATTGATATCCTTATAGGTGAAGGTATAATCTGCACGACGTGTACCATGCAAGATGGGTGTCCACTTATTAAAGTCATTACGATCCACCTCCCAAACGGCTACACCATCACGATTGCCGTTGGCATCGGTAGCCTGACGTTGGTGCATATCGTTGGAGCAAACGAAGATACGTCCCTCTTCGGATACACGTACACGCCATGGTTGATAACCCTTGCGCGCCAATCCGCTGAAGGTATGATCAATCACAAACCAAGAGAAGTCATATCCACCCGTATAGCGATTGGTATTGCGTTGCACAAAGTCAGCATCCAACACATACATACCTGCTTTACCCTTGGTAAAGTAACCTGCCAAATCGCCACCTTGCTCGTACTGATAGCCCTCGTTGACGAAGATCTTACCGAAGTTCTTGGAGTCAGGGTTCTTATCCACTGCTACACCAAATGGGCAGTAGATACGATGCGACAGACCATACTCGCGTGGTGCGGTATTGCTTCGATCTCCTTGTACTGCAATGGAAACATAAAGTGGTTTTCCCTTAGGAATCTCTTTGCCATGTTTGTCCAATCCGGAAGAAAGGTCAATAGTAAAGGTCTTGTTTTGTCCTTGACGGCAGTCGTTTTTGCCTACGCCATAGATATAGAATTTCTTTGGATTATTCTTGTCGTCAGACAGGTGAATTTGCACACCGTCTGCATAGCCACCATCGCCATCAATGTAAGCATCTGCATTGAGTGAGAACTTCACGGTCAACTTTTGTGTTGCCTCATCCCATGAAGATGTCAAATCATATGCATATGGATTCAAACCAGAAGTACCCATTGCCTCGCCCACATCAGGGGTAGTACCTTGACCAGATACCATAAACAACTGCAAATAGGTCGTTTGATCCGCAGTGACAGTCACGGTTCGTTTCAAATCCGCATAACCTGCCTTATGAACCGAAATAGTATAGGTTCCAGGAGTCAAATCGTCATAAACGAATACGCCATTGTACTCATCATCAGTAGTATAGATTAATTTACCGATATTATCCTTATCGCTTGCAGCGTAGTTGTAGGAGTCGGTCTTTACCACTTTGCCATTCGCATCGCGCAATACGACTTGTGCGCCATTGATAGGCATATAGATATCATTTCCCGAACGACCAGTGTAGTTGGTCTGATTGATTTGTCGCTCTTGGGTACGAATATATCCCATGATATATCCCTTGGTCTCTTTGGCTGTACCAAAGTGCGCTTTGATACCACGCGCAAAACGCAGACCCTCTTGACGGCACCAGTCGGTATTCATCGCGCGGTGACGAGCTGGTTGATAGGTATGGAAATAGCCCTCTGCCAAAGTACCAGGACGGTATTGGTAGTTCAATACACCGTAGTCCCATCCGTTCATACTCAAACCACCACGGATACACATGCTAGTCTCTGAGTAATAAGAGTTATACTCCATGCCCGCTGACCAGATAGCAAACAAGTGTGGCCAGAGCGACTTCTCACCTGCGATACTACCCGCATTGGTTTCCGAATTATCGTAACCTTTGTGGATAAGGGCAGGATAGTTAGTAGTATAACCATCCACATGCGCGTTAGAGTGCACCGACACAAAGTAGTCAGAACCAAACGACTGAGACTCTTGTGCGATAATGTGCAACTCACGATTCTCGCCGTAGAAGCAGCTATTGCGTGATTTCATCACGGTATAACCAGCATCTTTGAGCTTCTTCTCAAAGTACCACGCTTTCCACAAGTTGGTGTTGGACTCCCAAAATCCTGCTGTATCATTGTAGGAAGGGTGAGTAATAGTAAGCATGTTTCGGCTATCTGCATTCCAACCACCATGACCTGGGTCGATATACACTTTAATCGCGCTAGCTGACACCGCTAAACATAAAAGAAAAAAGGAAGATAATAGTTTTTTCATTGTTATTTTTATTTAAGATTATTTATAAGCATATTAGCGTGCAAAGTTACAAAAAAAATTACACCTGAACAAATAATATACAAAAAAAATACATTTCTCTTCCTAAAAGTACTAGAATTTATAATTCTAGGGTCTAGTTTTTCTAGTTGCACTAGTAGTACTAGCCATACTAGACCTACTAGACAAAAAAGCAGCCCCTGCATCGCAGAGGCTGCTTGATGTATATTACTTGATTATCGATTAACGGAGCAAATATTTGTTACCGTTTTGGATAATGATACCACGGTAGGTAGCATCTACACGGCGACCCAATACATCATACATTGGAGCATCCATATCCAAAGCAGGACGAACCACTTGCTCTACATCGGTAGAAGTGTTCATTGACTTCCAGATAGCATATACAGTACCATCGTAACCTACTGGCAATACGGTGAGTGCTGTACCCTTGCCCTCGTTGTTGTCGTACCAACCGATGAACTCATCGTTATCCTTCACAGGAGTTGGGATCTCGTATGGAGCACCAGTAATCTTGCTTGGCAACTCTACCTCAACGATCTCAGTCTTGGTCTCACCTTCTGTGCCAGCACCACCATTAGCCTCTTGGTATGCAGGACCCCACTTCTCTGGCTTACCAGCCTCAGCAAAGTTTGCAGAAGCAGGCCATGAGGTGTGCTCTGATTGCAAGAAGAATGCAGCGATAGCATAACGCCAAGCAGCAGCAGTCAAATCATCTGTCAAATCGCTCTGAACGCTCATGATATAGGTTTGCAACCATTTCCACTCTGCTTTGCCAAATACGGTTTGTACCTCAGCAGATGTCAACTTAGCGCAGATCACACGGCAACCACAAGGAGTATCACCACTATTGTGTGGTTGCCCCTCACCAGCAGCCTTAATCTCCTCCAATGTACCAAGAGTGCTCAAGCCAGCAGCCTCTTTGAAGCTTGTCCACAACTCCTCTTGAGTTGGAACCTTAGCACCTGCTGAACCTGGAGTGGTAGTAGTCACCTCTTTCACTACCTTACCGCCATTGAGTACCCATGTTACCTTAGCCTCACGCCAGATAGCGTAAACAGTACCCTTGTAGCCTACAGGCAATGAGGTCAATGCTGTACCCTCGCCCTTAGCGTTGTCATACCAGCCGAGGAATACATAACCCTCTTTGGTTGGAGTTGGCAATGTATAAGCGCTGCCCTCAATCTTGTTAGGCAATGTTACACTTACCTTACCACCGTTGAGTTCCCAAGTTACATCACCCAACATGTCGTTCCAGATAGCGTAAACTGTACCGTCGTAACCTACAGGAAGAACAGTCAATTTGTTACCAGTAGTATTATTGGTGTCATACCAACCTACGAAGCTTGTACCATTCTTGGTTGGGGTTGGGATAGTGTAAGCAGAAGTAATCTTGGTTGGAAGAGTTGTACCCTTACCATATTTAGCTTGGTATGCAGGACCCCACTTCTCTGGCTTACCAGCGGTAGTAAAGTCTGTACCTGCTGCACCATGTTGACCAGTTGTAGCATTGAAGAATGCGTGTACTGCCCAACGCCATGCACCCTCTACGCCTTCACCAGCAGGATCGGTACTCAATGTAACACCTTGCTCTGAAGCCACTTTAGATACATAGTCGCCCAACCATTTGTACTCAGAGTCAGACTTAGTCATGATCTCGCACATCTTAGCAGCTGCGAAAGTAGATACGGCTGTGATAGGTTGATCAGCACGAGACAAACCATAGTATGTATTATAGTATGGCTTGAATGCTGTCCACAATGAGTCGTTGGTTGGTACCTCTGCTGCCTTTGGCAACTCACCACCGTTCAACTCCCATGTCACCTTAGAATCACGCCACAATGCATATACAGTACCCTTATAGCCTACTGGCAATACGGTCAACTTGTTACCAGATGTCTCGTTCTTGTCATACCAGCCGAGGAAAATATAAGCAGTCTTAGTTGGAGTTGGGATAGTGTAAGGAGCGTCCTTAATCTCGCGTGGCAAAGTTACGGATACAGAACCACCGTTCAATTGCCACTTCACATCTGCATTATCCTCTTCCCAGATAGCGTAGAGTTTACCTTTCCAACCCTTGGTCAAAGTAGTATATTTCTTACCAGAGAGGTCGTTCTTGTCATACCAGCCCATGAAGACATAACCGTCTTTCACTGGAGTTGGGATAGTGTATGAATCCACAGTAATACGCCATGGAAGCTCTGCGGTAGAACCTGTACCAATCAAGTATGCTTGCTTCCAAGCTGATTGTTTACCAGCCTCCTTGAAGTCAGCGGTCTTAGGCCATGTAGTATGTTGGCTGCAGTTAAGGAATGCCTCCACGCTAAAGCGCCAAAGTGCTTCCATACCATCAGCAGTAGGATCGTTGGTCAATGTGTAACCTTGAGCAGCAGAAACCTCCATGATATAGTCACCGAGCCACTTGTACTCAGACTTCTCATCGGTCATCATCTTGCAAGCCTTGGTCATGAAAGTAGAAACCATTGTGATCTCTTGGTCAGCACGGCTCTCATTATAATAAGTAGTGTAATAAGCTTTTATTCTTTCCCAAAGTTCAGCATTAGTTGGAACCTCACCACCAGGAACACGACCACCATTCAACTCCCACTCTACGTCTGGATCTCTTGGCGTGATATCAGGAGCAGTTCCTTGACCAGAGCTCAAGAAGATTTGAGTATAAGTAGTCTTATCTGCGGTTACAGTAACAGTTTGCTCATAGTTCTTATAGCCACTTGCATATACATGGATAGTATATTTACCAGGAGTCAAATCATCATAAACGAATACACCATTGTACTCATCGTCAGTGGTATAGTAGTCCTTATTACGGTTAGGCGCGTCACTCTTAGCGTAGTCATAGTTATCGGTTTTGATGACCTCATCAGCCTCGTTACGCAATACTACTTGCGCACCGTTGATTGGATAATAAACGTCGTTGTAGCGACGGCTAGTGTTGTAGTAGTTTTGGTTGATCTCTTTCTCTTTGGTACGGATATAACCCATGATATAACCCTTGCTCTCACCAGCAGTACCGAAGTGTTTCTTGATACCACGAGCGAAGCGCAAGCCCTCTTGACGGCACCAGTCGGTGTTCAACGCACGGTGGCAAGCTGGTTGGTAAGTGTGGAAATAACCCTCAGCCAAAGTACTTGGACGAGATTGATAGTTCAATACACCGTAGTCCCAACCGTTCATACTCATACCACCGATGATAGCCATATTGGTTGCAGAGTAAGCAGTATTATACTCCATACCGCCTGCCCAAATGTCCCAAATATATGGCCACATAGACTTACAACCAGCGATACTACCAGGAGTACTCTCATTGCCAGTGTAACCCTTGATGAAGAAAGATGGGTAGTTGGTTGTCTTACCTAGATCGTGTGCGTTAGAGTGTACAGATACAAAGTAGTCAGAACCAAACGACTGTGACTCTTGTGCGATAACGTGCAACTCACGGTTTGAACCGTAGAAGCAGCTATTACGTGATTTCTTTACGGTATAACCTACGTCTTTGAGTTTCTTCTCAAAGTACCATGATTTCCAAAGGTTGGTGTTTGACTCCCAGAAGCCACAGGTATCGTTGTAGGTAGGGTGACCAATGGTCAAAAGGTTACGGCTATCAGCATTCCAACCACCGTGACCTGGATCGATATAAATTTTTACTGCACTTGCGGTCAATGCCATGAAGAGTGCAAATATAGAAAATAAAATCTTTTTCATATCACTTGCCTTTAAACTTTAAACTATAAACTTTAAACTGCAATTATTTCACTGACATCATATATGCTTTACCATCCATGGTGGTGAACACGATCTTGCCGTCCACGGTGAATGGGAAAGAAGCCATCATAGATTTCTCAGTCAAAGTTTGACGTTTGCCATCCAATGTAAATGCCTCTACTACAGAAGAAGTGAAGCGATAGCCGTCATCCTCAGTGTGCATGCTCACGAGGGTATTGTTGTCATACCATTGAGCAGCAGTACATTGTTTGCTGATAAATTGGTTGTTCTCGCCTTTCAAGTCGCATACGAAGCAACCACGCTCGCCAGCATAGTAGCAAATCTTGGTGCCGTCTGGAGATACAGAAGCCCAGAAATAGATTTGATCCAAACCTACAGGAGCAATCAAGATCTTCTTGCCGTTCTTGGTCAAATAGATCATACCTTCCTCGTTGGTGAGTACAGACTCAGTCTTAGCTGCATTAACGGTCAACTTGTCCAACTTACGTTGGTCTTTAGCTACCACTGTGCGCTCTTGAGATACCATGTTCTGACGAACAATGTCGCAGCGAACCAAGTTATCTTTACCGATGTTAGACTCTTGGAAAGCAATCTCCTTGCCGTCCAAACTGATCTTAGCCTCAAAACCAGCGCCTACAGCGTCAGTAATGTGAGTTAATTTGCCTGTAGCGAAATCATAACGTTGCAGACCATTGTTAGCCTTGGTAGTCATCAGCATGTATTCGCCTGTTGGGCTAACAGCTGCGATACGAGCATCTGTAAAAGATGCACCTGGCAATTCTTGCACAGATTGTACTTCAAAAATCTGTGCGCTTGCGAGCATGCTCATCACACATGCTGCTACAAGAAGAAATGTTTTTCTCATAAGAAATGATATTAAGTTGATAAATAAAGATTGTGTTATTATTTATAGTTGTTTTGTTTCATATATTATAATGCTCATGCGTGCACTAGCACACGTATTAGCATACAACAAAGCCGTCAAAACGTATGGCTCAAACCTTGTTTTTGCCACATTTTCGACATATTCGGCTCGCAAAGGTACTACTTTTTTTTAAAACAACAGACGTTTGCACATATAAAAATGCATAAATATGTTGTAAAACATAAAAATAGGAATTTATATACTAGTTGACATTTGTTGTTGAAATAATCAATAGTTCCCTATTTTAAGACAATTCGTGACAATTATAGTCGACAATTATTGACAATTCGTGAATATATTTTGTTTGGGTTGGAAGAATGCGCTAGGCGCATTGGCAACCCACAACAAAAGTGATTTATATACTAGTTGACATTTGCAGTCATTATCAATTTTGTTTTGCTCTCCAAATGCGGCATAGCTGCATTTCATTAGAGCAAAAACAAAGCTTATCCTTGAATTGACGATAATTGACATCAAAATTGACCTGAATTGTCGTTTAAAATAAAATTAGTGTCAACATGTATATAGTTCTAAAAACAAAATCGCTCCCCAAATTCTTAGGGAGCGATTTTCTATCATCCAGCCTTTCGCCTATAACCTATAACCTATAGCCTATAGTCCGAAGGGCTTATATCATTCTTAACGAAGCAAGTACTTATTACCATTTTGGATAATGATACCACGGTAGGTTGCATCTACTTGGCGACCCATTACATCGTACATAGGAGCATCCAAATCCAATGCAGGACGAACTACTTGCTCTACATCGGTAGAAGTCAACATAGACTTCCAAATAGCATATACAGTACCGTCGTAACCTACTGGCAATACGGTCAACTTAGTACCAGTATTGTCATTGGTGTCATACCAGCCAACAAACTCGTCGTTATCCTTAACTGGAGTTGGGATCTCGTATGCAGCAGTGATCTTGCTTGGCAACTCTACCTCAACAAGTTCGGTAGTAGTCTCACCCTCAGTAGCACCATTAGCCTTTTGGTATGCAGGACCCCACTTCTCTGGCTTACCAGCATCAGCGAAGTTAGCTGTAGCAGGCCATACATTGTGCTCTGATTGTACAAAGAATGCAGCGATAGCATAACGCCATGCAGCAGCGGTAAGATCATCGGTCAAAGTGGTTTGAACCTCCATGATATAGGTTTGCAACCACTTCCACTCAGCTTTGCCGAATGCAGCAGCCACCATGTCTGCGGTCAACTTAGCGCAGATCACACGGCATGCGCAAGGAGCATTCGCATCATTGTGAGGATTAGTACCAGCAGTGGTCTTGATCTCCTCCAATGTACCGAGGGTGGTCAAACCAGCAGCAGTCTTATAACTAGCCCACAACTCCTCTTGAGTAGGAACTTTCACGTCCTTACCAGGGGTGGTAGTGGTCACTTCTTTCACTACTTTACCGCCATTGAGTACCCAAGTCACCTTAGCCTCACGCCAGATAGCGTAAACAGTACCCTTGAAGCCTACAGGCAATGATTTGAGTGCAGTACCCTCGCCCTTAGCGTTGTCATACCAACCTACGAATACATAACCATCCTTAGTTGGGGTTGGCAATGTGTATGCGCTGCCCTCAATCTTGTTAGGCAATGTTACACTTACCTTACCACCATTCAATTCCCATGTTACATCACCCAACATATCGTTCCAGATAGCGTAAACAGTACCGTCATAACCTACAGGAAGTACGGTGAGCTTGTTACCTGTGTTGTTGTTGGTGTCATACCAGCCTACGAAGGTAGTACCATTCTTGGTTGGAGTTGGGATAGTATAAGCAGAAGTAATCTTGCTTGGAAGAGTTACACCCTGACCATATTTAGCTTGGTAGTTAGGACCCCATTTCTCTGGTTTACCAGCGGTAGAATAATCAGCAGTAGGACCTGGCCAATCTGTTTTTTGGTTGCAGTTGAAGAAACTGTGTACAGTCCAACGCCAGAGAGCCTCTACGCCGTCACCTTCCGCATTGATAGAAAGATGTACGCCTTGATCGGTAGAAACTTTGTAGATATAGTCACCGAGCCACTTGTACTCTGAGTCAGCCTTGGTCATGATGTTGCATGCTTGAGTCATGAAGGTAGAAGCAGCAGTGATAGGTTGATCATAGCGAGTCTCGTTGTAGTATGTACGGTAGTAAACCATAAATGCTTGCCAGAGAGAGTCGTTGGTTGGAACCTCAGCTGCCTTTGGCAATTCACCACCGTTCAACTCCCATGTCACTTTAGCCTCACGCCAGATGGCGTAAACAGAACCCTTGAAGCCTACAGGCAATGATGTGAGCGGTGTACCCTCGCCCTTAGCGTTGTCATACCAGCCGAGGAATACATAACCAGTGCGGGTAGGAGTTGGGAGAGTGTATGGGTTGTTCTCAATATAGTTAGGCAATGTCACGTTTACACTACCACCATTCAATACCCAAATTACATCGCCCTTAGGAGTCTCTTGCCAGAGAGCATAGAGAGTACCTTTCCAACCTTTGGTCAACTTGGTATATTTGGTACCAGATGTGCTGTTTTGGTCATACCAACCGAGGAAGTCATAACCATCGCGAATAGGAGTTGGGATGGTGTAATCGCCAGTAATATAAGCTGGAAGCTCAGCAGAAATACCCTTAGCTACGAGATAGGTATTGCCCCATGTAGCAGGTTTACCAGCGGTAGTAAAGTCAGCACCAGCAGCACCGTGTTGACCAGCAGCAGCATTGAAGAATGCGTGTACAGCCCAACGCCAAGCAGCCTCAGTAGCGTTATTCATATCGGTTGACAAAGATACGCCTTGTGTAGTAACTACAGACAAGATATAGTCACCCAACCACTTGTAGCTAGAGTTAGAGTCGGTCATGATCTTTTGCATGAGAGAAGCAGCAAAAGTAGATACATTCTCGATTGGTTGATCAGCACGGCTCAAACCATAGTAAGTATTGTAGTATGGTTTGAAGTCTTCCCAGAGCTCAGCGTTAGTAGGCACTTTTCCGCCAGGAATGATACCACCGTTGAGAACCCATTTTACGTCTGGGTTGAGGGTTTGAGTTGTAATAGGCTCTGTGCCTGTACCAGCAGTAACGAAAAGTTGAAGATAAGTAGTCTTATCTGCGGTTACAGTCACTTCTTGTACGAGATCTTTGTAACCTTTGCAGTGTACATAGACAGTATATTTACCAGGAGCAAGGTCGTCATAAACAAATACGCCATTGTAATAACCGTCAGTAGTATAAACAGCTTGACTCACGAAGTCACGAGCTACGTATTTATAAGGGTCGGTTTTGATGAGCTCGGTTTTTGAGTTACGAAGAACAACACGAGCACCGTTCATTGGATAGTAAATATCGTTTGCAGAACGACCAGTATAGTTAGTTTGGTTGATTTGTTTATCCTTGGTACGGATATAACCCATGATATAACCCTTGGTATCCTTAGCACTACCGTACATTTCGGTGAAACCACGCCAATAGCGAAGACCCTCTTGACGGCACCAGTCAGGTTGCATAGCACGGTGACGAGCTGGTTGGTAAGTGTGGAAATAACCCTCAACCAATGTACCTGGATATGAGTGACGGAGCACACCGTAGTCCCAACCGTTCATAGACAAACCACCTTGGATGTTCTTGTTATTGTTGTTGTAGTTAGGATAACTGTTATTCTCTTGACCACAGTTGAAGATTTCATAGTGGTGTGTCCAGAGGATACGCTCACCCCAGATACTACCAGAACATGTCTCGCTACCTGTATATCCACGGTGGATAAAGAGTGGATAGTTGGTCACAGCACCATCTTGGTGAGCATTAGAGTGAACAGAAATAAAGTAGTTAGGGCCCCATGAGTTAGCCTCAGCAGCAATCACGTGGAGAGCTTTATCGTATGGACTGCTCTCTAGCTGACCGGTACCACCGCTATAACGGCGTGACATTTTTACAGTGTGGCCTGATTCTTTCAATTTTTTCTCAAGATAAAGTGATTTCCAAAGGTTGGTGTTTGACTCCCAGAAACCGAGGGTATCACCATAGCTTGGGTAGTTGATAAGCAACATGTTACGGCACTCACTAGTCCAAGAACCGTGACCTGGGTTGACATAAATTTTAGCTGCACTAGCTGACATTACAAGTGCGCAAAGTGCAAATATGGATAATAAAAACTTTTTCATATCTCTAGTCTTTAAACTTTAAACTATAAACCATAAACCTACTTCACAGTCATCATATAGGCAGTACCCTTCTCCAAATCGGTGAAGACAATCTTGCCGTCGATTGCATATGGATAAGAAGCCATGATTGACTTGTCGGTCAATGTTTGGCGTTTGCCATCGAGGGTATAAGCCTCGAGTACAGAAGAGGTAAAGTGGTGACCATTATCCTCAGCACGCATGCTAACGAGGGTATTGTTATCATACCATTGAGCTGCAGTACAGTGGAAGCTAATAAATTGGTTGTTCTCGCCCTTGAGGTCGCATACGAAGCATCCGCGCTCACCTACGTAGTAGCAAATCTTTGTTTGATCTGGTGAAAGTGAAGCCCAGATATAGATATAATCCAAGCCAAGAGGAGCAACAAGAATCTTCTTGCCGTTTTTGGTAAGATAGAGCATACCTTCCTCATTGGTCAAAACAGGAGTAGTAGAAGATGTTGCAACATAGCTCTTATCTACCTTAGCCAAACCTTTAGCCACAGTGGTAGTTTGTTTTGAAGCCATGTTCATTTTTACCATGTTACTACGAACATCTTTTTTCTCATCCAAGAACAACTCTTGGAAAGCAATCTCTTTGCCATCTTGGCTAAGTTGCAAGTTAACAGCAGCACCTGGAGCGGTAGAAATCTTAGTTAATTGGCCAGTTGCTACATCATAACGTTGAAGACCGATACCACCTTGTTCGGTCATCAAAATGTAATCGCCAGCAGGGCTGACAGCTGCCACTTGAGCTCTCTCGAAAGATGCGCCAGGCAGTTCTTGCACAGATTGTACTTCAAAAATCTGTGCGCTTGCGAGCATGCTTATTACACACGCTGCTACAAGTAGAAATGTTTTTTTCATACGAAATGATATTAAGTTGATAAATAAAGATTATATTATTTGTTTTATTGTATTTTCTTCGTAGTTATGCCTCAAACTATATATAAGGTACGCGCACACGTATATACGCATAAAAAACAAGTCAAAACTTATGGCTAAAACCTAGTTTTTGCCACATTTTCGACATATTCGGCTTGCAAAGGTACTACATTTTTTTGAATTAACAAACGTTTGCACCCTAAAAAAGTGCAAAATATGTTGCAAAACATGTATTTCCTCGTCTATACACTACTTTATGGTGATAGTTTATAGGTTATAGGTAAGGTTAGCAGCTTTGCTGCATTCCTCTACGGGTTCATGACGGGTTCATGCAATACCCTTGCAATACCCTTGCAATACCCTTGCAATACCTAAAGTTTTAAGGGTTTTAAAGGTTATTTTCTTTTGCAATAGAAAATCAATCAGCAAACCTCTTTCGAAGTTTGCTGATTTACCCTCGCCTCTCGCCTATAACCTATAGCCTATTGCCTATAGCCTATAGCCCATAGCGCCATCGGCGCGTCCTATAGCCTCAAAGAGGCGTCCTATCGCCTATCTCCTACAACCTCACCCGTAATAGTATATAAGGTTTCGCCCGCGCGTATGTACACGCGACCCTCACGGATGAGTTTTTCTACATTCACCACCTTGCCGTCCACTACAATCTCCATTCCAGTAGGAGCATCTTTCTTGAAGTGGAGCATAGACAAGGTATTAGCAGGAACAGCCTTGAGCAAGTGGAAGTAAGCACGGAAGCCATTCATTGTACCCTCTTCTATCTCAGCCAGACGGTTGTCTGATACCAACATAAGAGTCATTGGATCACTAGCCATCTCTCGGTAAGGGAAGAAGCCCACAAACTTACCATACTCGTCACCACCTGTGAGTTCAGTAGAATATTGCTTTTTGAATTGTACTCTTGCATTTTTAAATGACACGATACCCACCACATCATTCTGAGGCATAATCACATAGGGTTTACCTGCCTCCATGATATCGCCGCCAGAGAAGGTCACTTTCTCGAAATTGAAATAGAGGAGGTTCTCGCCACCTACATTTTTCAACTCGGTGCCTGTGAATCTTCTCACCTCGGCACCTGTATATGGTGTGTTATTCAATGAAGCAAGATCAAATGGCAAGGTAATGGTATTGAATGTACCACCTTGCAATGGGCGATAGAGATCCAAATAGCAAGTACCATTTGTTGGGAAATATGGAGTTACGACAGCATCAATATGCTTTTGCTTCATATCATTTTGGCTCAAACGCTCAGGGATGAAAAATTGAGTCTCGGATGCTCGAATCTCCTGTGCATTAGTACGATTATATGGCATAGAAAACAGTACAATTTGGTGTCTTGCGCCATTACTATGACTCATAGCTCCTAGTTCATGAGTAGTATTACCTATAACCGTAATCAAGTTACCAGCATAATCAAACTCCATCGACATAACATACGATGCTTTCCAAGTAGTATTTTTTCCACCTAGGGATGGCTTTAGAGTGCTAGCAGGCATTGTTGCCTTCAAGTCAGCAGGCGTCTTAAGTATCTTAACTTTCGAATCTATGTCAGCCTTACTTTGTATGTTTAGATTAGGTTTTATAGATGTGCCACTTCCTGACCAAGTAAGTTTGATTTTTGCTATATCACCTTCATGATTTACAACATAAAGATATTCTTCATATATCTCTTTACCAGCTCCATCCTTGCCAACACATATCTTTTGATATGTCATACCTGCTCCAGGAGTTGCCTGCAACGGAGCGGCCTCTGTTTGTGACAAGTGACTAATATCAGCATATTCAGGTCTATTACTATAATATTCATTTACACCATTACTTGTACACGAAGCCCACGTACGAGCTGATGCTCCGTATGGAACAAATGACAAAATGATGGCATCCAAGTTATCTGCAAGCGCTTCCTTAGTTATATCTTTCACCTTTCTATTATGGTCACGGTTTTGGCACAACCACACACCATGCTCCATTGCAACAACACCGACATGTCCATTGGCATCACCTCGTTTAAGTCCATATTGTTTATACGACCCTGTATATCCTGTCCATGCCGAATTTACCGTATGCTCAACAAAACCATTGCCACCATATACTCCATTCATATTTTCCTTGGTATAATAGCCACCATGCGCAATAAATTCGCCATAGGTATTGGCTGCATAAACTCTCCAAGTACCATTGTGATTATATAGAGCGAGACCAGTAGATGTATTCAAGACATTGTTCGAAAAGAGCGTTACCTTGCCTGTTATAGGATCCCACAATTTTATACCACCTTTTGAATAAGTAACAGAATAACTTCCATTAGCACCATTTCTAGCTCCCTCGTCTGCAATAAACACCTTTCCATTTGGTGCGACTGCCATACGGTGTGGATAGTTTAAGGAGAGAGTATTACCATTCAAGTAGTCTTTAACTTTCGCATAACTACCATTATTATTCAACCCATAAGTCACCAATCCCACCTCAGCACGAGGTTCAGTATAAGTTGGATTGTTGGTTACAATCAACGAACCAAACATATCCGTTGCAGGATAATTATTTACAGTTGCATGTAGAGGGTGATATTTCGCATCGGTAGGATAACCAGATCTGTAATATTCTGCAAAATCTGAACTTTTAGTAGTTTCCACATACACACTCCAATACAACTCTCCTGGAGGAAGAGCCTCGTTCATAATTTGTCCATTTGCATCCACTTCGCCGCTTGCCATTCGCAGAGTAACAGACATTAATCCACTTTTTAACGGTGTACTATTTTCCGTACCTGCTGCTGTAAATCTATACACATAGTCAGGAGGAGTAATTGAATGTTGGTCTTTATTATAGATATCAGAATGGATAATATTGATATTATTTGTCATATTATTCAACTTATCCTTTTTGTAGAAGCGAATCTCTGCTACGGTAGGTTTGGTATTGGTTTTGAAAGAGAAAATATAGCTATCCAGATATGGGTGTGGCGCATAGCGCAATTCTGTAGCTAAAATATTAGGAGTAACTGCCCAACTCATTGAGCATACCAAAAGGGAAATGAGTAGTAAAGAAAATTTCTTCATATTGGTATTGATTTTATTCAATTTAACGTATAAATGATTCGAACGTGCAAAGTTACAACTTTTTTTTGAATTATACAAATATTAAGGTCAAAAAATATCAAAATTATTACATAGCCCCTTTGCTTTTGCTTTGATGCATATCAGTCTCACACAAATATTAACGATAGTTTTGACAAGCATATTGTTCCCTTTATCTTATGAATCCCTGTCTTTTACGGGTTCTTATCTCACTTCGTTCAAACGATTATTGCATGACGGGGTCATGACGGGTTCATAAGCCACCTTCACTATGTGATTACTATGTGATTACTATCAGATTAGTATGTGATTCTTATCCCTTCTGTATCCTTTCAGTAACCTTTCGGAGTGGTATCGGGGTGGTATCGGGGAAGAGAACATTAACGATGAACATGATTAAACGGCGAATTAAACAAATTATACGAATAATTCTAGTAATTAGTTAAATTAGCGTAATTAGCCGTTGAAATAGTAGAATCAAATCCGTTCGGTCAAATTTTTCTCGATAATTGCCGTTTGAATATAATAACAAGGGACATTGGGATTTTTGGGTTTTTCGGGTTTTTTGAGAATTTAAAAATCCCGAAAAACCCGAAAATCCCAAGTTGATTAAACAAATAATCTATATTGATAATAAGCGACTTATGATTTTTCAATCAAATTCTGCGGACTTTTTATCAGATACTCTCCAAAAGTCCGCAGAAATTCATGCAAGCCCAAAAATCAATGCCCTGTTCCTAATCACGCATCAGCCGTTTTACAAGAATAGGTCATCCATAGTTAGTTCGTTTTGAACAATATAGCTATGTTGGTTAGGCAGAACACCATAACTAGTAATCAATGTCAAACGCAAAGTTTTGCGAGCACCAATATTTTGACTAAATTGATACAATTTGTTGCGCAATGACTCTTCATAGCTTTTAGTGATGGCATATTTGTCCATAGCAAACTTCATTTCACACACATTGATACAATTGTCTGCCCTATCAATGATCAAGTCTATTTGTGCGCCTTTAACATTAGAGGCTAATTGTTGCGGAGAAGAGCGCCAAGAATATACCTTCGTTTGAATACCGCTAATACCTAATGCTGATTTTATCTGTTGTATATGATTCAAACATAATATCTCAAAAGCCAACCCACTCCAAGTATGGTAAGCAGGACTTAATATTGAATGTGACCAATATTGTTCATCATGATATTGATTATTAGCAATGATGCTATAGTAGAAATGCACGAATGGATCTATCAATTGGTAGGTGGTTTGACGCCTTTTGTTGCCATAATCTTGATACTTACGAATAAAACGACAATACTCCAATTCTTCAAGCATTGTAGTAAATCGTGCATTATTGTTTAATTTGGTCGCTTCAAGTAATTCTGCACGCGTAAGTCCCTTGGACTTTTTAGACAAAGATTGGATAATGGTCAAATAGGCTTCTGAATGACGGAATAAGGAGCGAAAGAGATTGAGCATTTCGTTGCGTAATTCACCCGTATTAGAGAAGAATAATTGGTCAATATTCTGCGCCACACTTTTCGTTTTGTCCATCAATGAGAGGTAATAAGGTATTCCACCTAACGCCATATAACAATCTACTACCTCACGATTGCTGTAACCAAATCCATAGTGTGTAAAATATTCGCGACACTCGCCCAAAGAAAAAGGTTCCAGTAATAATTGATGCGTAACGCGATTATGTAAACCACCATGATTATTGATAAGATTATCCATCATCCACGAAGTCGCACTACCACATACAATCAGTTTAATATCGCTTCGTGCAGATGCCCAATCATTCCAAAAATGCTCTAGTGCACTTACAAATTTAGAATCTGGAGTATCTAGCCACGGCATTTCATCAATAAACACAATCTTTCTACCTTCTGGCAAAGAGACCAAATACTTAATCAAAGCCTCAAACGCATCTAACCAAGTAGTGTATTTCGTCATACTAGTGCAATATCGGCTAAGTACCATAGAGAAATTGAGCAACTGATCATCTGTAGTTACATTCTCCATGCCCGACATCATAAAACTTGCTCTGTCGGAGATTACTTTACGAATAAGAAATGTCTTTCCGACACGACGACGCCCATAAACTGCAATAAACTCTGACTTGTCAGATTGAATATAAGACTCTAATAGTCGTTGCTCGGCAACACGCCCAATTAACTCTTCTAGCATTTTTTTGAAATTTTGGTTGTTAGCGCTGCAAAAGTACTATTTTTTAGTGAAATACACAAATATTTTGCAACAAAATTGCTGAAATCGAGTTAATTTACCTCGTTTGAGCAATTTTTAAGCCCGAAAATTGCTGAAATCAATGTAATTTACCCTCGTTTCAGCAAAAACGCTATATTTTAAGGGAACTATATACGAGTTGACAGTGATTTTATTTTTAACGACAATTCAGGTCAATGTGAGGTTTCTTTTAAAAATTGCACGTTTTACTCGCAACATTAAAGGACGTATACATTAAACACTTTTATGATCTTTTGGTTTATTATTGGCATCTAGCAGATTGTCGCTCAATCGTGGTGCTCGCACCACTCGCGTTCGGCAACAAGATCGCATAGACTGTTGACCCCATCAACATTGAGGCGACTTGTGCCTCCGCTCTCCCCACAAAATTGCAGATTTTGCGGGGACCCCAAATAACCTTATACGAGATTACTCCGCACTACTATCTGCTCAATACTAACCTCAAAATCTTCATAAAGCAATTTATTAAAAGCAACCTCTGACAATTATCGTCAATTCAAGGATAAGCTTTGTTTTTGCTCTAATGAAATGCAGCTATGCCGCATTTGGAGAGCAAAACAAAATTGATAATGACCGCAAGTGTCAACAGGTATAAAATCCAGCAACACATCATTTTGTTGTGGGTTGCCAATGCGCTAGCGCATTCCTCCAACCTAAACAAAATATATTCTCGAATTGTCAATAATTGTCGATTTTAATTTTCACAAATTGTCTTTAAAAGTCTATCCTTGATTTTCTCATTCGCCCTTCACAACAATTCCTACGGTGATGTGGTATCCTTTAGCAGAAAATCAGCAAACCTCCCTTGGAAGTTTGCTGATTCACCCATCGCCTCTCGCCTTTAGCCTCTAGCCTCTCGCCTATAGCGAAGCGTCCTATAGCCTAAAATCGCTATTTCACTAGCTGTCCATCCACAGTATATAAGGAATCGCCCACGCGTATGTACACGCGACCCTCGCGGAGGTACTTATCGATATTCACTTTCTTACCATCCACTACGATAGTCGTGTTGGTTGGGGTATCTTTCTTAGCAGAAATCTTCGCCACTGTGCCAGGAGGGAGTGGTTTCGCCAAATCAAAGTATCCACGGAAACCATACATATCACCATCGCCAGTCAATACCGCCAAACGGTTATCTGCCACTAGGATGAGACGTAGAGGTAATTTCGTGGTTGGGTCGTAGAGTGCATCTACTTGTGTTTTTGGCAAGATACCTTGGTAAGTAATCCTATTTCCGTTATCAAAATCAAAATATGGAGACACGACCGTCGTATTCTTAGCCAAGACCTGCAACCAGTCAAAAGGAATAATACTCTTGATATTGTTTTTGGGGTTGATGATATGCGGAACGTTAGCCGCCATCGTATTGTTGATGAGATTTTCAAAATTGAGTGTCAAGATCTTCTCGCCCCCTGACTCACTCAAGGTAACCCCCGTGAAACGTCTAATTTCTGCGCCATACAATGGATGATCCGTAGGTATCGATGTTGTATTCAATTCAAATGGCACACAGAATGTATTAAACATTCCACCTTGCATTGGGCGATAGAGATCAATATAACATTGACTACCATGATCATTATGCTCTGTCAATATCTTTTGAATATCTTCATCAGTCATATTCAATTGTGCCAAACGCTCTGGGATAAAGATATTTGACTTTGGAGCTTGAATCTCACGAGCATTGGTACGATCGTATGGCATGGTGTAAATGATAATACTTTGACCACCCTCTGGAGTTTTAAATTTATCTTCATCTCCACTCAATAATTGTGGTGTCTTTAATTTCAAATAACTAACACCTGTTGTTGTTACCAAGTTACCTGCAAAGTCAAAACTCATAGAAGAAATGGCTGCTGTCTTCCAAGGAACATTTCTATCTCCATCAACACTAAGCGTACCTTTCACATCCGATGGCGTTGTTAAAACTTTTGCTTTGCCAACATGTACTTCAGGTGTTGCAGGAGTAGTGCTAGCTTTCCAATCAACTTGCAATTGTACAATATTACCATCATGGTTATTAATAAACAAGTAATCTACACCATTAATTTTGCGATATGCCATACCCGCACCTGGCGTAGCCTGCAAAAGAGCTCCGTCCACCTGGGTTAATACACTTTTATCCTTTTCCTCTTTTACTGTAAGGACATTACCATTTTTTGTTCGACCACCATCTGTCGTAGATGATCTCCAAGTTCGTGGTCCCCAATCGGCATCTTCTGCGGTATAATTACCATACGGTACAAACGACAGGACAAGTGAGCCTCTGTTATCTGCAAAAACTTCATTCGTTGCAATTTTTACAGCAATACTATGTTCACGGTGCTGGCAAATCCACACACCTTTATCCATTGCAACAAGCGAATTATTACCACTACCATCACCTTGCTTAAGTTTATACTCCTGATCTGCATCTACATTTAACCATGAATTCCAATTCGCAGCCTTATCCTTATCATACTCCACAAAACCATTCCAACCAAATTTATTAACGTCTCTTTGATTCTCAGGAGTGTAGTAACTACCATGAGTAGGAAACTCTCCATAGGAATTGGCGGCATACATTTTCCATGCGGTATCATTTTTATTTACATGTGGGTAGAGAGCGACACCGCTAGACGTTCCGATATTGTTATTAGAGAACAACGAGAGTTTTAATTTTCCATTCGTTAATGGATCATTTGGATTCCACGCATATATACCGCCATATAGCCAAGATGCCTTTAGATCTATAGAATTCTGATTATCCTTACCCTCATGTGCAATATAAATTGTTCCATCAGGAGCTATATCCATACGGCGAGGTTTAGCATTATATGCAGCATCAGATGTATTGTACAAATACTCCTGTTTTTTTACGTAACGAGTGGTATTATTTAGATCATGCACATCGCTACCATTATCATTGATCTCATAAATCATCAAACTAGAGCGCTTATTAGTACTAGCATCTCGTTTGTCCTCTTGCGCACCATATATCGTACCAAACTGATCCGTTTCTGGATAGTTATTGACTATTGCATGCATATGATAGTGAGCATCTGCGCCCGTTAATGGCTGTCTGTAGATAGGAGCAAAAGCAGCACTCTTATCCGTCTCTACATACACACTCCAATAGAGTTCACCTCGAGGAAGACAAGCATTGGTTAATTCCTTAGTTTGCTGGTTTATAATACCACCTACCATACTAAACTCTACTTCTATCTTTCCTTGTTTAAGTCCACTAATTGGGTAATAGCAGTATAAATCAGTATCTCTATTAGTTTTGCCTCCTTTAAAGTTATCTGCATTAATGGCAGACATACTTCTTTTCATGCTTTCATAGGATTTGTAGAAACGGATCTCCGCATATTTAGGGGTAGTATTTACATAGAAGGAAAACTTATATTCTGGGGCACCTTCCACCGCCTCATAGCGAAGATTAGTTGCATAGATATTAGGAACAGGTGGAATACTGAAATATCTATTAGCATTAGCGTTAGATGAAGGAGCAATAGTCTTTGTCGACCCACTATATGGCATTGCGATAGCAATTAAGCGACCGGTACCCTTACTTCCATCTGTAAAACTTACGGCATAAAGATTGTTTGCACGATCCATTGCCATATCATTAATTACAGATTCTGATTTGATACCGGACAAGGTGTAACCTGATTTCGGAGTTGTTGAAATACTTGTTCCAGACATAGGATATACATGAATATATCCATCACTCTCTGCAAGTGTTCCAGTGCCTCCAGACTTTGTACGACCCGACACTATATATTCATTGTTTCCATCCACCATAGGTATAAAACCACCACCACCATAATAGTGGTTTGTACTATTGATGGTTTGGATATTGGTAGAACTTTTCTCACCTTCTTTAAAATAAACTATTTGAGCATTATATGAGGTACCTTGACAATAATCTATTGATAGAAATACATCATTTTTGTTTTTACCTCCATATGCTACATTTGCAAATCCATCAGAATAGAAATACCATTTAAATAGCCTAGCAGCATCTAGCGCACTTTGAGCTGAAATAACCTTATTACCCGAAACTTCATATGTATTACCAAGTGGCTTATAAGAACATCTAAATGATCCTTCATTTTGATTCTCTCCTAAAGCATTCAAATCGTATTCATACATACGAAATGCATTGGCATAGGTACCATCGTATTCATCAAGGAAACATAACAAAATTCTCAAATTACTACCTGAACCTTTTACTGCCATACCGCAGACACGATCTCCATAAACTCCTTTCATCCCACCATAGGTATTATGATATATCACAGGGGTAAATTCACCATTCCTTAGTTCCCACACAGCTACTTGATCATCCCTAGTATTACGGTTGTAAGACGAAACAAAGATTCGTCCATCATCAGAGATTCGTACACGATGAGGTTCTAGCAAACATGCATCTTTATTACGATCGGAAAATGGAGACGCCTTTTGATATGAAGTTGAATACTCTAATCTAGGTGTATATTTCAAGAGGGATTTTCCTTTGCCTACCAACCAATTCCAAGTATTGTTACCTGCTACACCATTGGAAGCTTCTGTAACATAGATAGAGCCAAAGTCCGCTGAATTTTGGTTGTTATTCACAGCAATACCATGACATGAATATGGACGGTTGGCAATATTATCATTGACAACGACTGGGCTAGCTTGATCTGTTTTATTTAAGCCAGCCACATTGACTGCCCAAGTGAGAGTCTTATTCGCAGGCAACACCTCTTTTCCATCCCAAGTTACACCTGTTATCGGAATTGTCAATTCATAGTCATAACTATCACCTTTTCCGCCATTATACTCATTCATTTTTGCTTTAATGATATCACCTGGCACGCCATATATGTAATACTCCTTATTGTTATTACTTGGATCTATGGCAAAAATCTGAATACCTTTTCCACTAGTACTTCCACCCATATTAGGATGAGCATTCAGTTTGAAGCGGACGGTAAGCTCCTTTGTAGCCGCATTCCAAGTTGAGGATAAATTATACGCATAAGGATTAAGGCTTGCCGCCCATGCCATTACACTTACCAAAACTGCTGAAAGAATAAGTAAAAGTTTTTTCATATTGAGTATTATTTTAAGTTACAAATTATATGCGCCTTCGGCGTGTTCGTTGTCAGCGCTGACGTTGTGTGCTAGAAGCGTTATTAGTTGGTAGTTAATAATTAATCGTTAAACTTTGTCAAAATTGTTATGTTGTTACCCCAATCATCTTTGCAGGAGCCAATCCGCAGCTAGTACACAATGTACTATTTTTCCTTCTACTTGTATATCTCTAGGTTCACCGCGCATCATAATCAACGTTAAGTTATCACAACGAGTCAAGTGGGAGCCTTTGATTAGTCCATTAACTTCTCTATTATACAACTTTGCCGAAGGTTCTACAAAATCATATGTCACCTGTATCAACTCACGCACATGAGATGATTCAACCACCACAAAATCCACCTCGAAATCTTGAACCTTACGCAAGTAATACAACTGCTCATACTCTGAATGCAAACGACGCAGGAGCTCCACCGCCACTACATTCTCAAGACGCAAGCCAAAACTTTCTGTCAACAGTGCATTCTCATGTTGTGAAATAAAAGCATTATCCACGGCATACATCTTACGTGCCGAATTACGTTCACTACTCTTAAGCGAAAATTTAGGCAGAAGACACAATAGATATGCATTTTGTAAATAAGTAATATAATTCTTGACTGTGTGTACAGAATTAATGCCCATTTCCTGAGCAATATCATTGTACGACTTCTCTTGACAGAACCAATCTAATAAACGATTGGCTAAATCAGATAAAGTCTGTTTGTAGCGAATTTTATAGCGTTGACATATGTCTTTCTTTACTATAGCCTCACGCAACGAGAAGAGATAATCACGCTTACTAATTTCTGGCGAAGCTATCAACTCTGGAAATCCACCACTCATGAGATATTCATCCAAAGCTTTATCACGCAAACCATAAGCTTTGGTCGTCATACCATGCACATCAACCCCTCTTATCGTACAATACTCAGAAAAAGAGAAAGGATATAGCTCGATCTGGTGATAGCGACCAGTGAGGTGTGTGCTCAATTCACCACTCAATAGATTCGCATTACTACCCGTTAGTACTAATTTGATTCCTTGACGAAGGAGACGATTGACAAACAAATGCCATCCATCAACATTTTGCACCTCATCTAAGAACAAATGAGTGAACGAACCATAAATAGCATACAACTCCTGTAGTATAACATCCAGTTCCTCAACTCCAACTTTTTGCAAGCGTTCATCATCAAAATTGACATATGCAAAATGAACCCCGCTTTGCATCAATACTTTCATACAAAGGGTTGACTTACCACTTCGTCGTACGCCAATTACAATCTGAGCTAGTTTGCTGTTCAATTGAATCTCTTGCTCCTCTTTTCGAGAGCACAAAGCTTCTAAATCTACAAGATCCAACTCAGCTTTTTGATTTGATAATATTCGCTTTAAGTCTTTCATTTTGCTTTATCATTCTAAATTTTGCGCAAAGTTACTGAAAATCTTTGACATATGCAAGTAAACTGCACAAAAATAGAAATTTTTAGCCTCTAAACTGCACAAAAATAGAAATTTTTAGTCTCTAAACTGCACAAAAATATGTTTTGTCGCTTTGCGTGGGTTTGTTACATTTTGGTTCCGTTGAGTTCAGCAACGATATCTTCTACTATATATAAATCACTCATCAGTTGTAATCCCGTAGAAGGATCTACTAGTTGTTGAGCGGTCTTCGTGGAATAGAAAACGTCTAAAGCTTGCGAAGGTTCTATATTTAATTTCTTGGCAAGCAACATAACAATACTAGTCTGCTTACGCCATAAAACATTATCTCTCATATTGCATATCTAATCTAATTTAATTGACTTAACATATGTCAAATATTTATCAACAACCGTTTGATTAACAATACACATCTGATGATTAATTTTTTTGTACTTCAGTTGTCCTAAGGCTTGCTCAGCGGTAATAATTCCCTTTTCATAATCCTCTACAGTATCAATCACATTATCATTAGCCACGCCACCTTCCACCACATCAAACTGCTTATACACCTCTCTCCCCTTTCGACAATTGATAACATACTCTAACCAATCCATATTGTATGTCTCAAAGATTTTGAATCTCACACCTTCCTCTAATGCCTTTTCTTTATCAAAACGATATTCTGAGATCACTCCTTTTTGATTGCGTCCTCTACGAGAAGCTATAGTAGTTGCCCAATCCACTGCCTGCTTGCGAATGGATGTAAGATAGAAGCCTCTTCCAAAATCAAGATTCACCCTGCCGACTCCAACTAGCGGAGTCACAACTTCTACATTTGATCCATGATATAGTGTTATCATTTGCTAGCTCCTTCCTGTTCTTGTTCCCAATTGTGCAATGTTTCCAAAGTATCCTCAATAACCCAATCCAAGCTCTGTGTATGCAACGTCTCATAATGACGATTGAGACGCTGATTGATTAAGTCCTGCGCCTTCAATCGGCTATACATTTCGCTTGCACTTACTCGTTGACGACGAGCACATGCTTCTATAACCATAATCGCAAAATGCAAATGACGATATTCTTTGGAACGTGTGTTCATTAGTTATATTGTTTTTTGTTGGGTCTGCTTACATTGTGTGTCAGCAGAGCAAGCGTTGCTGCACCAGAGCTGACGTTGTGGGCAAATTCTTGTTAATATCTCGTTTTCAACCATTTTCATTATTTCATCGCATCCACAAAATTCCTCACAGGGATAGACAAGAACTCCTCGAGCGAAAATCCTCCAGTCCCCACCACTAAGGTTTTAGCATCTTTATATTTATCCGCAAATACGTGCAAACCTGAATTATCTTTACGATGACCACTTTTCACCTCAATAGCGATGGTGGTATCAGGCGAAGCTGTTAGTATGAAATCTACCTCATCATTTTTCTCCCTCCAATACGCAATCTTATACCCTTCTTCTTCAGCAGCATTCAATAAGTGCGCCCCAACAGCACTCTCCACCCATCGTCCCCATCGAGAAGGAGCAAGCAATTCTGATTCAAACCCCTTACCTTGAAATACGGACAATAATCCTGTGTTGTAGACTTGCAGTTTTGGAGTCGATTGATATTTGCGAATCACTTCCTTTGTAAATTTAGGTATACCCCCCAGTAAATTAGCTTCTCCTAACGTATACAGATAATTGGCTAATGTCGAAGAATTACCTGCGTCTTGCAACTGTCCCAAAAGTTTTGTATATGCAACAACCTCCCCACTGTATGCCGCTCCTATTTCAAACAACTGTCTAAGCACCGCTGGTTTATGAATACGTTTGGTCATCAACACATCCTTTTCTATAGCAGGCTCAACAATAGACTGTAGCATATATTTTTGCCAACGTTTATCATTATCTACTAACTTGGCCGCTCCAGGATAACCTCCAAAGTAGATATAGCGATTTAGATCAAAACCAAAGGCATCCTTCATCTCCAAATATGACCAGTGAGGCATACGTATCAGCTCAAAACGACCTGCAAGACTCTCAGTCAGACCATCTTTCAATAACAATCTGCTACTGCCCAACAACACAACTTTGATATTGACGTTATTCCATGTATCGGCATCCCACTCTCGCTTGACAACTTCACTCCAATTCTTGAGTTTCTGAATTTCATCAATAATTAGTATATGCTCTTGATACTTAAACAACAACATACGATTTCGCACAACATTCCATTGTTCAGCTATCCACTCAGAGTGATTTTCAGGTACTGCATCTGCATTTACAGAATGGACAGGTATTTGACATTGCTCTACAAACTGCTTTATCAAGGTGGTCTTTCCAACTTGACGAGGACCAGCTAACACCTGTATAAAACCACGTGGCTCAACCATGCGCTCCTGCAAAATTCTTAACTGCTCCCTCTTTATCATAAATCTTCAATTTTATCTTGACAAATCTTCAATTTTCAATTGCAAAATCTTCATTTTTTTGCAAAGGTAGTGTTTTTATTTTATATATGCAAGCAAACTGCACAAAAATAGAAATTTTCAATCTCTAAACTGCACAAAATTATGTTTTGTCGCTTTGGGCGGGTTTGGACATATATATGGATTGATTGGTGTTTTCATTTTTATTACTTTATAATTATTAAAAGATAATAAAATTCTTGTTTTGCTCATTATCTAGCCCGCAAAGGTACAACTTTTTTTTGAATCGTGCAAATTTATTTAGCAAATTTGGTAATTTGTTGCGATTTCGTTCGGTAATTTGTGGGAATGTAAAAAACAGGGATAAATTTTTAAAGACAATTCGTGATAATTATAGTCGTCAATTATTGACAATTCGTGAAGGTATTTTGTGTGGGTTGGTTTGTTTAGCTCCTGCTCGCTGCGCTCACGAAATCTTAATAAATCTTATTACGCATAAATCCGCCCTTACCAAAGTGCTCCGCAATCAATTACCACCGCTCCACATTTTGGGAACATCCAAAACGTGACCGCTGAATCTTAACTGCAACAACTCTGATTTGACTCTGATTGATCTCTGAAGTGCTCACCGCTGCATTCATAAGATTAAGCGGATGAGCGAAGCGAATGCTAGCGGTGGTAATAGATTTCGGAGAACATAGAAAAGAGGGATTGGGCATGGAAAATAAGATTTATTAAGATTTCTGCCCAAGGGCAAGGAGATATTAAGTGTCAATCGTATATAGTTCCCAAATCATTAAAACTCTGCGGAAATTGCATTTTTTTGCCACTTTCCGCAGAGTTTTGATGATTGACTACACGAACAATTGGTCAATCGTCACTGAATTTTGTATATCCAATAAGTTATTGGTTTTTACTCCAAAAGTGCTGATTAATGTTAGATATACAGCCTTTTTAATGTTATTTTCACGGACGAACACTTCGCGCTTACGCACTAATTCTGCATTCAAATTAGCTAGGTCTTGTATCTCGTCATTGTAGAATTTCATCTCACACAGGTTAACCACATCGTCTTGTCGGTCGATGAGCAAATCTATTTGTGTTTCTTGGTTTTTCCAGGCAAACTCTTGCGTCAAGACACCACTTATGCCTAGCGCTTGCTTGATTTGCGCTACATGCTGTAGTACAACTCTCTCAAAACTCAACCCACACCATACATTGTGCATGGGTGTATTGAGACTATGTGACCAGAATGCGGGATCATTCTTTTTGTTACGAAGTATAAAGTGGTTATAAAATATAGTATAATTATCAATTAGTTGGAAGATCGCATTATTTTTTCTAGAGCTGATTTGATGATATTGACGAATGAACCCGCAATATTCCAAATCTTGTAAAATGTGTGTTAGCGCGCCATTATCCGCCAGTTTTGTTTGGCTTATAATCTCGTTTCGTGTGAGTCCTGTTTGTTTAGTAGCCAATGCCTCTATGACGCGTATATAATTAGCAGGCTGTTTATATAAGGAAGCATATAGCGCAGAGTACTCGTCGCATAGTTTTCCTTCAGGAGAGAAGAACAAGGAGTCTATGTTTTGCGCCATACTTAGTGATGCTTGCAAGCAAGACCAATAGTATGGCACGCCTCCCATAATCATATAAGCCTCAGTGATTTGTTTGCGTGTAAAGTTAAGATGCTTATATTGGGTGTACTCCTCACATTCAATCAAAGTAAAAGGACGAAGATGTATCTTTGTCGTCACACGATTATGCAATCCACCATGATTTTGTATCACTTTGCGAATAATCCATGAAGTAGCACTACCACAGACCACAAGCATTAGATCGTTTCTAGCACTTGCCCACGAGTTCCAGAAGTGTTCCAGAGCAGGTAAGAAATAAGAAGCCTGCGTGTCCATCCATGGCAATTCATCCAAGAAGATTACTTTTTTCTTTTTTCTCGAATTCTTTACCAGTTTTTTGAGTGCAGCAAATGCGTCCATCCAATTGCGTAGCGGTTCAGCGGGCAATCCTGCTTCAGTTAGAGACTCCTGCCACGCCTGCAACTGTATATGCTTAGGCGAATTAGCCACTCCTGAATGTTGAAACACAAAATGGTCGCGTAACGTTTCACGAATAAGAAATGTTTTACCAACTCGGCGACGTCCATATACCGCGACAAATTGCGCTTCATCCGCATTCAGCGCCTCCAAAAGCACTTGGCTTTCGTTTTTTCTTCCTATTAACATAAGAATATTACCTTTAAATTTCCGCAGCAAAGGTACAATATTTTTTTTACATACACAACAAAACTCTGCGGAAATTGCTTTTTTTTGCCACTTTCCGCAGAGTTTTGATATTGTTGTATATCACCAAATCGTAAAGTTGAGGTTAAAAAACAGGGTACTATATGCGAGTTGACAGTGATTTTATTTTAAACGACAATTCAGGTCAATGTGAGGTTTCTTTTAAAAATCGCACGTTTTACTCGTAACATTAAAGGACGTATACATTAAACACTTTTATGATCTTTTGGTTTATTATTGGCATCTAGCAGATTGTCGCTCAATCGTGGTGCTCGCACCACTCACTCCGCACTACTATATGCTCAATACTAACCTCAAAATCTTCATAAAGCAATTTATTAAAAGCAACCTCTGTCAATTATCGTCAATTCAAGGATAAGCT
>JAZQTO010000111.1:0-3608 GCA_045630805.1 Paludibacteraceae bacterium
GCTCACAGAACGACATGGCTACGATCCGACTTCATTGATAACTACCTGTCAGAGAGTTCATTGAAGATGTTCAGTAGCACAGGTGTATTGTCACCAGCGGAGTTGGAGTCTAGATGCGAAGTGAAGTGGGAGAACTACTCGCTAAAGTTGCAGATCGAGAGTCGTGTGTTTGGCGATTTGGTTATCAACCATGTCTTGCCAGCTGCTAAGCGTTACCAAAAGATGCTATTGGAGAAAGTAGCGAATGTGAAGATGGTGTTTGATGCTGAGGAGGCCAAGGTGCTCAATGAACAAGACTGCCTATTGATTCGCCGCATTGAGGCACATGCGAGTGCTATTATTGCGGGTGTGGATAAGATGACACAGTTACGCGTAACGGCTAATCATATTGATAATCAACGAGAAAGAGCATTGGCGTTCCATGATACAGTGGTACCAATCATGGAGGAAATCCGCAAGCATGTGGATGAACTAGAGATGTGGGTAGATGACCAATTATGGACATTGCCTAAGTACCGCGAATTGCTCTTCATTAGATGATTATATTCCCCCACGGATCGCACGGATATTCACAGATAAGAAAACAGGTGTTCATCCGTAAAATCTATGGGCATAAAATAGAAATATGGAACATTTAAGTAAAAACCAAGTCAAGTGGGTACGCAGTTTGCAACAAAAGAAGCAACGCGATGCCGAGGGTGTGTTTGTGGCTGAGGGCCACAAATGCGTAGAGGAATTGCGCAACGCCTTCGAACTAATGCTGCTAATCACTCCTGATAATGCGACTGAGGTAGAGATTGCACAAATGTCTAATCTTCGCACACCACAAGGAGTAATCGGTGTGTTTCGCAAGAGAGAGGCCATGGGCAATGAGACGATAGGCGATGGTATTATTGTTGCCCTAGATGGTGTGCAAGACCCTGGTAATCTAGGAACAATCATCCGCACCTGCGATTGGTTTGGCGTACATGATATCTATTGTTCTAAAGATACTGCCGACTGCTATAACCCCAAAGTGGTACAAGCGACAATGGGAGCCCTCGCGCGTGTGCGCGTACATTATATGAATATAGAGGAGTATCTCCAACAAATGCGCGAAGCGGGAGTACCTATATATGGCACCTTGTTGGAAGGAGGAAACATGTACGAGAATGGCGCTATTGCGGACAAGAGCAAGGGAGTGATCATCATGGGTAGTGAAGGCAATGGTATATCGCCTGCTATTCGAGAACTCATTACTCATCCCATCCGAATACCCTCCTATCCTGCGGATGCAGATACTTCGGAGAGTTTGAATGTGGGAATAGCTACCGCTATCGTCCTCGCCGAGTTTAGAAGATAATAATAATTAACCCAAAATATTAACACCATGAAAAAAATTACAGCTTTTTTGCTATTTGCTTGTATCGTAGTTCAAGCATACGCATGGAAACCCCAGTTTGCAGGTCACCGCGGTAGTTATCGCGGAGTAGAGAACACCGAAGAGGCCATGATGAATGGTATTAACCATTATGGTTATACTGGCTTGGAGATTGATGTCAAGACCACTAGCGATGGAGAATATGTCTGTTGGCACGACGATGATTTGAGCCGTGTAGGACATAACGTACAAATTCCTTACACTAAGTTTGAAGATCTTAAGGATCTCACTCTCACTCAAACTCGTAGCGGCGTAACCTATACCGCTAAGATCTTAACAGTAGATCGCTATTTGGAGATTTGCAAGGAGAATAATGTATTCCCTATCATTGAGTTGAAATGGGCTGTGGGTATCAATAACAACGACATGAGTCGTTTTCCTGGCCTATACAAACTTATTGAGAAACACGGACTTGTAGAGGAAGCACGCATCTTGACCTCCATGCAAAAATCATTGGAGTATGTGCGCACTAACTTCCCAAAACTTCAATGCCAATTCCTCTGCTACGAGGTAACAGAAGCTCGCTATGAGTGGTGCAAACAATGGGGAATCAATCCTAGCGTACAAACAGGCGGTTTGTCCAAATACATGGCTCGCAAGTGCCACGATGCTGGTATGGAAGTAGCATGCTGGACCGTTAACAGCGAGGCTAGCTACCTTCAACATGGTGAACTAGGTTGTACTACTATGACTTGCGACTACCTTGTGCCAGGAGATATGCCAGAGTTGGAAGAAGTAGATTGGGAAGCCCTCTCTCCTACTCCACCTGTTGATACATTGTATATCACCGAATTGTTCAATCATACAGAAGCCGCTAGCACATTGCCAGAAGGATTCCCGACCACATTAGGTGGTAATTATACACAAGCACAACAAGCGGCGTTTATTGACGGATTGTTCTATGTGGCAGATTATGAAAAAGATAAAGTCATCTGCGTGGATACAGCAGGTGTGGTGACCGATCCTAATATCCCCACCCTCAACCACGGTATTTGCCGTGACGATGCAGCTAACTTGATTCTACACACTTCAGCAGATGTGAAAGTTCCTACCCAATTGACTGTTTACAAACCAGAAGATACCACAGCTTATGTAATTGATATTAAACTCAATAACAATGGTCAAACCAATTTCCCTACCGCTAGTGGAGACATTTTTTCTGACGCAGGAGGTTATGTATATTTCTTTCCCAATGGTCAAAATTTCGTAGAAGTTGTTAAGATTGCCGCTGGTAAGTATGTATCTACTACCTCTTGTGCAGTTAGTTTGACAGGTACCACTGCTGGTTATGTGATTCCTGTAGATAACAACCCTAACCACTTTATTTATCAAGTACGTTCCAATGGTTATCACCTTTACAAGGACACAGACAAAGGTTCTTATTTGACAAGTCCTAATGGTACAACTGCTCCTCAACGCAACAACTCTGTAGGTGGTGCATTATTTGAGTTGGGTGGTCACGATATGTTTGTGTATATGTCTGGTTCTCACTACAAAGGAGGTTGGACACTTCGCGACATGACTTCCGCAGAGTTAGTGCCTATGTACACCCAAGCACAATTAGGTAATGGTGGATATAATGCCAATGCTTCTGTTGGTGCGTTCTTCCATTGGGAAAGAGTGGATTCAGTCACTGTCAACCTTTACGAATACTGCCTTGGTCACGGTGTAGCAGGTTGGGAGATCAGTACTGCTCCTCACCGTATTCGCCTGAAAGGTCTAACCACAGATCCTGCAGAGATCACCATCGCCAAAGGGGATACCGCGACTATTCAAGCCATACTGAATCCTGCTAATGCAGAGACACTAAAGACTTCTTGGCGTTATGCGACTACCAATCGTAATAGCAAACTTTCATACGATGGTACCACTGCTAAGTTCACAAGTAAATCCGTTGGTACATATACCATCACAGTGACTATTGATGACTTCACAGCTGATTGTATAGTGAATGTAGTTGAGGATATGACTGGCGTGGACAATACCACTACAGTTACTCTTGAACCACGCAAGCAAATCGTTAATGGTCAAGTACTCATCCGTACAGAAAACGGCACTTATACACTTATGGGCCAAGAACTTAAGTAATGAGCTACAACAAAAACACTTCGTTTGTGTTCCTTTTATAGTGACAAGCGATAAATAAAACGAAAAAGACGAGGATTATCCTCGTCTTTTTCATTATATT
>JAZQTO010000112.1:0-13979 GCA_045630805.1 Paludibacteraceae bacterium
TACAGTCAATACGTTAACCCCATAATTTAGGTGGTTATAGCGCTGAGGTCCCACCCCTTCCCATTCCGAACAGGGTCGTTAAGCTCAGCAACGCCGATGGTACTGCGTTTGTGGGAGAGTAGGTAGCCGCCATTTTCAGAACCTCGAAGAGAAATCTTCGGGGTTCTTTGTTTATGTGTGATGTGAGTAATGCTTCTTGTTCTTATCTTCGGTTTACCTTTACTAAAGGTTCAGAGTGGTATCGGAGTGGTAACGGCTTTTTTGCCTTTAGCTGATAATCTGATTATTTTTTTTATTTTCGATGTTCGTTTTAAGGAAAGTGTGCGTATAATATAATAGAGGCCATTAGGTAAGCGAGTGGACTTTTCGCTAAAAACTGAATTTAACCCCTAACTCTAAACCCTAACCCTGAACCCTAACCCTAACCCCAAAACCTAACCCTAAAACCTAACATATATGCTTTATAATATCATTGGCGACACACATGGTCGCGACGCGTGGCGTCAGTTGGTCCGCGAGGATGCCGTAAATATTTTCTTGGGTGATTACTTTGATCCCTATTCCTCTGACCAGGATAAGGCTGGTGAGCAAGAACTGGCTAATCTGCTATCAATCATTGAGTTTAAGAAGCAGCGCCCTGAGACGATTCTTCTCTTGGGCAATCATGAGTTGCACTACTTGATAGACGAGGAGTACTCCCGTCACAACGACTCATATGCAGATCGTTTTGCAGCGTGTCTTCGTGAGCATTGGCATCTGTTTCAGGTGGCGTATGCTATAGGCAACCGTATCTTGGTAAGTCATGCGGGTGTGACTCAGCCATGGTGTAAGTTGGCAGGTATTGAGGAGGGAGTGTCTCCCCGTGATTTGATGCATGCTGTCAATGAGCGTATGAATGAAGAGGCTACCCGTTGGCTCTTTGGCGTAGATCGTACTTTTGAGCCTTGGGATACATATGGTTTGAGTATAACTGCATCGCCTCTTTGGGTGCGTCCAAGTACTATGATGATGTATGGTCGTTTGACGAATGAAGAGGGGAAGACCATTATTCAGATTATGGGTCATACACAGAGTGAAGAGTTGATTCTGACTGTGCCATGGATCTATGTGGATTGTTTGGGCAGTGCCAGTCAATCGCTCTTGGTGGAGTACGACGAGAGTGGAGAGTGTAGTTTTGATGTCAATACTCCGTTATAAATCGTTCATTTAACTAATCAAATATAAACATATGAAAACAACTATTGGATCAATCGTATTGAACACTAAAGGCTATGATGTGCTAGCCGAGTTAGAACAACAAGAAGACATGTATGGTATCAAGAACTACCTGCAGAAACGCAAACAAGAGGCTGCTGAAAAAGCCCAACAATACTTGTCGGAAAATCCTAAGTCTATCTTCTATATAGCTACGGGCTATCCTACCGACATACCTTGGGATGAGGCGCCAGAGGATATTTACAACTGTCTGATGTGCTACACGGACCAAGAAGTGCAACGCCTCAAACAACTCATCGTGGAGGCATGGAACATGGACTGCAATCCTGAAGAACAGTTGCAATCCTATGAGGAACTGTGCCCAACCACCGATCTAAGAGAACTACGTGGCATACACGAGGAACTAGATGCACTGCTATGGGGTAGAGCAGAGGCTTGTGATTTTGACTTGGGCAGTATTGACCTAAACACATCCATGCACGCCTACCTGTTTAGTACGTATGAATACAATATCCGTAAACAGGAAATGAATCCATATAGATGCTTTCATCGAGTTGTACTGACCGATGAGGAATATCTATACCTGCTGACCGAACAAGTGAACAATCGCTATTTTACGTTCAATAACCTCTTGCTTAGTCATCCTGAATTGGCACAGAAAATATGTGCTGCTACCGCGGATAAGGATCCTCTCTTCAGTTTGCAAGCCCCCTATATTATCCTCATGGATGAAGTGCAAAGCGACATGGAGAAGATCATTGGTCACGAACCCGCACAAGAGTGGCTGTGCAATTGCAATGATAATGGATATGGCTATATCGTGACCGTCTATGTGGAGAACGACAAGATGAGAGTTGCTTGGCAACGCGTGAAGGACGATGATTATAATTTGGATACGCTGACCGAAGGCGAAACGAATGGTATTGATGCTAAGGCCGTGATGCAACTCTTTGAAGCGAAGGATTATTGCGATATGGTGGAGCGTATCGGTGAGCGCTTTAGTGGCGTAACCGCTTACGAGGATCTGCTTGAGTATCTGGAGAAAAACGGGGTAGCGTGTAGAGGGTAAAAAATAATTCATAAAAAAATGACGAGCAAGTGTTCGTTTTAGGACATTTGCTCGTATTGATTTATAGAGGGGGAATCGGAGTTATGACTGAACCTTAACGAACGACCTACAACCTTAACATGATTATTAACTAATAAAAGATATTAACTATGGAAAAGAAACGCAGCACTAAAACCACTACGACTGCAACATGGAATGCAGAGTCAGCCACTATCCTATCTACTATGGAGTTTTTAACACGCACCTACGCCTACCCTAATGAGGACCATGTGACAGAAATCGTAGTCGTGAAAGATGGCAAAAGAGTACGCCGCTCGTTGGATGCAGAGGCTATCCAATACCTTGGAGATCGATTGGGAATGAACCCTATGCAAGTGCAACTCTTGACCTGCGTGTTCTACCACCAAGCAGCCCACCCCAACTGCGTATGCGACATTGAGGACCTCTCTAAGATGCTTCGCCTACACCCTCTACGCACTATGCAGTACAGAGAGGAATTGGACAAGTTGGAGGATATGGGTTATCTCGTGCAACTTGAAACTTCACGCGATGAGAATGGTTGGCGCATCAGCAAAGAGGCGAGCTGTTGTTTGCAGAACAACGAGGCGTTTTCCCTCGACATGATCAAAATGAAAACCGCTATGGAGTTTCTATGCAAAGCCTCTCAGTATGTGGCTGAAGGTATGCGTTTTGACCAAAACAACTCCATCCGTCCACGCGTGAGACGCCTCATGCGTCAGAATACCCATCTGCCTATCGTGCGCAATCTGCAACAGTTTGCAGAAGAGAACTACGACATGTGGTTCATGCTGCTGATGATGACCACTTTGGGTGCGGATAGCGATCCTTTTGTGGGAACAGGTGACTTGGAGCAGATTATTCCAGGTCGAATGCTTCGCGGTATGATCCGTACGATAAAGAATGGTACGAATATCTTTGTGAAGAAAGGCTATGTGGAGGAAGCGAACATGGGCGGTTTTGCAGGCGATAGAAACTTTGTGCTGACCAACAAGGCGTGGGAAGAGATGGTGGAGGATAAAGACGAGTTGGCTCTATTCCTACAACCCGAGGAGGAGCAAAAATCCAAAGCGTTGGTGGACTATAAGTCGCTCAACAAGAAGGAGTTGTTCTTCTCGGGCAAGACCAAAGAGCAGATCGATCGCCTCAGAGATATGCTGAAGGAAGAGAAGTACGCAGGTATTCGTCAGGCATTGGCTCAACGCGGTATGCCTACAGGATTCTGCTGCTTGTTCTACGGCAGTCCAGGTACAGGTAAGACTGAGCTCGTGCAACAATTGGCTATTGACACCGAGCGTGATCTGATGCAAGTGGACCTTTCTACCCTGCGCGATAAGTATGTGGGCGAGAGCGAGAAACGCATCAAGAGTGTGTTTGACACCTATCGTGCTTTGGTCAAACAGTCGAGCAAAGCCCCTATCTTGTTCTTTAACGAGGCAGATGGTATCTTTGGCAACCGCATGGAGAACACCCAACACTCGGTGGACAAGATGGAGAATGCCATTCAGAATATCATCCTACAAGAGATGGAGCAGTTTGAGGGTATTATGATTTGTACCACCAACTTGACCACTTGTATGGATAAGGCGTTTGACCGTCGCTTCTTGTTTAAGATCGAGTTTGAGCGCCCTACCAACGAGGCACGCAAGCAGATATGGCAGTCTCTGCTCGTAGGTCTCAATGACGCCCAAGCGACTGAGTTGGCGGATAAGTTTGACTTCTCAGGCGGTCAAATCCAGAATATCTCGCGCAAACAGATCATCAACTCAATCTTCTCGGGTAGTGACGAGATAGATTATGAGCAGGTGAAGACCGACTGCCAAAACGAGCAAGTGAGTCGCCAAAATGGCAGAAGAATAGGCTTTTAGGCAGGAGTTGTGGGATGACAGATAGTATGGCATAGTTTTTGCGGCAAACAATACGCAAACACTAATGCCATGCCGTCTGATAAGAATCGTCACCTGAGAATAAAGATTTTGGATCGATGTTTTTCCGATTTGGAGCGCGAATACTCCGAGTCGGATTTGATGTCTGAATGTGGCATAGCTCGTGCTACTTTCTATCGTGATCTAGGGTATATCCGTGAGGTGTATGGCAAGGATATCTTTGATGCAGCACTGCTCAAGCGAGGCAAATATCGCTATGGTGTACCTGGGTTTACCATTTGCGAGGATGTGTTGGACGATGTGCAGATTGGTCAGATCAAGAGTGTGTTGCTGCTATTGCGCAAGTTTGTGGGCAAGCCGCAGTTTGAATACCTTCAGTCGGTGGTGAGGCACTTGGAGCGCAACTACCAAGTGCGTATGGATGATAGCGATGAGAGTGATGCGGTCATCCATTTTGATGGTAATCCGTATGTGAAAGGTATGGAGTGGTTGGTGCCATTGTTTGAGGCTATCGTCAAGAAGCAATGCAAGCAGGTCTTCTATCAACCTTTTGATGGTGCGAAACGTGTCTATATCGTTCACCCCTATATATTAAAGGAGTATAACCAACGATGGTACCTGCTGTGCCATAAGCAAGATGATGTGACTGCTCCTCTGCAGTTGCGCACCTTGTCGCTTGACCGTATAGAGCAGGTGAAGGATGTCAAACATCAGTTTTCGCCCGCTCCCGAGGACTTGAAGGAGTACTTTGAGGATTTCATAGGTATCACCAACAAGGAAGAGGATGAGGTGCAGAACGTGGTGATCAAGTGCAGTTCCAAGGAGTTTAACTACCTGCGAACGCGCCCTCTGCATCCAACTCAGCGAACGCTGAGCGTGAAGAAAGGGCTGATTCAGATATCCGTGAAACCCAATTATGAACTCTACCAATGGCTCCTGTTCTACGGGGATCAGATTGAGGTGGTGTCGCCTCAGAATGTGCGAGACAAACTCAAACGAGTGATACAGAGTATGCTCGGGAAGTATAAGTAGGGGGGGATGCCTCGGGGAGGCAATAGGACGCTTCGCTATGGGACGCCCTTCGGACTATAGGTTATAGGCTATAGGTTATAGGCAATAGGCTATAGTCTCATGTATTTGAGACTGAAAGTGGGTTTTAAGGGGGATTATAGTGGATATATGAAAAAAATGTTGTATCTTTGCAGTCGAATTCGAATTTGACATGCGATCTAAATAAGATTGTTACTGACTAAACCTTAACATTTAACCTTACTAATCAGCAGATTAAATGTTATTACAATGTTCTTAAGCAGGCACAGCGACGTGTCAGCTACGGGGGAGACTCGCTTAGTCTCTGGCTTCATCGACTTAATCATTCATCCTAAAACACATTAACACATGAAAAAACAAGCATCAACACAATCAGCAACCCAGAACATGACCACGATTAGCAATTACACATTAGACTATTGCCTGAAGCTTATCCGCCTAGGTATCAAGAAGTCAGGCGTCCTTAGTAAGAACCCATTTTGGGAAGAGAGCGACCTATTGTCTGCGGGCTACTTGGCTCTTGCTTCAGCCATCGCATCCTACAATGCGGAGAAGCAAGTGAGTTTTGAAAGCTACGTCTCTACCTGTATTAGCAATGCGCTCAAGGACATGAATAACAAGGAGGGCTATACGATCCGCGTGCCTCGCACCAAAGACAAGGAGGGTAACTACCTGACTGCCTATTCGTGTTACGCATTGGATGAGTGGATGGAGAATGGCTACGACCGTGCGGAGGAGTCATCTATAGTGGAGATGGTGGGATGGATGAATGATGTGATAAACGAGAGTGGACTCACAGAGCGCGAGCGCATGGTGATGGAGGCCAAGTATGGAGTGGGCGAGTATGAAGAGAAATGGAGCACCGAGGAGTTGGCCACGGAGTTGAAGATCACCACTCAGTCGGTTAATAGAATCTGCCGCAACGCAATGGATAAGGTTCGCAGAGTGGGACAAGGATTCCATGCTGTGGGAGCCTAAATAGCGAAAAATAACAAAAAAAGTATGCGCAAAGGTTCTGAATTGGGGCTTTTGCGCGTATAATATATATAGAGATAACTAACCTTAACAGATATGATAAAAGAGATTAAGATAGCCAAGAGTATTACCGAGCGTACACCTGTATTGAACGCTTATATGAACGACATCAGTCGTTATCCATTGCTCAGTTTGGAGCAGGAAGTAGAGTTGACTTATCAGGCACGCCGAGGAAATGTAACAGCCAAACAAAAACTCATCAACTGCAACTTGCGCTTTGTGATATCCATTGCTAAACAGTATGTTCATCAAGGGATATCCTTGGAGGACCTGATTATGGAGGGTAACTTAGGTCTGATGACTGCTATTGATAAGTTTGATCCAATGCGTGGATTTAAGTTGAGTACTTATGCCGTTTGGTGGATCAGACAAGCCATCCTGAATGCCCTGAGCGAGAAGGGACGTAGCGTGCGTATTCCGCTCAACCAAGTGGGACTGCAACAGCGAATACGTAAAGCCATACAGCAGTTCATACAACAAGAAGAGCGGCAGCCATCAGTAAGCGAGTTGGCTGAGATAATGGGCTTGTCTGAGGATAAGATCGAGGAGTCATTGGGATTTATGTCTTCAGAGGTGAGTATTGATCTGCCTGTGGGCGAAGATGGTGACTCGTGTTTGGCTGATCTGTTGCCTTCTAGTTTGCCGATGGCGGATAGCGGCTTGAACCATGAGGGGCTGAAGCAGGATATCCAACGATGGCTACAGGTGTTGGATGTAAGAGCAAGGGATATCATCACCTGCTCGTTTGGACTGAACGGTGAGGAGCCTATGAGCCTAGAGGAATTAGGTCTGCGGTACGGTTTATCCCGCGAGCGTGTACGTCAGATTCAGCAGAGCTCCATACGCACTTTGCAGGTCAATGCACCCAGATCTTGGTCGGTATAAGACAAGTGACCTTAACTATGAAGTGGCAATATCTAAGCAGATATTTGCCACTTTTTTTGGGAAATAAAGGCATAATATTTGCGTATGTGCAATATTTATCGTACCTTTGTGGCGATTATGATAAACAAGAAGATTATAGCAGTTATCGGGCTAGTGGCATGTGTGGTATTGCCATTAGGAGCTCAAGTGGTAGAGTCGTCAAATGAGGTAAAGACTATACCCACAGAGAAGAAGGAGTCGCTGTTCTCATGGTCGGCGAGCGCATTGGTGACGAGCAACTATATCTGGCGTGGATTGTATGTCGGAGGTCCGAGTGTGCAGTTGGATGCTACGGTGGGCTATGCTGGTTTCTATGCGAATATGTGGTGGAATGTGGGAGCGACCGATTGGACTTTCACGGGGTTGAATCCCGAGGTGGATGTGATGATAGGTTTTAGTCGCTGGGGGTTGAATATCTGTTACTTGCATTGTTTCTATTTTGATACGTATCCAGACGGAACGCCTAGTCGCTTTTTTGATTTTCGCAACCATCCACGAGGTGGAGGTGGTACGACAGGCGAGTGGCGAGTGGCTTATGGTCATCCCGTATATACGAATCAACGTGGCTGGACAACGAGTGTGAATGCCCTATGTGCCTTTCGGACTTTTGGTCGAGATGGGTATAATGATGGGACAACGGGGGAGTTGAAGCGTGCATACTCGACCTATATTGAGGCGGGTGTGGATCAGACTTTTGGACAGGGTTGGAGTTTGGCTGCACGATTGGGTATCACTCCTGCTAAGAGTGTGTACACAGCTTATCAGGGCGATTTTGCGGTAACATTGGTGGGCTTGAAACTCAATAAGAGTTGGGAGTTAGGTGCGGTAGAGGCGAAAGGTAAAAGGTCAGAGGCTGGGAGATTGAATGCGTTTGCCCATCTGATGTTGCAACCATGGCAAGTGACCAAGGACAATCTGATTTTGCCAATCGGTCAGGCAGATAGTCAGAAACTGAATCTGGCAGTAGGATTGCAATGGAGTATTTAGTGTAGCTAAGTGACAGCAAAAGAGATATGAAACGATTACTAGGTATAATACTACTGAGTGTGTGCACGATGGGTGTGACGGCTCAGGATCTGCGTGAGGTTCAGCAAGTACAAAGCAAGATTGATTCGATCCAGTACAAGATGCAGGATATGCGCGACTCAATGCGGTTGGAAGTGAAAGCCTATCGCGACTCGTTGCGCGAGGCTCGCCGACATGCGTATGACAATATGCCGCATGACTTGCGTATAGGTGTGGGTGATCAGTTGTTTGAGACGCTCATGTGGCGAGATAGAGGGCACTACCAAAATATGCCCGAGGGCTATGAATCACCTTATGATGAGAACTTCCGCTATACCCAGCATTGCTTTGCGGAGTATATGTATAACTTCAACTATTGGTACGGTCTAGGACTATTGGTGGATTATAGCGGTGTGATATGGGATCGCGTCGTGCGCAATGGCAAGGGCGAGGAACTCGCTCGCGAGGAGGATCGAAACTTCCACAATATAGCCATCGTACCTACGGTGCGTTTCTCGTATTTTCATCATGATTATGTGTCGCTATACTCCGCAATAGGCGTGGGACTCAACATCAATACGGGTACAGAGCTGCTTGATGGTCGCGCTACGGTGGTTTCGCCTGCGGCGAATATCACGTTGCTCGGTATGCGCGTGGGCAAAGGTAGATGCTATGGCGCATTGGAGATAGGCGGTATGATTGCGCTGAACAACGCATATGAGGTCTATATGTTTGGATCAAGATTGTTTACCGCTTCTATAGGCGTGAGGTTGTAGGTGTAGTTTAGGAGTTTAGAAGTTTAGAAGTATGAAAAAGATATATGTAGGAATATGGCTAGTGGTAATGTTGGCGTCCTGTAATATGGGCACTAATTACCATGTTAATTTTGATGATGTAGAGTCTGCACCAGGTATGTTTCGTGTGACTAGCCAACGAAACACCGACATGGTCGAACTAGTGGCTAATGGTGGTATCAAGGGCATGGATGGTGAGGAATTAGGTTCGTTGCTTCTCACCGAAGACGATCACTCACCAGCACCCACGGATAGCACGATGCGCGGTCCTCAGCGTGCATCAGCAACCACATTGACCAATGTGATACAAAACCTATTGGATTTTAAGAATGCTCGTCATGTGATCGAACTATCGGGCGTATATGAGTCTATCGATGTGGATGGTAATCCTATTCTTCTGTCTGGCAAGGTGTTGCTACCTGCTAGTGGTGAGTTCAAACGCTTTATCTTGGTGTCACATTATACGATTGCGAGCAATATGGAAGCACCCAGTAATACTTTCCCATTGGAGGGTATATTGGTGAAATTGGGTTATGCGCTGATTGTGCCAGATTATATAGGTTATGGCGTGACAGCAGACAAGGTACACCCTTACTTGGTGATGGATCTCACCGCTCGCAACGTACTGGATATGTACAAAGCTGTGGTACCATTCCTCAAACAAGCGGGTTGTGAACCTGAATACGATGATATCTACCTGATGGGTTACTCTCAGGGTGGTGCAACCACGATGGCGGTACAGCACCTCATAGAGCACCATAACGAGGATGTGAAGCTCCGTCGCGTGTTTGCAGGTGGTGGTCCATACGATGTCAAGGCCACTTACGATCGCTTCGTAGAGACGGATGTGGCAAGTTATCCTTGTGCGGTGCCTATCATGATGCAAGGTATGGTGGTGGGTAATAAGTTGGACCTAGATATGCGCGAGTTGATGGCACCATATATCTATGATAATTTGGATGAGTGGGTCAATAGCAAAATGTATACCACTAAGCAAATCAACAATATGATTGGCTCCTATGTAACGCATGAGTTGCTCACGCCTAAGGGCATGGATCGCACTAGTCAGGAGGTGTCTGAGTTGTACAAGGCGATGACCAACAACTCCATTTTGAGTTACTCATGGGTACCCAAAGCGCCTGTGTTTATCATGCACTCCATCAACGATGAGACGGTGCCTTATGAGAATGCTAGTCGTGCGAAGAACAAGTGGAAAGGAGCGAATATTCAGTATAGTCTGGGCTACTATGGTGGCCATGTGATTACCTGTGTGCGTTTTATTTATGCGGTACAAACACTATTGATCAACGAGGAGAAAGAGGAAGGAGGTCACTATGAGTTCTAAGAAATTGCAATGGTTTATAGGTGGAATAGCCTTATTATTGGTGCTGTCTTGGGCATCATGCAATCCTACTGCGGTGGAGACGCATACCGAAAATGTGACGATAGATATTACCGTAGAACAAGTGTCTGCGGGATATGCTCATGTCTCTTTTACGACCAATAAGAAAGCCTTTTACTTGACGGGTATTCACCCTGTTCGTGAAGATATAGATGATATTCAAAAGGTGGCTAAGCAGTTTATGATGTTGGCGTTGGATAGTGCGTATGTGGATTATTTGTATTGGCGCAACCGCCAGTTGCAGGCGTTGTCGCCCTTTGTGGCAGATTTTGCGTCGTATTCATTGAAATATAGCGATACCGACCAATATTTTACCTTGTTGCGTCCTACAACCGATTATTGGGTATATGCTTTTGTGGTGAATCCGACAACGAATAAACCTGCGGGAACATTGTTTATCAAGACCATCACCACCGATTCGGTATCTAGGACTCCTATGTTGTTTGAATACCGTGTGGAGGGGCAATGGGACTATGTGTATCCTAAGGATACGTTAGGCGAAATCAATTCCTACACCCCTTGGGTGGGCGAGACCATCGATAGTCTCACATTGCGTGAGCAGGGTTGGGAGACGCCTGGAGAGTACTTCTTGAAGCTCTTTGATGATGTGTATAATGGCGATTACAAACGCATTTTGTACGGAATCTATGTCCACGAGAATAATGGCGAAGGCGATGGTACCTCGGTAACTAATTTTGAGTTGGGGCATACCTATTATACGGGAATGGCATCTTTGGACGCAAGGTTGACTATTCCGCTAGATACGAACTTATACGATATGTATCGCTTCACATGGATGGGCGATTCGACCCGCTTATATTTCACGCCAGTCAATAGTATGGCAGGTGAATGGTAGGAAAGAAAACGGATACGCCGATGGGGTGTCCGTTTTCTTTGTTTGGGGTTATAGGCTATAGGTTATAGGCTATAGGCGGGGATTACTCCTCATAATCCACAGCGCTACGCGCTGACTTGCATTTGCCGATATATTGCGCTACTTTGACATGCTCTGGGTGGGTGGCGTAGGTGTCCAAGTCCTCCCATGTGCGGAAGGTGCAAGTGAGGCAGATGTCGTGGTCGGTGTTCTTGGCGTTAGGGATATTGATACCTACGGTCTCGTCCACGAGAACATCAATCTTCTCGCGTAATGCGAGTAGTCCGTCACGAATAATTTGGGCATTCTCCAACTTAGTCTTGCCCTCCGCCTCGTCTAAGAGGCGAAAAAATACTACATGTTTTACCATATGTTTGTGTTTTTAGATCGCTGCGCTGTAGATCACTTCGTTGTAGATCGCTGCGCTGTAGATCGCTTCGCTGTAGATCGCTTCGCTGTAGATCACTTCGTTGTAGATCGCTTCGCTGTAGATCGCTTCGCTCGAAGACCTCTAAGAGTCCACAGGCCGAAGGCCGATCCACCATCTACAGGGCATAGCCCGATCTACCATCTACAGGCGCCTTGCGCCGATCTACCATCTACCATCTACAGCCGCAAAGCGGCGTTCTTATTTTACCAAATACTTACACGTTTCTCAGGAGCCAAGTACATAGGTGACTCCTCGGTTACATTCCAAGCCTCATACCAAGCGTTGATGTGTGGCAATGCGCCGTTTACACGCCAACGACCGAGTGAGTGAGGGTCGTTCTTGGTGCGTTGGAGAATCTCCTCATCACGGATATTACCTGCCCATACATTGGAGTATGCGAGGAAGAAGCGTTGCTCTGGTGTAAAGCCCTCCACAATGCCCAGTTTTCCGTTTTCACCTTTCAGTTTTTCGTTGTTCAAGAACGCTTGATAAGCCACTTGCAAGCCTCCGTGGTCAGCGATGTTCTCGCCCAAGGTAAATGCGCCATTCGCGAAAGTACCAGGAGCTACCTCAATGCCGTTGAAGTACTCTTCCATCACTTTGGTGCGCTCCTCAAAACGTGCACGGTCTTCTGCTGTCCACCAGTTGATGAGGTTACCGTCCTTATCGAATTGGCTACCTTGGTCATCAAAACCGTGGGTCATCTCGTGACCGATCACCACGCCGATAGCGCCATAGTTGAAGGCGTCGTCAGCGTTCATATCAAAGAATGGGTATTGGAGAATACCTGCAGGGAAGCAGATCTCGTTGGTAGCTGGGTTATAGTATGCGTTGACGGTTTGTGGGGTCATGAACCACTTATCTTTGTCCACAGGTTTGCCGAGGAAGGAGAGTGAGTAGTCTTGCTCAAACTTAGCCGCACGTTGGATATTGGCGTAGTAAGTGAGAGTAGGATCAATCTCCAGGGCGGTATAGTCACGCCATTTGTCTGGATAACCGATCTTGACGGTAAAGGTATTGAGCTTCTCCATAGCTTTGGCTTTGGTCTCGTCGGACATCCACTCAAGGGCTTGGATGCGTTGACCGAGGGCAGTTTGGAGGTTAGCTACGAGTTCGAGCATGCGCGCTTTGTTCTCCTCTGGGAAGTACTTCTCCACATACATTTGTCCAACTGCTTCGCCTAGGGTTCCGTTGACCATGGCAACGGCACGTTTCCATTGTGGAGTAGGCTCTTGACGACCGCTAAGGGTGCGACCGTAGAACTCGAAGTTTTGCATGAAGATCTCCTCGGTGAGGAAGTCTGCACTACCATCAATGATTTGCCATTGGAAGAGGGTTTTCATATCTTCGATAGACTCCTCTGCGAGCATCTTACCCGCCTCTTGGAGGTGGCGTACTTGACCTACGCTGAGGCTATCCACCTCAACCTCTGAACTTCTGAACAACTCACCGAAGTAAACTGCCCAATCTACTTGAGGCACAAGCACTTGGAGCTCGTCGATGGACATCTTGTTGTAGTTAGCAACTGGGTCGCGAAGCTCTACATTGCTGAGCGCTGCACCTGCCAAACGAGTCTCCAGACGGAGCACGGTTTGTGCTTTCTCAGCAGCGTTATCTATACCAAAGAGCGTGAACATTTTCTCTACGTGTTTGAGGTATTCAGCACGGATATGTGTGGTGTGCTCGTCTTGGTCGAAGTAGTAACTCTTCTCGCTGAGGGCGAAGCCAGCTTGGTATTCGTTGAGGATGTTCATGGATGAGTTCATAGCGTCTGCGTCCACGTACATGGCCCATAATCCGTAGTCCATGGCTTTGCCAAGAACAGCAGACCATTGGTCTTTGTCGGTCACAGCATCAAGTTCGGCGAGAACAGGGAGTACAGGAGTGATGCCTTCGGCATTGCGGCGTTCGATATCCATTGAGAGGTTATATACGTCGCCGATTTTTTGTGGGATAGAGCCCATAGGGTGTTGTTTAGCAGCGATGTCGGCGATAAGACCATTAACTTGCTCGAGGTTTTGGAGTCCGAGTTTGTCGAATGAGCCAAAACGGCTGTACTCGTTAGGGAGTGGGTTGTTCTTCATCCATCCGCCGCAGGCGTATTGGTAGAAATCGTTTTGTGCGACTACGGTGGTGTCGAGGTTCTCGAGATGAATACCAGTAGTCTGTTGCTTGGTACATGCTGTTAGTGCCATAAGCGATAAGAAAAATAAGAATGGTTTGTTCATATACTTGAAATAGTTTTAAAAGTTTTAATAGTTTTAAAAGTTTTAAGGG
>JAZQTO010000113.1:0-4467 GCA_045630805.1 Paludibacteraceae bacterium
CTTTTCGCTACACTCAAAGTTTTCTATGTTGTTCGCCCGAGGGCGAGGGGGTATTAAACGACAATTAGTGTCAATTTAGTTCGTCAATTAGTGTCAATTCAAAGAACTTTCTTCTGTAGGTTGGAAGAATGCGAATACGCATTGGCAACCAACATAAGAAGTCTTTTTTAGGCGGCAGAGCCGCGGGATTTTGTTATGTTCGCCCGAGGGCGAGGGGGTGTTAAACGACAATTGATGTCAATTTAGTTCGTCAATTAGTGTCAATTCAAAGGCTATTCTCCCTCTGGGTTTATCCGAATAATATTCGGGATAACTAACAAACAAAGAAAGAACAACTATCCCAAGGAACACTCTGCGGACTTTTTGCCGGATGATTACTACGTGTCCGTAGAAATCAACAACACACTCATAAGTCGCTAATTATCAATGATCGCTTATAAAATTATCAATTGCGTTTTTTTAGGTTTTTGAGATTTTGAGGATTTTGAAAACCTCAAAAACCTAAAAAACCTCACCTGAATTTTCCTGCCTAAGGGTAGCGCAAAGGTTGCTAAATTTCGCCATGCCTCTACACTCTATACCTTACACCTCATACGGTGTTTCTTCGTTATCCCTCCGTAGTGGTAACGGCGTGGTAACGGTATTACAAGGGTATTGCAAGGGTATTGTATGAACCCGTAGTTGGTTTATGAATTACTTCACGGTCAATACACCCTCTTGCTCGGTGAGGAAGCGGACATAAAGATAACCATCCTCGTCCACAAACTCAGCCATATCCGCTAACATCGCTTTAGTCATAGCCAATGCCCCCTCTGCAGGTACGCTCACGTACGCGTGTACGTATTTATTATAAGGTGCTACCGCAAACTCGCAAGTTTCTGCTACGAACGTATGCAATGGTTCCACACCTGTCCAAGTCAAAGTAACTCCTGTAGCCACCCACTCGCTATAATTGATGCGATAAATCGTGAAAGCACTATCAAGGTTGAGCGTGAGCTGGTCTTTGATCTTAAGCTCAATACTCTTCAAGACACATGGACCAGCAGGTTTATCCAATACAGTCAACTTAAGGATAGCCAAATAGTCGCAACCATGCTCATTTTGGAGTGTAACAGTATCTGTGGTAGATTGGGTATATACCTTATTGTTCCACTCAAATAACTTACCATACTCGATGGTTTGTTCTGTAACAACAGGTTTGACCTCTGGAAGAACGACAAGAGTAAGGGTCACTACGCTATCTGCACCATTGGCAGCAGTAAAGGTTTGTGAATACTCGCCAGAGGTAGTATATTTTTGGTCATTCCACTCATAGGTTACGCCATAGCAAACGGTGTCAGCAATAGTGGTATAAACAGGATCTGGGGTTGATGGAGCAACTTCCTCTGGTTTGTCTGTAACAAATGTGACATTACCTTGGTTATTTGGGTTAAAACGAACGAAGAAGAATCCCTCCTCTGGAATACGTGGTTCCCAAGCATCAACTGTAGCAGCATCTATCACTTTAGTACCTTTACGAGAGATAGAGAAACCTTTGACCAATAATGCTGCATTAGTATTACTTAGTGAAAAATCACATGTTTCTGCAATATAAGTAGGCAATGTGCTATTACCCGTCCATTTGATAGTCAAGTCATAATTTGAGAAATCAGCATAGCGTACACGGAAAATCTTGCTGCTAGACTTAGCTGCTACAGCAAACTCCGTATTAGGAGTAATCAAGTATGACTTATCCAAACAAGAAGATGTTACCCATTCTGTTGGGGTTATTTGTATAGGCGCATCAGATAAGAAACGCACATAGAGATAATCTCCCGTTGCTTGAGTTGTAATCACGCTCATTTCATAGGATGAAAACTGTAAAGTACGTTTACCTTCTACCATTGCAAAATCATGAGCAGCCAACACATTTGCATCCGTAGTTGAAGGCGTAAAATCTGCAGTAGTAGAAACGAGCATTTGAATCTTATTTCCTTGCGGTGCAACAAATTGAGTTGCCTTCCAAGTACGTGGGAAACAATAGAGTTGATTACTTGATTTTACTTGAACTGATTTACCATAAACCAACATCTCTGCTCCACCCTCTGCAGCAGCCATAGGAATCTTCTCTACGACTAACTTACCAGCAGAAGGAGCAACCACTTTAGCGTAAAATATACCCTCACCTGTATGACTACTAATATAACTCTTCATTTGTTCAGAATAAAGTTTATATGGAGCACCTTTAGCAACAGCAAAAGTACTAAACACATATGGATTAGACTCATCAGCAGCAAATGAACACTCTTGTTCTGCCACATAGATGTTAGCTTGACCATCTCCTTCCCATACAAAACGAATACTATCATTCTTCCATGCTGTATATGGGAACACGTAAACAGTCTCCTCATCATTTGCAGACACATGAATTGTATCATCCAAAGAAACAATTTGTGCAGAATTCATACATTTTTTGTATGTACTATCTGGTGACAAAGTTATCGTTCCCGCCTCATGATATGTCACTTTCACATACGCACGAACTGCATACAATATTCCAAATCCAGCAAGTTGTTCACGATATGATTTTGTCATTGAAAGATCCCATTCATTCTTACCACTTCCAGTAACCAACTCACTCTCAAGTTTCGCAGGCAATTCAATAAAATCAGAAACCAAATTATTCACCAACGAGTCAATCTGCGGGTCATCATACACACCTGGAGTACATGTAAAGTCTAACTCAACACTTGGTCCCTTGGCACTATTATCACCAAACGGAGTAAAAAGCACATGGATTGGCAAATCATATGTAGTAGCCGTATACCACACTTCACAAGGACCAGTAATAGTAGCTTGATAGTCTTTTGTTAGAACAATAGCATCCTCACATGTAAGACCTGATTGCGCTACAGAAATGGTAGCTACGAATAAAGCACAGAGTGCAAAAAGTAGTTTTTTCATTGTAGTATTAGTTTTTAAATATTAGTCTCAAAAATTTTATTCTTACGACGACGAATAATTACATATCCAGCATACAGTAATGAAAGAATCAGCAAAGGATAGAAATCACCCACTGGTAACCATACATAGCTATTACCTCTATAATCATGCATACCACCATCACCTTGAAACCACAGCAACCATTGATCAAATTCAGGCGGGGTACCCCACATCTTTTGCCAATAATTGGTCACATAATCTTTGTAAGCCTCCAACAAGTCGTTATAGCTAAATGAATACGTATATCCATTTTGCTCATCACCAGATACAGAACCATATGTATAACCATATCGATAAAGCCAATCCAACCACGAATCCTCCACATCACCATTCTTTCTACCACTTATTCCTCGAGGGCCAGTAGTATTACCAATACCAGCATATGCCTGATCAGGAGCCATAGCCATATCACCAGCAACAGATGCCATAGCGCCACGGTTATATGCAAAAGCAGGAGCAGCAGGCATTGACACGCTCAAAGCAGAAGATGGAGCAGACATAGCAGAACCTGATGACTTGATAGCGCCACCCGACATAGAGACACCACCTGCATTGCCGCCACCACCAAATGAGCGGAACTCCGCGCTGGAAGTGGCAAACATAGGGGACGCTACGCTATTGGACGGCGTTCCGCCTATTGGATATTGGCTATTGGTTAGGCTACCGGGCGCAGCATACGCAGGCGCGTATGAAGAAACGCCACGATGACGGAACAAAGAATTAGAACTAGACAATACAGGAACAGATGAACCTGCTGAAGAAGCAGATCCATAGGTTACAGAAGAATAAGTAACTCCCTGAGATCCTCCATAAGTGGAATACATGTCCGCAGGACGCCACCCTCCTTGATCTTCATTCATCCGACTCATCAAAGAAAGGCCTCCAAATAGACAAACCAACACAACTAGTCCAAATAATACACTTCTAATTTTCATTTCAATAAAATTTTATCCTTAAAAATCTTTGGGCACTTCAGCAAACTGCCCGATTAACAACTAATTCTATCTCAAATCCCCAGCATTTATCCACCCTCACGTGCCGATATACCAACAAATGCATAGTAGGCACGATACAAAAAACGCTGCAAAAGTACAAATATTTTTTGAATTGTGCAAGAAATCGGAGCTTTTTTATATATAAAAAGAACAATTGCTAAACGCAGATAGCAAAATCAAGGGGCTATATTTAACGACAATTCATGACAAATAAAAACGACAATTAGTGACAATTCAAGAATACATTTTGTTTGGGTTGGAAGAATGCGCTTAAATCGCATTGGCAACACAAAACAAAATAATTTGTTCTAAACGGCGAATGAGGCGAATGAAACAAATCAGCACAATTGGCACAATTGACAGTTATGTTTTAAACAAAAATACGCTCGCAAGCGAGCTACAAAAATACACAAAAATCAGAGGTGAATTTTTAAGACGAACTATATTAAAAAATTAATAAAAAAAGTATATTTTTATGCAATAGATGATA
>JAZQTO010000114.1:0-1892 GCA_045630805.1 Paludibacteraceae bacterium
CACGTCCGTACGTAGTTGCATATAGACTATAGTTCCTTGCCAATACTCACAGTCAACTACCTCAATTTCATCTCCTTTCATCTTCAAACAATGATTACCCGAACGTATTTCAAAAGATGAAGCCGTATTTTTTATAAGCAAGTTAGAGGCGAGAGGTTAAAGGCAGGGAGCTTTTATCGCTTACGCTCTAAACCTATTTATTTTAAGACTGCTTCGCTGTTAGACCGCCTTTGGCTGTTAGACCATTTCATTGTCGGACCGCTTCGCTGTCGGATTGCATTTTCGTTATTCTTCTGCACTTTCTTCAATCGGACGAATATAGTCACTTGCCTTGATAGAGGTTACTACGCTCTCACCAATAGTTGTTTCTAATTGCATTCGTGCTGCCTTCGCCACATTTCCACCCTCTTTGGCTATCTGCATATTTTGCTTCAAACTCTTGGGATTTCTGCGTTTCGATATCTCCGTTGTAGAAGCTTCTGCTAAAGTATTAAGCGCTAATTCTATGGTGGACATATTATCTCGCAAATTCTCTTTAGTCAATCCCTTAAATTGCTTATATTCCTTTGTTGTCTTACCACTCCAAGTTTTCGTAATCAAATCAGTTAACAGCGCGAAATCACGCCCCTCAGTCATTCCCGAACGCTTCCATTCATTGGTTAGTTCATTTCGAGCATCAATCGACTTTATGCGATTAGCTATCCACTTCTCCGAATACCCCAATTTCTTATAATCCGCTACAGCCTGCTGTATCGAACGCTCAGGATCTATCATCTGATGAATCCGTTCGCCACCCACCTGTGCCAGCCACTGTTTTATAGGCTCTGCTTTCTTACTTGGTACTGATTGAACAATACGCAAAATCCCCTCTAAATCAGCAATATCAGTCAAACGCATTTTGCCATCAGAAGCAGGAAGTTTCAACTGGTTACAATTTGTAACCGTTTCATTTCCCTCCTTTAATAGTCTGTTTTTCAAAACTTTCCAATAAGTGCGTCCGTCAGTACTCTCTGTTAATACTCCGATAACATCCACCACAGAGAAGAAATATTTTTCCTTCTCATCATCCCAAGCAACGCGTATCTTTGCGTTGTCAAAGAGTTGTATTTGCGTTTCTATTCCCATATTTTTTTGCGGCGGAGCCGCTTGTTATTTTTGTGCAGATAAGAAATCTGTAAATTCTTCTAAACTGCGTTGGAGTACGCTTCCTACTTTCAACTGCTCCTCATACTTTGACACCATCGTAGGACTCATGCTGCGATGTTAGCAAAAAAGATTTTGGACTATCCGCGTCCAAAATGTTTGGGAAGCATTGATAGAAGCGCACATACTTATACAAACTGCTAAAATCAAATCCACTACCGTACTCTGTTGTTAGTTGCTGAGCAAGATTTTCTATTACACTTTTGCCATACAACTCCTCTCGCGTTTGGTTTCCCAGTTGTTCCTCTGCAATACGTTTTCCTAATAACCAGTTACGTTTAACTAACACCACATTCACAGAGCGGTAGGCTGCGTTCTTGGCAGACTCAATAATCGTACTCGTATCAACAAGTAGATTCTGCGTTTTGATATATGTTAGTTCTGTTGTCATTGCTATATCTACGCGGCAAGCGGCGTTATTTTAAGTTGTTAATAATATTCTTGTTTTTGCTCGCATGCGAGCGGTGTAGAGTGTTGCTTTGGCAATTGGCTATAGGCGATTGGCTATAGGCTATAGGCCAAGAGCTTACGCTCTAAAACTTATTTTGGCGTATGGTGTAGAGTGTAAAGGCGGGGGCACTTTTCGTTACACTCAAAGTTTTCTATGTTATTCGCCCGAGGGCGAGGGGTTATTAAACGACAATTAATGTCAATTTGGTTTGTCAATTAGTGTCAATTTTTCTCCATTT
>JAZQTO010000115.1:0-10065 GCA_045630805.1 Paludibacteraceae bacterium
GAGTGCGATACGAGCCGAACGGTTTGGATCGTACTCAATAGTCTTTACTACTGCTGGTACACCATCTTTGTTACGCTTGAAGTCAATTACGCGATATTTCTGCTTGTGTCCACCACCGATGTAACGCATGGTCATTTTACCATTGTTGTTGCGACCACCAGTTTTGGTTTTACCGAACACAAGAGATTTCTCTGGTGCACTTGCGGTAATTGTGTCAAATGCGCCAATAATTTTGTGTCTTTGCCCCGGTGTAGAGGGTTTTAATTTACGTACAGCCATTTTTAGATATTGCTATAAAAATCAATTGTTTCACCTTCTTTCAATGTTACAATAGCTTTCTTGTAAGCAGCCTTGGCACCACGGATCAAACCACTCTTGGTATAGCGTTGTTTGGTCTTTGGAGCTACGATAAGGGTGTTTACATCAAGAACTTGAACATTGTACAATTCTTCTACTGCCTTCTTGATCTCGATCTTGTTAGCAGTACGAACTACTTGAAAACCATAACGGTTGAACTTTTCGCCTGCGGCGGTCATCTTCTCAGTGACGATTGGTTTAATAATAATTGCCATAGTTATAACCTCCTTATGCTAAAGTTGACTCAAGAGCTGCAACAGCGTTCTCAACGAATACTACTGCGCTAGAGTTCATGATTGCGTATGTATTGAGTTCGTTAACAGTCACCACATTGGTGCGCTCGATATTGCTTGCTGACTTGAGAACGTTGAAGTTATTCTCTGCCAATACGAACAATACCTTCTTACCTGCAACTTGAAGATTGTTCATTACCTCGATCATTGCTTTGGTCTTTGGAGCCTCAAATTGGAGAGCATCCAATACGATGATTTGACCTGCAGCTGCGCGGGTGCTGAGTGCACTGCGACGAGCCAATTGTTTAACCTTCTTGTTGAGTTTAAAGCCATAATCGCGTGGAACTGGACCAAAAATGGTACCACCACCTACACGTACTGGAGACTTCAAGTCACCTGGACGAGCACCACCGCCGCCTTTTTGACGACCGAGTTTGCGTGTAGAGTGAGCGTTCTCACTACGTTGTTTAGCTTTAGCTGTACCTTGACGATTGTTTGCCAAATATTGTTTTACATCCAAATAGATGGCGTGGTCGTTAGGCTCGATACCGAAGATAGCGTCATTGAGAACGATCTTCTTGCCGGTCTCTTTGCCGGCCATGTTCAAAATACTAAGTTCCATACCTTCTTATTTGTTAATAACAACGATTGAATTTTTAGCACCTGGTACACTTCCCTTGACCATGATCAAGTTGTACTCAGGAATCACTTTAAGTACTACAAGGTTTTGTACAGTTACGCGGTCAACACCCATGTGACCAGCCATACGCATGCCTTTGAATACGCGACTTGGAGTTGCGCAGGCACCGATAGAACCTGGAGCACGAAGGCGGTCGTCTTGACCGTGGGTAGATTGACCTACACCACCGAAGCCGTGACGCTTAACTACACCTTGGAAACCTTTACCTTTAGAAGTACCTGTCACGTCTACGAAAGAGTTCTCTTCGAACATCTCCACGGTCAAGGTATCTCCCAGTTTGACTTCTTGTTCGAATCCATCGAACTCTACGAGGTGACGCATTGGTTGTACACCTGCAGCTGCAAAGTGACCAGCTTCTGCTTTGTTAGTGTGTTTCTCGCTCTTTGGCATGAAACCCACTTGTACAGCAGAGTAGCCATCCTTCTCAACTGTCTTGAGTTGGGTAACAACGCAAGGACCAGCCTCAATAACGGTGCATGGGATATTCTTGCCATCAGCACCGAACACGGATGTCATTCCGATTTTTTTACCTAATAATCCTGGCATTTTAGCTGTGATTAAAATTGTTAATAATTATTTTTCCACTCTCGCCCCCGGGCTTCCGTGTCTTACGACTGTGTCTATCCGCGGGAAGTGGCGATTTTGTTTTGTTGAACCTCTCCTCTCAACTCATCACCTTTGTCATTGGACCCAAAAGTAATTTGTCTTGATTCTTGGCTCTTGGTTCTTTGTTCTTAGTTATCAAACTTTGATCTCTACCTCAACACCACTTGCGAGCTCGAGTTTCATCAAAGCCTCTACAGTCTTTTGGTTAGATTGATAAATGTCAATCAAACGCTTGTAGCTTGACAACTCAAATTGCTCACGGCTCTTCTTGTTAACGAAGGTGGAGCGGTTTACAGTGAAGATGCGCTTGTGAGTTGGCAATGGAATTGGACCACTTACTACTGCACCTGTTGCTTTTACGGTCTTCACAATTTTCTCAGCAGACTTATCTACCAAATTGTGGTCGAACGATTTCAGTTTGATACGAATCTTTTGACTCATTGTTGTTAATTAATTTAATGTTGTTTTACTTATTCCCCGCGCTCGCACATCCAAAGAGTCATTTGCTCAGATGACTCACGCTAGGGTGTTATCTTTATTTTGCCGCCTACCCCACTCAAGCCGCGATTGGAACCTTGAAACTTTGGAACCTTTTTTACAACGCAGCGTTATATATTATAAGGTATGCGGGTGCGTGCGCACATGCACGCGTGAGCGAAGAGGTTTGAGGTATCAAGCGGCCCTTTCTGCCTGACCCTTTCGAACTTTCAGCTCGACTTTTGTTTTCTTTTTTAGTACCGGAAGGTCGGTCACCCGACCAACCGGTTATTTAGTCACTTACACGAGATCTACACGACCGCCTACCTCTGTCAAAACAGTCTTAGCGATGGTTGAAGATACTGCGTCATAGTGAGAGAACTCCATGCTGCTGGTTGCACGACCAGAAGTGATGGTACGCAATGCGGTTACATAACCGAACATCTCGCTCAATGGTACCTTAGCCTTGATCACGCGAGCACCTGTACGAGCGGTATCCATACCCTCTACTTGGCCACGACGTTTGTTCAAGTCACCGATAACATCACCCATGCTCTCCTCTGGAGTTACCACCTCAACCTTCATGATAGGCTCCATCAATACTGGTTTAGCCTTAGCGCAAGCGCTCTTGAACGCCATTTGTGCGCAGATATCAAATGAAAGTTGGTCAGAGTCAACTGGGTGGAAGCTACCGTCCATCAAAGTAACTTTAAGTTTATCTACTGGATAACCAGCCAACACACCAGTCTTCATAGCAGCGGTGAAACCTTTCTCAACTGCTGGGATATACTCTTTAGGCACATTACCACCCTTAACGATATCCACGAATTGCAAGCCACCCTCGAAGGTCTCATCTGCTGGCTCAACGCGAACAATAATGTCAGCGAATTTACCACGACCACCAGATTGCTTCTTGTATGTCTCACGCAACTCTACTGGAGCAGAGATTGCCTCGCGATATGCTACTTGTGGACGACCTTGGTTACACTCTACCTTGAACTCACGTTTCAAACGGTCGATAATAATCTCCAAGTGAAGCTCACCCATACCAGAGATCACAGTTTGACCTGTTTGCTCGTCAGTCTTAACGGTAAATGTTGGATCCTCCTCAGCCAATTTAGCCAAACCTACACCAAGTTTGTCGAGGTCAGCTTGACTCTTAGGCTCTACAGAGATACCGATCACTGGTGCTGGGAACTCGATTGACTCCAATACGATTGGTTTGTCCTCAGCGCACAAGGTGTCACCAGTACGAATATCCTTGAAACCTACACCTGCACCAATATCACCTGCGAGAATAGTCTCTACTGGGTTTTGACGGTTTGAGTGCATTTGGAAGATACGAGAGATACGCTCGCGTTTGCCAGAGCGTGGGTTGTAAACATAAGAACCCGCATCCAACTTACCACTATACACACGGAAGAAGCACTAGCGACCTACGTATGGGTCAGTAGCAATCTTAAACGCAAGAGCGCACAAAGGATCCTCATCATCTGGAGTACGTGTTACAGCCTCGCCAGTTGCAGGGTCTGTACCGTCGATGATTGGAGTATCCATTGGGCTTGGCAAGTATGCACAAACTGCATCAAGCATAGTTTGCACACCTTTGTTCTTGAATGAAGAACCACAAACCATTGGGAAAATTTGCATGCTCAAGCAACCTTTGCGGATAGCAGCACGGATCTCATCCTCAGTAATAGTCTCAGGATCAGAGAAGTACTTCTCCATCAAAGCATCATCGAACTCAGCGATGGTCTCGAGCATTTTATCGCGCCACTCTGCTGCCTCGTCTGCCAAATCAGCAGGAATCTCCTCAACAGAATATGCAGAACCCATAGTCTCGTCATTCCAAACGATAGCTTTCATCTTAACAAGGTCAACTACGCCCTTGAAAGTCTCCTCAGCGCCGATAGGAATTTGGATTGGACAAGGATTAGCACCAAGCACCTCCTTAATTTGGGTAACTACGTCGAAGAAGTTAGCACCAGAACGGTCCATTTTATTTACGTAGCACAAACGTGGTACGTTGTATTTATCAGCTTGACGCCATACGGTCTCTGACTGTGGTTGTACACCACCTACAGCGCAGAACGCAGCCACAGCACCGTCCAAGATACGCAACGAACGCTCTACCTCAACGGTAAAGTCAACGTGTCCCGGAGTGTCAATCAAGTTGATTTTATACTTATTGCCAGCATATTGCCAATAAGTAGTGGTAGCAGCAGAAGTAATAGTAATACCACGCTCTTGCTCTTGCTCCATCCAGTCCATGGTAGCTGCACCATCGTGCACCTCACCGATTTTGTGTGTCAAACCAGTGTAGACCAAGATACGCTCTGAGGTAGTAGTCTTACCGGCATCAATGTGAGCCATGATACCGATATTTCTGTTTAATTTTAAATCGTGTTTAGCCATTGTCTTAACTTTTCACTCTATTCCGTATATATATTACGCGCGCAGGCACATATATTAGAAACGGAAGTGTGCGAACGCACGGTTAGCTTCTGCCATGCGGTGCATATCCTCTTTACGCTTGAACGCACCACCTTGGTTATTAAATGCATCCATGATCTCTGCAGCAAGTTTCTCAGCCATTGAGTGGCCACCACGCTTGCGAGCGAAGAGAATCATATTCTTCATAGAGATTGACTCCTTACGGTCCGCACGAATCTCAGTTGGCACTTGGAAAGTTGCACCACCGATACGCTTAGACTTAACCTCTACCAAAGGAGTAATGTTGCTAAGAGCTTGTTTCCAAATCTCAAGAGCTGGTTGCTCACTTTTCATTTTGTTGGTCACAATCTCCAAAGCGGTGTAGAATACGCTGTAAGAGGTATTCTTCTTACCGTCGAGCATGAGGTGGTTCACAAATTTAGCCACCATTACCTCGCCGTAAACTGGATCTGGAAGGATCACACGTTTTTTTGGTTTTGCTTTTCTCATTGTTGTTTGTTTTGTTTTTTGTTGATTGTCTTAACTTCAGCAGATTTCTTCAGTTTACAGGCTTCAGTTTTCACCTTTCAGTTTCAAGTTTTCACCTTTCAGTTTTCAGATTTCAGTTTTTCACCCTTACTCCATCTGCTTACTCAACCGATCAACCCATTTGTAATCTGTCCCAAAGTATGGAACTTTTAGTTAGTTTTTTTTGTTTCGTCAGAACTTGCCTATAGCCTATAACCTATAGCCTATAACCTTATTTCTTAGCTTTAGGACGCTTAGCGCCATATTTGCTACGACGTTGCAAGCGGTTAGCTACACCAGCGGTATCCAATGTACCACGAACGATGTGGTAACGTACACCTGGGAGGTCTTTCACACGACCACCACGCACCATTACGATGCTGTGCTCTTGCAAGTTGTGACCCTCACCTGGGATGTAAGCGTTCACCTCCTTAGAGTTTGTCAAGCGAACACGTGCTACTTTACGCATAGCAGAGTTTGGCTTCTTAGGAGTTGTTGTGTAAACGCGTACACAAACGCCACGACGCTGTGGGCAGCTGTCCAATGCTGGAGACTTGCTCTTGTCGATAAGTTCTGCTCTTCCTTTTCTAACTAATTGTTGAATTGTAGGCATTTTAACTTTTTAATTTTGGTTAATAATTATTGTTAATTTAAACTTGTTAGTTTCTTTCTCGTTTTCACCTTTCAGTTTTCAGTTTTCACCTCCTGCGCTCCGCACATCATGTGCTTGCGCATACGCGCGCCGCGAAAAAGCATGCAAAGATACTGCTTTTTTCTGACTTGGGCAAATTTTATTGAGAGAAAGTGCTATTTTTAGGGGATTTTTTATATAAAAATCAATTTTGCTACTTAGACTTTGCAAAATCACCCCTATTTTTCGCCATAATCATCCCTGCATCAACAACTTAGATAAAGTTATCAACAAGCCCCCTCTCCCCGTTGAAAACCACAACCCCACCCCTCGCCTATAACCTATAACCTATAGCCTATAACCCATAGCCTCAAAGAGGCGTCCTATAGCGAAGCGTCCACTAAACTCTAAACAATATCTTCCGATTTCTAAGCATACACTTCCGATTTCTAGTCGCAGCTTGCGTTTTTTATCAGCTCATTATCATATACTTACAACAATTCATTCCGACACCCTCTGGATTATTTGGAGATATTCAATTAAAGCAGTAATTTTGCACTCGATTTCGAAATCAATTAACACACAACTAACCCTATTATCAACCTTTTAACCCGTTTATTGTTTTATGATGAACAACACATTTTCTCCCGAGGGCACAGACACCCTCATCACTCCCAACCTCCAACCTAACCAATTACCCCAACTTCTTGAACAAGCCCTCTCTGTCGCTCCTGAAGGCGAGATGCGCGACATGCTACTACTCTCATTATTAACCAATTGCGCCTACGCCCTACCCGCTATGCGCATGTTGCATGGCCATCCACACCACATCTACAGTGCCGACCTTCTGACCATGATCATTGCTCCCGCAGCTTCGGGCAAAGGTATCATGAACTACGGCCGCACACTCTTACAAGCCATTGAAGGTCAGTCTGGTAAACAGGTGTATATCCCTGCCAACACTTCCGCTTCGGCTTTAATGAAGATGATCGAGGTACTCAAAGGACGGGGTATCATTATGGCCACAGAGATGGACACCCTCACCCAAGTGCTTCGCTCCGCTTTTGGTAAGATCTCCGACATCATTCGTTGTATCTTTGAACACGAAGCCATTAGCCAACTTCGCCGCAAGGACGACGAGTTTATTGAAGTCCGTAACCCACACATCTCCATGCTATTATCGGGTACACCCAACCAACTCCAACCCCTCTTGAACAACCGGGAGAACGGCCTCATGTCCCGCTTCGCATGTTACGTGGTCAACTCCATCCAAGACTTTGACGACTGCGTCTGGGACGCCGATGAAGCGGAGGGCGTTCCGCACGAAGCGGTGCTCTACGATCGCCTAGCAACGCAACTGGGCGAGCGTTATCTGTGGATGTCCATGGCAGAGCACGACTGCTATTTCTACCTCAGTCCTGCCCAACGCCAAACCATCAAACGTATGTTCCGCAGCGAGTATGATGTGTATAGCCAAGAGTATGGCCATCTATTTGCCTCCACGCTCAAGCGCATGCCTGTCATCATGAAGCGTATCGGCATGATTCTCACAGGCTTGCGTCTAGATATAACCAAGCCCCTACCAGAGCGAGTGGTCTGCTCAGATGAGGATTTTCAGACGATGCTCCTCATCGGTCACAAACTCTTGATGCATGCTGCGATGATGTACCAGATCTTGCCCAACATCAAGACTACGGAAGTGACTGAAATTGGGAGTAATATTCTCCAAAAGCAATTCTTCTCAATGCTTCCTGAGAACTTTTCCAAGCAGGATGCCATAACCCAAGCTCAAGTTCTCGGAGTGAATATTAGAACGCTTGAGAGATGGCTCACAAAACTCATTCAATCTTCTCAACTTCAGCACATTGCGCATGGGGAATATCACAAAGTATCTTAAGAAAATATAAGTGCGTAAAGTGTCGGTTTTGTCGGTTTGATGAACCGACAAACCGACAAAACCGACAAAACCGACACATAAAAAACTTTAAAAATCACAAAATTATGATAGCAGAATTAGAATATCCAATTAAATCCCTAAAGGGGAATATCGGCCATGAGTTTTACACTCGAACCTTGAACGGCAAACAAGTCATCCAACGTCGCCCTAAACGCGACAAACCACCTACTGAAGCACAGATCAAAGTCCGCAAATCATTCGCTGAAAAATACGCGGGGAAGCATTCTTCGTCAAATTAGTTGAAAACCATGTGCATTTACTTAAGATTCAGCGGACGAGCGTAGCGAGTGCTAGCGGTGGCAATAAAATCAGAGTCTTTGCAGTAAGATTTATTAAGATTTCGTGAGCGCAGCGAGCAGGAGCTTCTATTTCTTTCAACTAAATTGTCGAAAAACTCGGGGAAGCATTAGTCTTCCCCGTTACCACCCCGATACCACTCCGATACCACTCTAAAGAGATACCGAAGATATGCCCAAGGACTGCCGCCTCTAAACACATGAAAGGCGGGTCATAATCCCGCCTTTCTCCCCTCACCTATAACCTATTGCCTATAGCCCATAGCCTATAACCCATAGCCTCAAAGAGGCGTCCAATAGCGAAGCGTCCTCTACACTCTACACCGCAGCTCTGCTGCCCTCACCTAAAATACTTCGACAACGTATCAGCTTTTATCTCCGTCCCACAGCTCTTATTGACCGCAGCCACAAACCGCGTGTAAGGTTTGATATGCTCAACCAACACCCGTTTGTTTTTCATTTCATCAATCCAATCTGCTAGACCTTTGGCAGGGTTCTTCTGGGACACCGCCTGCTTCAGCAAACGGATAGCCATTCGTTTACGATAATCAGCAACATCTTTGCAAAAATATTGGTCAAGCGACTCGCTGCGTGCCTTCTTACGCGTTTGGGTATGATCCTGTATATACTGCTGACATTCTGCCAGATACCGCTTGTATGCCACCAACTGCTTGTCCGATAAATAAGGGGTCAACAACTCTATTGCCTCCTCTGCTTCCGCTTGCACACGCTTGTATAGGTTCGGCATGAAATAGCGCGTTTGAGGCTCACCCGAGCGGTATCGTTTTTTGTTCTCACTCTCCCATTTTTCTCTCTCTTCTGCCACAAAACTCTCGTATAACGCATAGACATTGGGCAGAGCAAAATCCACATCATTGAGATAAATTGAGGAGGGCGAATCCAGCCAATTAGAGATGAGTGTAATGAGATAAAGCGGATCCCGTCCTACGGGATTAGACAACACACTCTCCACACACGAACAAGCCGCATAGGTGAGTAATTGAGCCGCAAAACCAAAGATGATTTTTTCGTCAGTACCATCAGCATCTTTGTTTATAAAGCACAGAATGTCATTGAGTTTGTATAGATGACTATCCTTGTCAAGATAGATCGCCATATCGCAGGTGAGTTTGTCGGCATCGGATATAGGGATGAGCACATCGGAGGCTTGACAGATGAGGTAAGTCGCCCCTTCTTCTAGGAACCTCTCCCATTCGTTTATCTCGTGTAACCGCTCATCGTGATAACATTCCCACCAATAATTGACTTCTCTTCTTAATGCCTCAATGGCATCCATGCGGGCATATTGTAGGGCATAATACTCTTTGATGTCAGCTTCTACGCAGGCAATATCCCAATTTTCGCCTTGTCCAAGCAGATAAGCAATAAATCCGCGTATGGTTATTTCGCTGTCAGCGGCAGTGTAATGATAGGTAATTTCTTTCATGCGACTAAGGTAGTATTATAGATTATTTTTGGGTCTTATATACTTGTTAACACTTGCTGTCATTATCAGTTTTATTTTGCTCTCCAAATGCGGCATAGCTGCATTTCATTAGAGCAAAAACAAAACCCCACATTGAATTGACGATAATTGACATCAAAATTGACCTTAATTGTCGTCGTTTAAAATAAGGGCTTTATATACCTGTTGATACTTGTGGATATTATCTATCTCTTTATTTTGGTTTGGGTTGCCAATGCGCCAAGCGCATTCATCCAACCAAAACAAAATATATTCTTGAATTGTTATATATTTAAAATTTTTTATTACCTTTGCAGTCGATTTACATCTAAAGTATGGAATAAGGCAGATGAATTGTTAGCGTTTTACGCCGTTATTGACG
>JAZQTO010000116.1:0-41816 GCA_045630805.1 Paludibacteraceae bacterium
GTTGAAAGTCGAAAGTTGAATGTTGAAAGTCGAGGGAGATTGCGCATTGTGCTCGGCATGGTGAATGACAAGGACATAAATGATGTATTGGCGCTAATGCCTGAGGATGCGGTATATTACTTCACACAACCCAAGACACAACGCGCAATGGCAGCGGAAGAACTGTTGGCACGTTGGGAGAAAATGGGCAGAAGTCATGCAGTAGCCATAAAGAACGCCCAAGAGGCAGTATCTAGGGCACAAAAAGAAGCCACCGCCGAAGATATCATCTTCATTGGTGGCAGCAATTATCTGGTAGGGGAAGTGCTTACAGGAGTTCAGGAGTTTAGGAGTTTAGGAGTAACTTCTGAACAAGCGCAAAGCGCATCTGAACCTTCTGAACTTCTAAACAGCCGTAGGCAGTCTATATCTTCTTTCGAATAATGGTCAATCCATCGCGGAGAGGAAGGATCACCTTGTCTAATCGCTCGTCTTGCGCAACTTTATCATTAAACGCACGCAAGGCGAGTGTTTGTTTATCCTTGTCATACGCCTCCTCAATGATATGTCCGTCCCAGAGTGTGTTATCCGCCAATATCCATCCACCTGGGCGAACAAGAGGCAAAACCGCATCGAGATACGCACTATACTCGCGTTTGTCCGCATCGATAAACACTAGATCATAGAGCAAGTCCGCAGACTGAGCGGAAAGCCACTCCATGGCATCACCTATGACGAGTTGCACCTTCTCGCCTAAAGGCGAAAGTGCCAAATTGCGGAGAATCATATCCTCCAACTCATCGTTATGCTCTAGGGTAACGAGCGTACCATCATCAGCCAGTCCCTCAGCAAGACACAAGGTAGAATAAGCCGTAAAAGTACCCAGTTCCAATATGCGATGAGGACGAATCATCTGCGAGAACATACTCAACACACGCCCCTGTATGTGTCCAGACATCATGCGGGGGTTGATCATCTCTATATGTGTCGTATGCACGATTTGCCGCAACGCTTCGCTTTCTGGAGTAGAATGTTGCTCAATATATTCCAAAATGTCCATAAAATATAATATTTTGACTGCAAAATTACAAAAAAACTTGCACATATGCAAAAAAAGTACTAATTTTGCAGTCAAAATGCTATAATTAACACTAAAATCACATAATACTCATACAAAAACATGGAATTTGTTGACAAAATTGATGAGATTGACCGCAAGATTTTGCAGATCATCACACAAAATGCTCGCAAGCCTTTTAAAGACGTTGCAGAGGCAGTAGGTATTAGTCGTGCAGCCGTACACCAACGCGTACAAAAGATGTTCGACAATGGTATTATCACAGGATCAGGCTATACCGTCAACCCGAAGGCATTAGGCTATAATCTATGTGTATATGTAGGTTTGACCTTGGAGAAAGGTAGTATGTACAATGCTGTAAGCGAGGAACTAGAGAAGATTCCAGAGGTGGTAGAGAGTCGCTTTACATTGGGCACCTATTCTATGTTGATTAAGTTATACGCACGCGATGATATGCACCTTATGGACCTTTTGAGCAACAAACTGCAAGGTATTCATGGCGTATCCAATACCGAGACCCTGACCGCATTGGATCAACGTATTCATCGCAGTTTGCCGATTAAGTAGGGGTTAGGGTTTAAGGTTTAAAGTTTAAGGTTTAAAGAATTAAAGATAAGATATATAATGGAAAAAGTAATTAGCGGTATTCGCCCTACAGGTAATCTGCACTTGGGTAATTATTTTGGTGCAGTCAAGAGTTTTGTAAAGATGCAAGAGGAGTATAACTGTATGTTCTTCATTGCAGACTGGCACTCCCTGACCACCCACCCAACACCAGAAAACCTGCGTACATCCGTCAAAACCATTTTGGCGGAATACCTAGCATGTGGCATTGACCCACAGAAAGCGCCTATCTACGTACAGAGCGATGTCAAACAAGTATTGGAGCTCTATCTCTATCTCAATATGAACGCTTATCTTGGCGAGTTGGAGCGCGTGACATCCTTCAAGGAGAAAGCACGCAAACAACCCGACAACGTGAATGCAGGTTTGCTCACCTACCCTGCCCTTATGGCGGCGGACATCCTCGTGCACAAGGCAGACAAAGTGCCAGTAGGCAAAGACCAAGAGCAGAATATGGAGATGGCACGATTGTTCGCTCGTCGCTTCAATCGTATCTATAATATTGAGTACTTCAAGGAGCCACAATCCTTCCACTTCAGCGACAAGGCCGTTAAAGTGCCTGGACTAGACGGAAGTGGGAAGATGGGCAAGAGCGAGGGCAATGCTATCTACCTCTGCGACGACGAGGCGACCATCAAGAAGAAAGTGATGCGTGCTGTCACCGACTCAGGACCTACTATGCTCAACCAAGAGAAACCAGAGGCTATTGAGAACCTCTTTACGCTCATGCAACTCGTTTCTACACCAGACACCTACGACTACTTCAACGACCAATACAACAACATGGCCATTCGCTACGGCGATATGAAGAAGCAACTAGCAGCCGACATCAACGCTTTCTGCGCACCTATCCGCGAGCGTATCATTGACTTTAAGAACAATGACGAATACCTCACCAAAGTAGCTAAAGAAGGTGCTGAGGCTGCCATCGCAAGTGCTGAGAAGACCATCCGCGAAGTACGAGAGATCATTGGTTTCCGCAACTAATGGCTTTGGCACAGGTTTTGATAGTATTTGTCAAAATCCTCACACGCAATGAAACGTATTGTATTCATATTGTTGCTATCCATCGCTTTTTGTCAATTGCCTATCGCCAATTGCCAATCGCCTTCCTATACGGATGATGCCTATTACTGGCCACAGGCAGACACGGTCGTGTCTGCTGAACCTGTGTATGATAGGAATATACGCGAGTTTATCTTTTTAGAAGATACCGCCCAACAATCAGATACGGTACGCATGCGTATTATCGAGAGATGAAGAAGATTTTGCTCATATTACTCCTAGCCTATAGCCTATCACCAATCGCCTATAGTCAAGACGTACAGCGTTTTGCCGAGCGAGGTACGATAGGTTCGGCTCGTTATGTAGGCATGGGTGGTGCAATGACCGCTATCGGAGGCGATCCGTCCGCAGCCATGGTCAACCCTGCTGGATTGGGATTGTACCGCCGCAGCGAAATCAGCGTTTCGATTGACGAGACAATAGACAACACCCAACAAGTTGGCAACAACGATACCTATCAACGTACTCGTTTTGCTGCACCACAAATATCGGCGATATGGGCATGGGGCAACTCCCAAAAACAACGAGGATTGGTGTACAATAATTTTATGTTCAACATCAATCGACTACAAAACTACAAGCGAGAAGTACACATCAATGAGGCCAATACGGGAATGCTGCAAACAATGTGCTTCAAAACCAACGGGTTATCTGAGGCAGATATGGGGATAGACAATATATGGGATGAGCCAGAGATTGGTTGGTTGAGTATTCTAGCATATGACGGATATTTAATTGATCCAGCTGCTCAAAACCAATGGATACCATCCGTGGAATTTGACAACGGCGACCTTATTGTCAGTGAAAGCGGTTCTTCCGATATATACACCGTATCATGGGCTGGGAATATCAATAATCAATGGTATATTGGAGTCAGTCTTAATATCCCCACCCTCACATACACTAAACAAATCTCTCTATACGAATCCAATAGTCCACATTCAGCAGAACTCAAATCCCTCTTCCACGCATCAGGAGTGGGTGTAAATGCAAGTTTTGGACTTATATCCCGTCCCACTCAATGGCTACGCCTTGGTGTTTCGTTCCACACGCCTACTATGCTAGCCATGTCGGTGCAGACAGAAGGGCATGTGTACAGTAAGATTAATGAACAAGCACACGAAGTACACACTCCTGCGAGTGGAGTTATAGATATGCAATACGCTGCACCACTCCGCAGCAGTGCAAGTGTGGCATTGCAGTTAAAAAATCTTGGTATGCTCTCACTACAATACGACTATGCACATGCTTTGCGTGAGAAAGAGTCTGGTTATAGTCCTATGAATGATATACATACGCTACGAGCAGGTTTAGAGGCTCAAGTCAGTAGAGGATGGTATTTGAATGCAGGATATGTGTACGAGTCAACCTTTACACCAGATGGAAAAGTGGAACTATCTTACAAATCGATTAGAACGGATACAGACTATCGCTTTACACAATTCTCCCAATATGCTAGCGCAGGATTTGGGTATAGAACAGACCATTTAGTAGTTGGGCTAGCTTATCAATACGGTTGGCAATTACTACATCAGTATGCCTCTGAGTTTCAAAACAAAGCGACTAATGTCCACACGCATACCCATCGCATTGTAGCCACATTGGCTTGGAGGTTTTAAAACTTTGGCACGGAAATTGTAAAAGGGAGACAGCGAGCTTCGCGAGCGATCTTAAACATATTGTTGCACTGCTTAGAGACCGGAAAACTCAACAAATTTTATATTACGAGGTAGGTGCTTATTCCAATGGCGTGCTAATACTCTACGCCGAGATCAGCCTTCGGGTTGTAGCGATGAGGTGGTTAGATTACAAAGGGTTGGTACTCCTCAAATCCTGTTTTTTAGGAGTTTTCTCGAGTAATAGCAGTGCAGCATTTTTTTATGGGAACTATATACGAGTAGACACTGATTTTATTTTTACGACAATTAAGGTCAATTTGGATGTCAATTATCGTCAATTCAAGTATGATTTTGTTTTTGCTCTAATGAAATGCAGCTATGCCGCATTTGGAGAGCAAAACAAAATTGATAATTACTGCAATTATCAACAAGTATATACTTTCAAGAAATATTAACTATTTTTAACAATCATATATTGTCAGAAGCAAATCATCTGTCTACATCTAACAACCAGCCAGTACTGACAGAAGACAACAGGTGTCAGTTGTGACAGTCTTTCACCAAAAAGCACAAAGTATTTATATTCAACATTTTACGAACATTCACTCCAATTACAAAGCTCCACAACTGACAGCATAGACGGCTAATTTATAAAATACGCTCGCGCGCGTGGACGTAGTTTATAAATTAGCCGTCAGTGCCGACACACGGCAACGACAACAATCTTAAATTATGTTAAAATTTAAGCCGCATTTTCAGCCCCACAAGTCGCTTATCCCTAAACCAAAGGTAGCGCAAGGGTATACAAATGACGAATCGGGGAAAAGGCGGAATATATTTAAGAATTTTAACAAAGCGAGAGGCGAGAGGATAAAGGAAAAAAGAGAAGGTCATGGTACAAAATTCACCAAAAAAGTAGATATTTCATAGAAATATAGCAAAAAATTTGCATATTCGCTTTTTTTGTTGTACCTTTGCATGCAATTATATACAACCACGAAATTTGTATATTTCAAAAAACTGAAACGTTGTAATAAAACACTTAAATCAATTATACCCATGAAGAAAATTCTACTTTTTGTCTTCGTATCTATTCTTAGTATATCTGCGTTTGCGGCGGCGGACCTCAACCCTTTTGCATATAAATTGAGCGAACCTATATATGACGCTAGAGCAAACTCTGTTACAATCAGTTATCACCTTAATGCACCTGCCACCAAGGTAAGGATTGTCATTTATCAAGATGAAGCCTCTCCTGTAACTTATCAAGATTTCACAGGATCTAGTTATACTAGTGCGGGTGCACATACTGCAATAGTTTCATTGCACGGAGTTCCAGGTGGTTATTACACATATAAGATTGATGTTTATGGTAGAGGTCAAGCGAGTACCGTAGCATTTCATAAGCGAACAATTTTGAACTCGCCTTTTGGTATTGATATAGATAACAATATGAATAGCCCATGGTTTGGTCGCACCTTGGTGACACAGCCAACAACGAAGAATAATACCCTCCGCGGATTGTTTGAGTATTGGCCATCTTACTTTACGCTTGGAACTACACCTGCTAATCCATATAATGGTGGTGTAGGTAATTACTATCAAGGTACGCAAAGTTGGTTTTATTATTCGCATGCGACTCCTCTGCGTGTTCGTATTGCACAAGATGGGTCGGGTAGAATCTTTACGACTGCTTGTGATGTGGATATGGATACATATTTGTGGTATGTAGATCCAAAGAATCCGAACAATTGGACTTCGCTCATTACAGCAAGTCAGATGACAAATATTGTAAATCATCCGAATACTTCTAAAATTCATAATATCAGTTTGGATATCCGAACAGAGAATGATAAATTAAACCTGTTGTTGTTATCGGGAACGATAGAGTATGGTTATAATAAAAACTTTACAACGGGATATATCTATAGCGGTAAATATGTGTTGCCTACTAATTTCCCAACATCAACAGCAGGTGACTATATTCACGTGATAGATCCAAATATGAAGGATGGTTTAATTGGTCCTCATAATTATATCAAGAGTGGCTTGTTGCCTGTAGCAATTAATAGTTCAAGTCAGTTTGATAAGTATGGTGGTTATTGGTATTGTGGAACTTCGCAAGCTACAGATAAAGATCCTTATGATGGAAAGGTTTATAAGGATAAGACGGGAATTAAGCATGTTACAACGAATGGTGACATTAAGTTCACTTATCATAATGATGATGAAAAACTCAAGCGTTATTGGACGGGAACAGGTGGTTTTAGATACAATCACGATTTTTCGCAAGTGCTTATTGCAAATGGTTATAATAAAACGGCTCGCTTATACAATGTAACGCAAACTTCTGCTGCCACTCATCCAAGTTTAACTTTCGTAACAGAGTTGGGTACAATATTTGCGGATGCAAGCAACTATATTACAGACTTTGCGTGGGATCATGCTAATAATATCTATGTAGTACTCCGTAATGGATCTTCTGGTTATGGTATTTACACGTATGCTACTCAATATAATGCAGCAGATCCTTTTACAACTAAAGCACCTAATGGAGTCACTTTTGAAGTAAAATGTTACGACAATGAAACTTACACTTTAACGACAAGTGTTAATGACGCTAATATGGGAACAATTAGTGCGGGTGGTTCAATAAAATCATGTACAGAGGTAACCGTCACAGCAAACCCAAAAGAAGGCTATCGTTTTGTCAATTGGACCATTAATGGAGTAGAGGTTAATGGTGCCAATCCATACACACTCTATATGACTGACAATATGGACGTCCGTGCTAACTTCGCTCCTGCGGTGTACAATGTAACATGGTGGAACTTATTCCAAAATGGGGAGGATATCGCGAAGGAGAGCACTGCGTATCCTCATACAAATGAGCGTTTATGGAGATTGTATCAAGTAGAATTTAAAAAATACAATTCAGCGTCTAATGATAACAAAACTGATCTCTCCTACAATGGCAAAAAACAATTTGACGTTGGAGGTTTTCTATATAACCAATCCCAAAAAAATGCTGATTTTTTAACAAACCAAAGTCAACCTTTCCATTGGTTATATAATTACTTAAACTACGTAAATGGTAGAACGATAGAAGCGACCGCAAATTTCACTTTAAGGGGTAGATTACAGTATTTCCCTTATTTATTTTTCAATCGTGCAGATACTGCCTTTAACTCTAGTCTTTCAAATTCTAACCCATACTGTAATGGCGTGGATTATTATAAAACAGAGTTTTGGAAGTACGAAAATGGCAAATATGACAAGAGTAAAAAATTTAAGGATTATGGTAAGGCAACTTATTGGCGCCCATGGTGGACAGATGGGGTTTGTGGTTTGCCAAAGACATACAATTATGCCGATGATATGCCAGTAACATGGAAGCAAAATGCTTGTGCGACAGGAACTGTTCCAGGAATGTCTTCCACCAAAGAAACCGAACCATCTAAGTGGTATAAATGGAACACACCTCCTGATGGTGAGAAATTTGGAGAATCTGCTTATCTTCTTGCATGGCGTGAAGGAAGTACAACTGGACGCATCGTTTACCATGTTGATAAACCTGACATGAAACTATATGCAACCTACGTGGATCGACATATTTCCGAATCTCAAGATAACTACGACGTTATTCGATTGATGCAGAACTCAAATTATGCAAACAACCCTCATACCGTGACAGTATATCGTAAGCTACAGGCAGGAATGTACAACACCATTTGTTTCCCATTTCCGCTAGATGTCACAACTTTGCGTGATCATCCACTGAAAGATGCAGAAGTACTTAAATTTACTGGTATAAAAGAATTGTATGATGAATCAGGCGAGGCAGTAGGTGTTTTACAATTTGAATCAGTCACTCAGTTAGAAGCAGGAAAGCCTTATTTGATTAAAGTTAATGGGCAAGATAACATCACTGAGAAGATGTATTTTGAAGATGTCGCATACGATGACTTGACCTATGTTGGCGGTACTCAATCTGCTGGTGAAGGACTTATAACCTTCCACGCAATAATTAGTCCTGACGATATACCAGCAGGTTCTGTTATTCTGGTATCAGATAACCGTTTAGCCAAAGTAACAACCCAAGGCCAAATGCTTGGATTACGTGGATACTTCACAATAGACGATCCATATGTGCAGAGTTTGGCTGACGAAGGCAAACTTTATCTATCCATCAAAAAACCAACCACAACTTCTATCCCTGTGGCGCCAGAGGCAGAGCAACAGAAAGCACCTAAGGTACGCAAAATCATGCAGGATGGCCACATCTACATCATCCGTGGCGAAGAGGTATATACCGTAACAGGTCACCGTGTAAAGTAGCAAAATCGCACCGAATTATAAAGATAACATAAATTAATATCATTTCGTATGAAAAAAACATTTCTTCTTTTGGCAGCATGCGCGGTTAGCGTGCTAGCGAGTGCACAGATCTTTCAAGTGCTCTCTTTAGAACAGCTACCAGCAGCGTCCTACGACGATGCTAAGGTGGCAGGTATCAGTCCTAAAGGTAACTACCTGTTGATGACTACAGGTTCTACCAAAGGACTACAACATTATGACATCCAATCTGGTACAATGACCACCCTCAGTCAGGCCGAGAATGCTGGTTTTGATGTGAAGATTAGCCGCAGCGGTAACGAGATCGCATTCACAGAGCGCACCTATCGTCTTGGACAAGAGACATTGGAGAAAAACGTTTGTGTCAATATTGCGAACAACACATTGGCTGCGGTTAGCAAACGTGTGGCTGAAAAAGAATCAGTATCCCTACTCAATGAAGACGGAATCATGTACGTAGAGCGCAATGGTGAGCGCACCTTGCTTGCGCCATTTGGCACAGACAACAAGATTTACATCTGGACATCCCTCTCTCCAGACCAAACCAAGGTGTGCTACTACTTAGGCGGCAAAGGTTGCTATGTATGCAACCTCGACGGTAGCGACAACACCCTCGTTAGCAAAGATTGTCATGCGGCTAAATGGTACGACAACAATACACTCGTAGCCATGAACGACAAGGATAATGGACACTATATCACCGCGTCATCTATTGTGGCTTATACCTTGGACGGCAAAGTGCAAGTGCTCACATCGCCAGATATGATAGCAATGGATCCTGTAGCAACAAACGGCAAGATTGCTTTCACCACTATCAACGGTAAAACATATTTGATGAGTGTGAGATAGTTTATGGTTTAAGGTTTAAAGTTTAAGGTTTAAAGTTTAAAGGCAAGGAATATGAAAAAGCTTATTTTATCAGTAATCGCACTCTGCACATTGGTTATGTCAGCAAGTGCTATCAAAGTATATATCAATCCTGGTCACGGAGCATGGCACGGGAACTGCCGCCCTATGCCAACCATCCCTTATCCAGAATTGCCTGGACAAGGCGGACTAGTAGATACACTCGGATTCTACGAGTCAAACACCAACCTTTGGAAGTGCCTCTATCTTGAGGAGAAACTCAAGGCTGCAGGCGTACAAGTTCAAATGTCACGTCGCGCTAATGGCGGCGAGAACGGTGGAGAGTTTGACAAAGGTCTTACTGTAATTGCATCCGAAGCACAGTATTCAGGTGCAGATATGTTCGTATCTCTCCACTCTAATGCCGGTCCTACAGGTGCAGATGGCAAGAAACCAGCTAACTACCCATCATACTGGTATCGCGGAGAAACAGGCAATGACTACTCAGAAGGTAGCATTGACATGTCGAACGCAGCATGGCCATATACTTTTGATATTCACCACCAAAAGATGGAGTACAACTCTGCTTGGTCACTCAACTCACCAGGACTCTATGCGGATATCAGTTTCTGGAACGACTACGCTACAAACTATTTTGATGGTGTAGCATACAAGGGCTACTATGGTGTTCTCCGCCACGGTGTACCAGGTTACTTGATGGAAACCTACTTCCATACCTACCAACCAGCTTGCCACCGTGCATTGAACCCAGATTGGTGCTGTCAAGATGGTCTTCGCAACTACCGCGGTATCGCTGCATGGTTCAAACTCCCTGCAGAGAAAAAAGGTTATATCATGGGTTATGTGCGCGACGCTAAAAAAGAGATTAACCAAGCATACTATACCTATCGCCAAGGTAATGACATATACTACCCTATCAACGGTGCAAAAGTACAACTCAAAGATGGTGATGGCAATATTATTAAGACTAACTGCTATCGCTATGTAGATCGCCGCTTGACCAACCAAGATTACTACACAACAGACAACAATTACAACGGTGTATTCGTATATGAGAACCTAGAGCCTGGCACTTACACCATCACTATAGAGAAAGAAGGCTACCAAAAACATACCGAGACTATCGTGGTGAATGCAGACAAGACATCATATACCCAAGTATTCCTCAATACTGAGATTGTTTGGGAACTCAATGGTGGTACTGTAGAAGGCGGAGAAGAGTCATTGCCTGACCACGTGACCTCGACTTATACATTGCCTATCCCAACAAAGGACTTCCACGAGTTTGTAGGTTGGTATGACAACGCAGAGGGTAATGGTACAGCTCTAACCACTATCCCTGCAGGATGGCAAGGTACACTCTATGCTATTTGGAAAGAGATTGAAGCTGAGGTGATTTGGGTACTCAATGGCGGAAAATTCCCAGACCCAGCAGTAGTGCCAACCAACGAAGAACTCTTTACTAAGTTCAAATCTGATTACAACAAATACTATGGCGCTTCTGTCAAAGAGAGCGCATACTCAGTGGGTGGTGGCAATGTATCTAACTTCTTCTGGAACGGAAAGTCTAACTATAGCGTAGATATCACAATCATGATGAACGATGCAGACTGTGAGTGGGCATGGTTGGCAGCTTACATCAAGGAGGTATCTGCTAAAGAAAGCATGAGCGTTTCTAGCGAAGTACAATGGCGCTACAGTTTGACAGCCTTCTTCCAATGCGGTGCAGCAGGTTCGTACAACGCAGACTTCTTCACCGCTGGTAAACCAGAGTCTTGGGGCAAAGCATACCAAAAAGTATATGGAGAGGAGATCATCCTTCCACGCTATATTGCAGAGGAATACACCATTCCAACTCCAATCAAGGACGGCGATGTATTCATCGGTTGGTTTGATAATAGCCAAGCTACAGGTACAGCATTGACCGTACTACCTGTAGGATGGAAAGGCACAGTATATGCAATCTGGGAATCTACTTCAACTAGTGTAGAGAATGTACGTTGGGAGTTAGATCAAACTGCTCCTATGTATGATCTTTTGGGTCGCCAAGTAGATGCGACCTACCACGGTATCGTTATTCAAAACGGCAATAAGTATTTGCTACGCTAACGCTATGGGACGCCGCAGAGCGGCTACAGGACGCTGACGCTATAGGTTATAGGTTATAGGTTATAGGCTATGGGTTATGGGCTATGGGCTATAGATTATAGGCGATGAAAAGGAAAATCGCTCTCCAAACGAATGGAGAGCGATTTTTTTTACAAAATAATTGCATATATGCAATATTTTTTGTAATTTTGCAGGCTGAAATATTATATACAAAAATGTCGGCACAATTGACAAAATGAAAAAGACTATAACATTGATTCTCGGGTTGCTTTGTACAAGCATCATTACATGGGCTCGTACTCCACAAGAGGCGGCGCAGATTGCTAGCCAGTTTATCACCCAAGCAAACGCAACTCCCACACTGCGTCTACAAAAAGCAGCCGCAGCTACCAGCGTGACGGCACCCGTAGAATTGGCGTTCACACAATACCAAATAGACAACACCACTCCCGCGGTGTTTGTGTTCAATAGCACCGACGAGGGGTTTGTACTCGTCAGCGCAGAAGATAATGCACGTGCCGTACTAGGCTACTCCGACGAAGGCACCTTCGACGCAAACAATATACCAGAAAACATGCAATTCTGGCTACAGATGTATGCGGATGAGATGGCAGCCTACCCCCAACCCCTCCCTAAAGGGAAGGGAGTTATTCCGCGAAAGGTGATAGGAGATGAGGCGAAAGGCGAAAGGCGAAAGGCGGAGGAAGAAGCCTACCCAACTATTGCTCCGCTACTTGGCGAGACCATATGGGGACAAGGCACACCTTTCAACAACAAATGCCCTCAAATCAATGGCGAACGTGCGGTGACGGGTTGCGTAGCGACAGCCTTGAGCCAAATCATGTATGTCCACAAATACCCAACCAAGGGTATAGGTAGCCACTCCTACACAACCGAAACGAAGGGACTGACAGTAAGCGCCAACTTTGGTAACACCACCTACGATTGGGCAAACATGATACCCAATTACAAAGGTTCATACACTACTACCCAAGCCAATGCTGTAGCTACTTTGATGCACCACGTAGGTGTAGCAGCCGATATGGACTACACTGTGGATGGCAGTGGAGCCGTATCATCCATCGCCTTGGCTGCCATGACCGAGTACTTTGGATATAATAAAGCTATCAATATTCTGCCAAAAGACTTTATGAAGGAGGAGGATATTCTACAAGAAGTGGCCTCCGATCTGCAATTGGGTCACCCCGTATATGTCAGCGGTTCAACCGTCAATCAAGAAGGTCATGCCTTTGTTTGCGACGGCATGCAGAGCGACGGGTATCTACATATCAACTGGGGTTGGAATGGTATGGCGAATGGATATTTTGCTCTATCTGCCCTCGCCCCTGAAGTACAAGGCACAGGTGGTAGCGCAAGCAACCTAGCGTTTACCGAAGGAGTATGCATCTATTCCAACATTAAGCCTATTGCAGGTGGCGAAGCAATGCCATTGGTAACGGTAGATAAATTAACTCGCACCTCGAGTGATGCCATTAGCAAAACAAAGGCAGTTGGTTTTAGTTTGGAGCGTTTCACCAGTACAGGTATTGCTACCGCAGCAGGTACAGTGACCTACTTCATCTACAACAGCGCGGGCGAAGAAGTGAACACAGTGGAAGTAGGTACTTTCGAATTAGATCCTGGTTATTACTACACTAGTGCTATCAATATCTCTAAAAAATTGCCTAGCAGCTTGGCAGAAGGCGATTATGAGTTGGAGATTCGCTATGTAGATGACAACGGCAAAGACCACCCTATCCTAGTCAAAGGGTTAGGCGAGGTGCGCGTACCATTCACGGTGACTAGCAGTCAGTTTGTGTTTGGCAAAATAGCGGAACCAGAGAAAGAAATGCGCCCATTCACCAATGCCGACTTCGCTCTCGTAGAGGGCAGTAAGACATGGTCGGTGGATCTCTTCTCTAGCCAATTCTGGTCAGACACCCCATCTGAGACCGATGTACTCATCCGCTGTAACCTTCACAGCAATAGCGACAAGGCCGTGGTAGGTACCTACACGATGGAAGCAGGTACGATTGATGCGGATGTAATGTATGCAGAGGGCTACTACAACGCTTGTTACCAATACACACCAACCGCCTTACATCTGACTATCCTGCCTGCAGGAGGAGAAAAAGTGACGGTACAATATTATATGGAGGTAAATGGCGAGGTGAAGCAAGGTTCATACACCACCACACCCGATTGGTACACCACGGATGGCAATACTTACCAATACAACAAAAATTACACATTGGACTTGGCGACTGTGTTGCCTGCATCCAAAGCATTACAAATGACTAAAGCCTTGGGGCATACCAACGCAACAGAGATGTCGTATTTCGTTGGGGGTATCATCTCCAATATGCGTAATACACCTGAGCAGATTGTGCAATATACGCAAGCTCGATTTGATATTTCGGACGATGGTTCGACCAATAATCAGTTCTACTGCTACAATACCAAGTGGTTGGATAATACCGATTTTGTAACGGGCAACGAGATTAAACTCGGCGATGAGGTAGTAGTATTAGGAAATGTACAAAACTACAACGGTAACACTCCTGAAATCAAGGGATATGTATATCAGCACACAGCTGGCGAGCAACCAGAGGTGGATTACTCCATTAAGAACTTGCAAGTGACTACCAACCAAGATACCGTGTTCTTTAACTTCGAAAGTGAAGCACCATACTTCCATGTGAAGATAACCAAAGAAGATGGTACCAAAGCCGCAGAAGGTATCATCGACTTCAAAAACGTGTATATCAAACTGGAAGATGGTAGTTACACCCTCTGGATTCGACCAGTGGATGAAGCACAAGAATACTATATCGGTGATGCTGTAGAAGCAAACTTTATCATAGACACCACCACTACAGCAGTTGAGGATATCACATCCGCTGAGATGATTTATCTATACGACATGCTTGGCCGAGTAGTGGATAGCAAGGTTAGTGGCGATGCACGACCATTCAATATACCTGCTGATGGCGTGTATATTATGAATGGTAAGAAGGTGGTTATTAGGAGATAGGTTATTAGGTTATAGGCTATAGGCGATAGGTTATAGGCGATAGGCGAAAGGCGAGAGGTTAAAGGTTAAAGGCAAGGAATATATGAAAACAGCGGAACAATTTGATATTGTGGCAGCTAAGTGCCGCAGAATTTATGAGTTAAAGATGAAAGATTACGGTCCAAGTTGGCGCATCATGCGTCCACAGACCGTAAACGATCAATTATTTATTAAGGCTAAACGCGTGCGCGAGATTGAGCAAACAGGCGTCAACATGGTGGGCGAAAGCATCGAAGGCGAGATGATGGCTATTGTTAACTATAGCATCATCGGACTGATTCAACTATTCGAAGGCTACGCCGACTCGGTGGATATGACCTCCGAGCGTGCCATCGAACTCTACGACCACTATATGGCAGAGGCCAAAGCACTCATGCTCAAGAAAAACCATGATTACGGAGAGGCATGGCGAGATATGTTTGCATCAAGTCTCACCGATATCATCCTCACCAAGATCAATCGCAACAAGCAGATTGCAGCCAACGACAACCAAACACTCATCTCTGAGGGCGTGGATGGTAACTACTACGATATGCTCAATTATGCGGTGTTCTATTTGATTAAAGAGTTGGAGGTTAGAGGCGAGTTAGCGAGTTAACGAGTTAGCGTTGACACTGATTTTATTTTAAACGACAATTAAGGTCAATTTTGATGTCAATTATTCTTATCTCGCCATACGGCTCGAACGATCTGCCTCATTCGCATCGCTCATTCGTCTGTACGTCAATTCAATGTGGGGTTTTGTTTTTGCTCTAATGAAATGCAGCTTTGCCGCATTTGGAGAGCAAAACAAAATTGATAATCACAGCAAGTGTCAACAGGTATATAAATCCCAAACTTTAAACTAAACAAGAGTATATGAAAAGAATAATAGCAGGAATATGTAGAACATTACTGGGTGTGGTGTTTGTGTTCTCGGGAGTGGTCAAAGCAATTGACCCTCTAGGTACCGTGTATAAAATAGAAGACTATCTCAAAGCATTCGGCGGATTCTTCACCGACCTTCTGCCTTTGGCAGAGGCGGCAGCATGGGGACTGATTGTACTTGAACTGCTGCTCGGTGTATGTATGCTGCTCAATGTGCGTACACAATGGACAGCGTGGATATCCCTGATCTTCTACTGCGTGATGACACCGCTGACCCTCTATATCGCACTCACTAATCCTGTGAGCGACTGCGGATGCTTCGGCGATGCAGTAGTACTAACCAACTGGCAGACATTCTGGAAGAATGTTGTGCTGATCCTACTCACTATCATCCTCATCGCACTACGCAAATCGGTAAGAGAATTGTGGCAAGCGTGGATGGAAGGCGTAATAGCCCTTGCGACAATACTACTCGCCATAGCGTTTATGGGCTGGACCAAGAATCATTTGCCTATCAAAGACTTCCGTCCATACAAAATCGGCAACCACCTCCCTACTCTTATGGAATACCCAGAAGATGCTGAGCAAGACCAATACGAGATAACGCTCGTGTATGAGCAAAATGGTGTGGAGCAAACATTCACTATAGAGAATTACCCTAAGGGGGATAGCACATGGACCTATGTACGAACCGACTCTAAACTCATCAAAAAAGGCTATGAACCTCCTATTCATGACCTAGAGATCGTCAACGCCGAAGGCGAAGACCTGACTTGGGATATACTTGAGAGCGAAGAGCCCGTGACATTGGTCGTGATGTACGATTTGGCGAAAGCAGACAAGAAGCAGATGGATAAGGTGGAGAGGTTATTAGGCGAAGAGGCGAAAGGCGAAAGGCTAGAGGCGGGATATATCCTGACGGGATCGGGAACGGATGAGATTATTAGTTTCTCGCTGGAGTACCCAGCCTTGAGCGAGTGCATCTGCACATGCGACCCTGTGACATTGAAGACCATCGTCCGTGCGAATCCAGGTGTGGTGGTGCTACAGAACGGAGTGGTTATTGACAAGTACAATGTGAGAAATCGCTAGACGATTGGAGTTTAGAGGACGCTCGCAGGGCGAGCTACAGTTTAGAGTTTAAAGGCAAGAAATATTAATTATTAACTATTAAATATTATTTACAAAGATGAGAACAAAAATGGTTGCAGGTAACTGGAAAATGAACATGACCCTGCAAGAAGGTGTAGCATTGGCTACCGAGTTGAAGAATCAAGTAGTTAACCCAGCGTGCGCCGTAGTAATCGGCACTCCATTCATCCACTTGGCTACCGTAGCAGAGTTGTTGAAGGACAGCCCAATTGCTGTAGCTGCTGAGAACTGCGCAGACAAAGAGAAAGGTGCATACACCGGCGAGGTAAGTGCTGCAATGGTGGCTTCTACAGGTGCTGAGTACTGCATCCTCGGTCACTCTGAGCGTCGTGCATACTACGGTGAGACTTACGAGATTTTGAAAGACAAAGTAGAGTTGGCACTCGCTAACAACCTCCAACCAATCTTCTGCATCGGTGAGGTAAAAGAGGAGCGTGAGGCTGGCAAACAAAACGAGGTCGTAAAAGCTCAATTGGAGGGTTCTGTATTCCACCTCAGCGCTGAGGACTTCGGCAAAATCGTCTTGGCATACGAGCCAGTATGGGCTATCGGTACAGGTTTGACCGCTACTCCAGAGCAAGCACAAGAGATTCACGCATATATCCGCAGCCTCGTTGCAGAGAAATATGGCGAGCAAGTAGCTGAGGATTGCACGATCCTCTACGGTGGTAGCTGCAACGCTAAGAACGCAGCTGAGCTCTTCGCTAACCCAGATGTTGACGGCGGTTTGATTGGTGGTGCCAGCCTCAAGGCTGCTGACTTCTGTGCAATCATCGCAGCACGATAAGCAAACAAAGTTTGCGTAAATGGTCGCCCTGAGCGACGAAAATGGCTAAAGCGAAAGTGGCAGCAGAGCTGCGAAAATGGCTAAAGCGTGATATACGTGAAAACACTTTCATGAGCGTAGCGAACCATAAACGCAAAGCCACTTTCGTGAGCATAGCGAGCCATGAACGTGAGCAAAGCGAACAAAGACTATGGCTTTAATCGTTCCTGTACGCGGATTTACTCCGCAAATAGGTAAGGATTGCTTTCTAGCAGAGAACGCAACTATCGTCGGTGATACCGTCATCGGCGATGGCTGCTCGATCTGGTTTAACGCCGTGTTGCGCGGCGATGTCAACTGGATCAAAATTGGCAACCACGTGAATATCCAAGATGGTTCGGTGCTTCATACCCTATACGAGAAGAGCACTATCACCATCGGCGACTATGTATCCGTAGGTCATAACGTGACTATCCACGGAGCAGATGTGCATGACTACGCACTCATCGGCATGGGTTCTACCCTACTCGACGGAGTGGTAGTAGGCGAGGGCGCAATCGTAGCAGCAGGTTCATTGGTACTCAAGAACACCCAAATAGGTCCATACGAAGTATGGGGAGGCGTTCCAGCTAAGTTCATCAAGAAAGCAGATCCTGAACAAACAAACGAGATCAATCGCAAGATTGCACATAACTATGCCATGTACGCTAGTTGGTACATGGAAGAAGAAAAATAAATCCATCCATTATGCAGAGATTATATACAATCCTTATTATATTCATCCTATTCATAGGAACCACCTTTGCGCGCACGCCACAAGAGGCTGCGCAGATAGCAAGCGAATTTATCCACCAGCGTAATCATGCGACCTCATCGGTGCAACGCATACAATCCGCGAGCAAAGCCTCCAGGACGTCAGTGCCTGTAGAGTTGGCATATACGCACACGCAAGCCAATGGAATAACCCCTGCTATCTACGTCTTTAATGGCAAAGAAGAAGATGGTTTTGTACTAGTTTCTGCAGAAGACAACGCACGTGCAGTGCTCGGATATGCGGACCAAGGTAGTTTTGACCCGCAGAATATTCCGAGCAACATGCAGGTGTGGTTGCAGATGTATGCGGAAGAGTTAGCGTATGCAGCTATGATGCCACAGTCATCTGCTAACCGTGACAAAGAATTAGGCTCGCAATATCCGACCATAGAACCATTGCTTGGTAACACCCAATGGGGACAAGGCAAACCATATAATAACCACTGCCCTATAGTAGATGGAGAACGTTCCGTAGCAGGCTGCGTGGCTACTGCTCTCAGCCAAATCATGTACGTACACAAATTTCCCGAAAAAGGACAAGGCAGTCACTCATACAGGCTAAGAAATGGCACAGAAGTCAGTGCAGATTTCTCCCAAACTACCTATGATTGGGACAACATGCTTGCTCAATACAAAGGCACTACATACACTACCGAGCAGGCAGACGCGGTAGCAGAGTTGATGTTCCATGTCGGTGTAGCAGCCAATATGCAATATTCACCTTCTGCTAGTGGTAGTTCATCAGGAATAGCTCTACAAGGACTCAACCGTTATTTCGGATATGATGCAGGAGTCATTCCTCTTCCTAAAGACTATATGCCAGAAAATAAAATACTAGAGGGTATCGCTACCGACTTGGAAGCAGGCAAACCAGTGTATATCAGCGCTTATACGACGAATTACGAGGGACACGCATTTGTCTGCGACGGTATGCAAAGCAATGGCTATCTCCACATTAACTGGGGGTGGACAGGCACATCGGACGGCTATTTTTCTATTTCCGCTTTGGACCCAGGTCAGCACGGTACGGGCGGTAGTGCTCAAAACCTCGCCTTTACCGTAGATGTATGTGCATACACCAATATCCGACCAGACGAAGGGGGAACAGCTTATTCCATGTTGACAGCAGATGCTCTGACTCTCAAGTCAAAGAGTGCGAGCAAAAGAAGTACGGATATCAGTTACGAATTGTTCATCCTATCCAACAGCGGTGTAGGATATGCGCAAGGTACTTTGGTGTATAACTTATACGACCAAAATGATCAGTTGGTACACACCGTAAGCATGAGCAAAATCAATTTAGGAGGAGGATACTACTATCAAACCTATCCTTTGAATGGCAAGATTGACAATAGTGTTCCTGTGGGAGATTATAATCTTGTTGTAGGACTGAATGATGCTGATAACAATTTCCAACCTATTCTTATACAGGGTAAAGGAGAGGTAAAGAACGCTATAACCATTACAGAGGATAGTATCTATTTCTATACTCCACAAGCCCCCAACCTGCCCGACACGCTGGCGGCTGATTTCACCCAAATCAGCGGAACAAACACATGGGAAATGGATTTATACACTCCTAATTTCTGGGACAGTATAGCAACAGACGAGTTACTCATCCGCTGTCGCCTCAATAGCAACAGCATTAACTCAGTTATAGGAACCTATCTATTGGATAAGAGAAATACTTCTACAACCAATAGCATACACCTAAGAGAAGTGATTTGCGCCATTGGCAATGGACAAGAATGTAATCAATATACTCCGACGGCTTTGCAACTAACCATTGTAAAAGAAACGGAAGACACGTTGGGTGTATATTACAGTTTTGAGGTAAATTTCAAGAGATATACTGGATATGCTAGTATTCCTAATCCAACATGGAATCAGTTAGTAGGAGACCAGGTAATGGCATATACAGACAGCATTACCTATGAGGCTGCAACAGCATTACCCGCTAGTAAGGCATTGGAGATTGCTAAAACCTACACTGAGTCCTACTCTATGGAATATCTGGTACAGGGTATGGTATCTAATATGTTTAGTCAACCAACGATTATACTCCAAAACCAAGAAGCACAGTTTGCCATTTCGGATAATGGTGATAGAGAAGGAAGCATTCTGTGTGACCACATACAATGGTTGAATAAAGCACCTTATAGCACAGGAGAAGAGATACAAAGTAGCGATAAAGTCGTTCTTTTGGGTACACTTATCACACTAGATGGTGCCCCACAAGTTAATGGATATATATACAACATTGAGCGACCAGAATGGACAGCACCTATCACGGAGTTTACACTAGCTACTGATGGTATGCAAATGATCGCGTCATGGGCTAGTGAGGCTAAGTATTACAAACTTCGCCTCTATGATCCTAACAACAAAAAGATGGCGGAGAACACGTTATCAAAAACATCACTGACTGTCACACTACCCGAGAAAGGAACATACACATTCTGGATTCGCCCTATGGACAATAAGAAAAAAGAATATGTAGGTCCTGTTATTGAAACCATATTTGAGATTGATGGTATATCTTCTGATGTAGAAAATACGACAACGACTAGTACAATCGTACTATACGATTTGCTCGGCAACATCGTTGATGTACGTGTAGACGGTGATATCAATCAGTTGAATGTACCTCAATCAGGTATATACATATTGAAAACCAAGGAAGCGAAAGTGATGTTTTTGCACAAATAGTTATACAACATACATCACTATTTGCATATCTAAGAAAAAAGCAGTAATTTTGCAGTCATAAACACGTAACAAACTATTATAGATATGAAACGAATCCTACTTAAACTCTCTGGCGAGAGCCTTATGGGAGAGAAAGGCTACGGCATTGACGAGAAACGTCTAGCCGATTACGCCACACAAATACAAAACATCGCACAAAAAGGTGTACAAATTGGTATCGTTATCGGTGGTGGCAATATCTTCCGCGGACTGAGCGGCGCACAAAAAGGTTTTGACCGCGTCAAAGGCGACCAAATGGGTATGTTGGCGACTGTGATCAACTCCCTAGCACTATGCTCTGCACTAGAGGCCATTGGACAAAAAGTACGCGTGATGACTAGCGTGCGTATGGAGCCAGTGGGCGAACTCTACTCCACCGCTGCGGCACTGCGTCTGATGGAGGAGGGCAATGTGGTTATCATCGCGGGTGGCACAGGTAACCCATACTTCACAACCGACACTGCCTCTGTGCTTCGCGCTATTGAGATCAAAGCCGATGTAATGATGAAAGGTACACGCGTGGATGGCATCTATACCGCTGACCCAGAGAAAGATCCTACCGCTACCAAGTTCACCGAGATCACGTATAATGAGGTACTCTCTCGCAACTTGCGCGTCATGGATCTCACCGCTATCACCATGTGTCGCGAGAACAAGATGCCTATCTATGTGTTTGACATGGACACCGTAGGTAATCTAGAGAAAGTCATCAACGGCGAACAAATCGGTACTTTGGTAAAACCAGAATAAAATACTAGGTGAACTAGAAGCACTAGTATAACTAGCATGCCTAGTTCAACTAGAACGATTAAAACTAATAAACTCTTATTGATATGATTGAACCTAGCAAAATTAAATCAGATGCTGCTGAATTGATGGAATCTGCAGTGATGTATCTTGATGATGCTTTGGCTCGTATTCGCGCGGGCAAAGCAAGTGCACGAATCCTCGATGTAGTGAAAGTAGAATACTACGGACAGATGAGCCCACTCGCTAACGTGGCTACTATCACCACTCCTGACGCACGCACCATCCAAATCCAACCATGGGAGAAAAAGATGATTGCTGAGATTGAACGCGCTATCATCAACTCTAGCGTTGGACTCGCACCAAGCAACAATGGCGAGAGTATCCGATTGATGATCCCACCATTGACCGAGGAACGTCGTAAAGAATTGGCTAAACAATGTAAAGGCGAAGCTGAAAACGCTAAAGTCAGCATCCGTAATGCTCGTCGCGACGCTATTGATTTGCTCAAAAAGCAAATTAAAGAAGGTCTGCCAGAGGACGCAGAGAAAGATGCGGAGGGCGATGTTCAAAAGTTGCACGACAAGTACGTGAAACAAGTGGACGAGATCTACGCTAAGAAAGAGAAAGAGATCATGACTGTGTAATCTTTGGAGTTTAGTGTTTAGTGTTTAGAGTTTAAAGGCGGAGATTAGGCAACTACGTTGCCGCTTTACTTGCCTATAATCTTTAACCTATAATCTATCCATCAAAGATTTCTCAAAATAGCAATAGCATGGGCATTGGTACTCCAATGTCCCATGTTATGACGCTAGACATTCTAACCACATGAAAGGACTAGTCATCAAATCTACAGGCACCAGTTATGGCGTGTATTTCGAAGACGGAACAATAGCCGATTGCCACGTCAAAGGCAATTTCCGTATTCGCGGTATTCGCTCTACTAACCCTGTGGCGATTGGCGATTACGTAGAAGTCACCACCAACGAGGATGGCACCAACTGGATAACTGAACTGTACGACCGCAAAAACTACATCATACGTCGAGCTACCAACCTCAGTTATGCTTCGCACATCCTAGCAGCAAACGTGGATATGGCTGCCCTGATTGTGACCATCAACCACCCTAAGACCTCAACTACTTTTATTGACCGTTTTCTCGCTACATGCGAAGCCTACCGTGTTCCCGCATGTTTGATATTCAACAAGATTGACCTGCTCAACGAGGAGGAGTTGCAAGAGTTAGACACTCTTCGCCAACTCTATGAGTCACTCGACTACCCTACCTATGCCATTTCGGCTTTAGATCTCGCCTCATCACCTAATGGTCCAATAGCCTCATCACCTCTATACGACATCTTCCACAATCGTGTAACCCTATTATCTGGAAACTCCGGCGTAGGCAAATCAACATTGCTCAATGCCATATTGGGTAAAGATATTGCTCGCACAGGTGCTATTTCCTCAGCACACCACAAAGGTATGCATACCACAACGTTTAGCGAGATGTATCCAGTAGAGGGTGTTGGAGTGCAGGAGTTCAGGAGTTCAGGAGATGAATCTGAACAATCTCATTCCTGGGTCATAGACACTCCAGGTATTAAGGGCTTTGGATTGTTGGATGTAGAAAAGGAGGAGATTAGCCACTATTTCCGCGACATTTTCCATGTCAGTCACGACTGTCGTTACTCCAACTGCCTACACACGGGCGAACCTGGTTGTGCAGTCTATCAAGCTGTAGCCAAGGGCGGGATCGCTCTTTCTCGCTACGAGAGTTATCTAAGTATTCTAGATGATACACAAGAAAGTAAGTATCGCTAGTTGAATCTCATAGTAATCTCATACTAATCACATAGTGAAGGTTGCTTATGCACCCGTCATGAACCCGTTATGAACCCGTAATTGACAGTTTTATGTCCTAGTCTTGCATAAATTTGCATTTTTTTTGCATTTTTTTCTTCACACTGACAAGTTTTAGCAGTTTGACGCAGTAATTTTGCAGCAAATTACAAAAAACAACATGTTTAACTACTAAAACTTACTCTTTATGAACACTTTTTTGACCCTAATCATCAGCATCGCTTCGGCAACTGTCATTGTATTTTGTATGGATAAACTTGCACATTTTTTTGAGCAAAACGCATAAACTTCCATAAAATATCAAACACATTTGCACATATGCAAAAAAATATGTAACTTTGCACCCATAAAATAAAACCATTAAAACTTTAGAACTTTTAAAACATTATAAGATTATGGCAGAAGAAAAGAAAATGCCTTCTCCTGAGAAGCTAAAAGCCTTGCAATTGGCAATGGCAAAAATTGATAAAGATTTTGGCAAAGGCGCCATCATGAAACTAGGCGATGACAAAATCGAAGATATACCAGTAATTCCTACTGGTTCTGTAGGTTTGAATGTTGCACTTGGTGTGGGTGGTTATCCACGTGGTCGTGTCATTGAGATCTACGGTCCAGAGTCTTCTGGTAAGACTACCCTTGCTATTCACGCAATGGCAGAGGTACAAAAGCAAGGCGGTATCGCTGCTATCATCGATGCTGAGCACGCGTTTGACCGTTTCTATGCAGAGAAATTGGGTGTAGATACTGACAACTTGCTGATTGCTCAACCTGACTGTGGCGAGCAAGCCCTAGATATCGCAGATGAGTTGATCCGCAGTGCGGCGGTGGATCTTGTGGTGATTGACTCTGTGGCAGCCTTGACCCCTAAAGCCGAGATTGAAGGCGATATGGGTGACAACCGTGTGGGATTGCAAGCGCGATTGATGTCACAAGCGCTCCGCAAACTCACCGCTACCATCAACAAGACCCAAACCACTTGTATCTTCATCAACCAATTGCGTGAAAAGATCGGTGTGATGTTTGGCAGCCCAGAAACAACTACTGGTGGTAACGCGTTGAAGTTCTACGCTTCTGTGCGTATCGATATTCGCAAGGGTACAGCGATCAAAGAGGGAGATGAGATCCTCGGTAACCAAGTGCGTGTGAAAGTCATTAAGAACAAAGTGGCTCCTCCATTCAAGAAAGCGGAGTTCGACTTGATGTTCAACGAGGGTATCTCTCGCGCAGGTGAACTAGTGGATTTGGGTGTTGAGCACGGCATCTTATCTAAAGCAGGCTCATGGTATAGCTACGACGGTAATAAGCTTGCTCAAGGTCGCGACGGTGCTAAGAAAGTGCTGATGGACAACCCAGAACTTGCTGCCGAAATCGAAGAGAAGCTTATGGCAGCTCTCAAGAAATAAGATTGAATTCCCAAACTCTCATATTAACCCCTGAGAAAGCACACGGCATGGAGCAGAAGTTCCGTGTCGTGAAGCGTTCTGTAGATGCACGTCAGAAACAACTCAAGGTTAACCTCACCCTGCTCACCGATGAGAATGATCGGTTGATTGAGAGGGAAGCGCCTATTCCACTCTACGAAACGCCTGTATTCCAAGATGTACACGATGCCGAGCGCAGTGTCAATATTATCGGAGCGGGGCCTGCGGGTTTGTTTGCGGCCTTGACTCTCATTGAGCACGGCATCAAACCTATCATCTACGAACGAGGAAAAGACGTAGCTGAGCGTAAGAAAGATATCGCTACGCTCAACCGCAACCAAGGACTTAACACCGAGTCCAACTATTGCTTTGGCGAAGGTGGCGCAGGAACTTTTTCTGACGGCAAACTCTACTCCCGCAGCAAGAAACGGGGTAATATGCAACGCGTGATGGAGCTCTTCCATCATTTTGGGGCGAAAGATAATATCCTCTATGAGGCACATGCCCATATCGGTAGCGATAAACTGCCTAGTATCATCCGTGCCATGCGCGAGTGCATTATTGAGCATGGCGGAGAAATACATTTTGGCACCTGCATCTCTAGCCTTTCGCCTTTTGCCAGCGGGGTCCCCGAAAAATCTGCTGATTTTGGGGGTGCCCTATCACCTAATAACCCAACGATCCTTGCTATCGGTCACTCCGCTCATGACACCTATCAGATGTTGATGGACGAGGGCGTATTGCTAGAGGATAAAGGGTTTGCTATGGGCGTGCGGGCAGAGCATCCGCAGGATTTGATCAACCGACTGATGTACCACGACCCATCGCCAGAATTGGTCAAACTACTTGGCAATGCGTCTTACTCATTGGTAACACAGGTACAAGGTCGGGGTGTCTATTCCTTCTGCATGTGCCCTGGCGGACATATCGTCCCTGCGGGTAGCGCATTAAATAGTTGCGTGGTCAATGGCATGTCAGCTAGCCATCGCAATTCTCCTTTTGCCAATTCAGGTATGGTGGTGGAGATTCGTCCGGAGGACCTAGTTGGTGTAGTTCAGGAGTTGAGGGGTTCAGGAGTTCAGGAGTTCAGGAGTTCAGGAGTTCAGGAGTGTAAACTGAAAGGTCTGGCTTTTCAGCAATATTTGGAGCAATTGGCATATGAACACGGAGGAGAGCCTTCTATGGCTCCTGCTCAACGCTTACGAGATTTCGTAGAGGGCAAAACAAGTAAGACTTTGCCTGCATGTAGTTATCTACCAGGCATGGTATCTAGTCGATTGGATGAATGGCTACCTGCACATATTGGCAAACGCTTGCAACAGGGCTTCCGCGATTTCGACCGCAAGTATCGTGGTTTCTTGACCAACGATGCAGTTATCTTGGGTGTCGAGAGCCGCAGCAGTAGTGCTGTGCGTATCCCTCGCAACCCAGACACATTGCAGTCCGTTTCTACTCCAGGACTATACCCATGTGGTGAAGGTGCAGGTTACGCTGGAGGTATTACTTCATGTGCATTAGATGGCATCAACGTAGCTTTAGCCATTGTTCGTAGCTTTAACCTATAAACTATCATCTCAGACTATGTTTACAAGAACAACTCAACTCATAGGTTCTGATGGTTTTCGTGCTTTGCAAGAGGCGCGTGTAATTATTTTCGGCGTAGGTGGTGTAGGCGGATGGTGTGCGGAGAGTTTGCTTCGCACAGGTATAGGGCACTTGACCCTTGTGGATTTTGATGTAGTAGATCGTACCAATCTCAATCGTCAAGTGGTAGCTACACACGACAATATCGGACAAAGCAAGGTGATAGAGATGCAAAAGCGACTGCTTTCTATTTGTCCTGAAGCCGATGTGCAAACTATTGAACTCCAATATAATGCAGACACAGCAGCTAGTTTTAACCTAGCACAGTATGATATTGTTATAGATGCAATTGATATGGTGGACTGCAAAGCACTCTTGCTCTACAATGCTACCCACGCAGGTTGTAAGGTTTTCTCTAGTATGGGAGCAGGTCGCAAACTCAACCCACTAACTATCCGCACCGCAGAATTTTGGAAAGTGCAAGGCTGTCCTCTCGCACGCGCGTTGCGTACGCGTATAAAAAAGGAGAAGTTACTGCCAGCCTCAAAGATTCAATGCGTCTATTCTGAAGAGATAGCAGGCAACCAAGGCACTATAGCCCCAGTAGTAGGTGTCTTTGGTATGACCTTAGCTGCTATGGTCATAGAGCATATCTGCTCAACAAAATCCTAAAAATTTACTAGTTCAACTAGCACAACTAGCCTTACTAGTTTTCTACTAGAATTGTTCGGCGTAGGTACATCCTTCTCTCCAGCGGGAGCAGCCATAACGAGTACGACCACGGATAATCATTCCTTTACCACAGATAGGGCAACGCATACCCGACTTATCAGATTTCACCTCACGGACAACCTCTGCGGTCATCTGCTTGAGTTCATCCAAGAACTGTTGCGCTTGGAAGTCCCCACGCTCGATTTCACGGAGTTTCTTCTCCCACAAACCAGTCAATTCAGCAGATTTAAGCAATGGAGAAATGATAGTATGTATCAGATTGATACCGACTTCAGTGGCTTTGATATTCTTCTTTTCACGAACGATATACTTGCGTTGGAATAGTTTCTCTATAATCGCCGCACGTGTACTTGGACGTCCTATACCATTCTCTTTCATGGCATCACGCAACTCCTCGTTATCCACAGTCTTACCTGCCGTTTCCATGGCACGTAGTAGCGTAGCTTCGGTGTAATATTTAGGCGGCGTAGTTGTTTTTTCTTGGAGTAGTGGTTCGTGAGGACCTGATTCGCCTTTCTTGAAAGAAGGCAAAGCCTTTTGTTCAGACGGTTCAGTTTCACTTTCGTTTTCGGACGGCGTTCCGCCTATAGGACGCTCGCCTTGCGAGCTATTGGCTATTGGCGCAGCAAACACCTCTCTCCAGCCTTGTTCGATAATTTCGCGACCAGTGACCTTGAATGGCACTGCACCCGCTTGCGCCAACACGGTAGTGTTCGCTACTTGGCAAGGAGGATAGAATGCCGCTATAAAGCGGAGAGCTACCATATCATAGACTTTGCGCTCGAGGTCAGTCAAGTTATTGGGTTTTTGTCCCGTAGGGATGATAGCATGGTGGTCGGTTACCTTGCTATTGTCAAACACTTTCTTAGACTTAGGCAGACTACCTGGCCCTTTGCCGCCATCCGCCTTGAGTGGGAGCAGAGGAGCAACTTGAGGGAAGAACTCTTGGATACCTTGCAGAGTGGCAGGCACCTTGGGATAGATATCATCGCTAAGGAAAGTGGTATCTACACGAGGATAAGTGGTGACATGTTTCTCGTATAGACTTTGGATAATCTTGAGTGTATCGTCCGCCGATAATCCGTAGCGTTTGTTGCACTCCACTTGCAGAGAGGTCAAATCAAAGAGGCGTGGGGCATACTCCATGCCTTTCTTTTTCTCTACAGAGGTTATCTCTAGTGGGAGGTCTTTGATGGAGTCCACCAGTTTCTGTCCTTGTTCGAGGGATGTGATGGCATACTCATCTTCCTCCACTGGGAGTTGCGCCGAAAAAGTGGTATCGCGGTAAATCGTTTTGAGTTCCCAATAGGTACGTGGAACGAAGTTCTCTATCTCATGCTGCCGCTTGACGATAAGCGCCAGCGTGGGTGTTTGTACACGACCAATACTGAGCACTTGACGATCCTTACCCACTCCTTTAGCATAGCGTAAAGTATATGCACGCGTAGCATTCATACCCAATAGCCAATCGCCTATGGCACGCATCATACCTGCTTCGTAGAGGTGTTGGTAATGACTTTGGTCCTTAAGATTGGCAAAGCCTTCGCGGATAGCATCTTCGGTCAGAGAAGATATCCATAGACGTTTGACAGGCACTTTGCAACCTGCTTTTTGATATACCCAACGTTGGATCAACTCTCCTTCTTGCCCCGCATCACCGCAGTTAATGACCATTTCGGCCTTGGATATGAGATCCTTGATGGTATTAAACTGTTTGAGAATCCCTTTGTCATCGCTCACCTTGATACCAAAACGCGCGGGTACCATAGGCAGGGATGACATGTTCCATCCTTTCCATTGGTCATTGTACTCGTGCGGATCTAGTAGAGCACACAGGTGTCCAAAAGTCCAAGATACACAGTAGCCATTGCCTTCCATAAAACCATCACGCTGGGTGTTAGCACCCAGCACACGAGCAATATCACGTCCTACTGACGGTTTTTCGGCAATGCATAGTATCATAGGGGACAGGTTTTATAAGGTGTATAGATTACGATTGAGAGCAGTATGTTTATCCACTAAACAGACTACTCTCAACCCATATTCAAAAGACTTGATTATTTCTTATTCCTGATAGCACTACCATACCCGTAGCCATAACCATAACCAATTTTCTTAGCATCCACGCCATTGAGCACCGCTACCATCTTAGGCAAGCGTTGTTGCATATGGGTTTGGTTAATAAACTCAATAAGGTCATATGCTGTATAATTAGCACGAGTAACAAAAATGGTCATATCTACTAAGCGATGAAGCAAATATGAATCACCCACCAATGCAACAGGCGCTGAATCAACAATCACATAATCATAGTTTTGACGAAGTTCTACAAAGAGTTGATCCAATTTTTCGCTTTGCAACAACTCACTAGGATTAGGAGGTACTACACCAGAAGGAAGAACATCCAAATTAGCGATACCAGATGGCACGATCAAATCCTCCATAGTATATGCATCCTCTGCGACGTAAGTAGTCAAACATCCCTGACTAGGTAAATTCATATAAGTTGACAACATAGGTTTGCGAATATCCAATCCTACAAGTGCCACACGTTTGCCCAATAATGTCAACGAAATTGCCAAATTGGTTGCCACATAGGATTTTCCTTCACCATTGACACTAGATGTCACCAAGAGAACTGGGCATTTCACATCCTTAGGTTGCATAAATCGAAGGTTGGTACGCAACGTACGGAACAATTCGGCAGAAACAGAATTTTCACCCTCACGTACAGCAATATGTCCACCATGGTGGTTCTTGACCAATGAACCTCCCAATGGGATCTTCAATCTTCTCTCTAACTCCCTTGCGTCGTCTGATATACGGTTATTCATGATGTCATACATAATCATTACCGCCAATGGAAGCATCACACCTAATATCAAGCAGAATATTCCTATGATTGACAATCGTGGCGCCACTGGAGTTGGATTCATTTGAGGAGTATTCACCACTTTAGCAGGAGTAACAGTAGAAGCCAAAGTCAAAGCATTCTCTTCGCGTTGTTTATACAAGAAGAGGTACAATTCCTCTTTGAGCACCTTGTTACGCATAACCTCTATGAATTCTTGCTCTTGATCAGGTAGGTTATTGCGTTGAGTATTAATCGTGCCTTGACGTTTCTCAATATCTTGCTTAGCGATAGTCAAAGTGCTAGTAAGCGATGATATAGTGGTGATAATATTCTCACGCATGGCTGTCAATTGCGATTCCATCTGATTCAGCACAGGGTTGCTATCACTAGCCGTACGGCGCACGCGCATGCGATCCAACATCAATTGATTATACTCGCTAATCAAGGAAATAAGTGCAATATCTTCAACACCTATATTAGCTGGAATAAGATTGTTCTTCTTGGTTTCATCGGACACATATTCCGCAATATAACCTACCAAATTCAATTGAGTCTCTATCTCAGCTACTTGTTTTTTGTATTCAGCGCCTTCTTGCAATGCCAATATAGCTTCTGATTCTAGGTCCACAATATCATAGCGTTGTTTATATTGAGCCACATCCTTTTCAGCCACTGCCAATTCTTGCTCAATGAGACGCAAGCGCTCTTCAATAAAAGCAGCCGTGTTACTCGCCATAATATTCTTATCCAATACCGCATCCATATTGTAGTATTCTATTTGTTTACGGATAAAATCACGTCCACGTGTAGGCATATCCGTAGTAGTAGATATGGTTATGATATTAGATTCCTTGCGCACAGGTGCAGCAATTACATTCTTCTTATAAGAACCGATCAATGGCAACATAGGGAGAGTATGCATATGATACTTATCACCCACCTCTACTTCCTCTGGATTATTGATAGCAAATGATAGCATACCAATACACGTCTCAAAAGGAGTGGTCAAATCTTTTACTTTATGACGGCTACGAGTCCAACGACCATATTTTACTTTCACCACATAGTCATTCTTGCGTACTTTGACATCAATGTTTACACCTCGTGTGACAGTATCTGTATAAACAGGAGGATACACCACTGTCAAATCGTGCGTAGGATATTGTCCCACCCATTTCAATGCATCATATTTGCGATACTCGGTTTGCAAGTCAAGTTCTTTAACGACGGGACCTAAGATATCACGCGAGGTGAGTAATTCCACCTCGTCCTCTGTGGATTTGGTTCCACCCATGCCCATCATAGAGGTCACCAATTCAAATTTTGGCAACGCCTCATCATCACTACGCAGCATGATACTAGCATCCACCACATACTTCTTGGTGGTGGAAAAATAAGTATATAGACCTATTGCACCAAAAACAGCACAACTGAGTACAAACCAGTACCAGTTTTTCAAAATACGAATTATCCACGCACGGATATCAATTTCTTGTTCTTTTTGTGACATACTATTTATTTTTCAATATACACTTTATTTATTTTGTAGCAGACAACACAGACACAACTACGGTTGTTGCACTAGAGAGTGTACCTACCAAACTCAACCACAAACCAATGGATTGGTTGCTAGTGGTACGAGCTTGGTTAGGCTCTACCATTACCACATCATTTTGCTGCAAGTAGAAGTAAGGAGACTTAAAGACCTCATCACCACGCAAGTCCAAACGCGCAAACTCCAATTTGCCATTATTTTCGCGAGTAATCAACACATTGTCACGACGACCATATTGGGTCAGATCACCTGCCATACCCAATGCCTCTAGGATAGAGATACGACCATTGTTCAGGTAATATGTACCTGGATTCCTTACCTCGCCCAGTACGGTAACACGAGCATTCAAAAATCGCATAGTTACGATAGGATCTACGATTTGTCCACTCAGTTTCTCCTGCAACATATTGATCACCTCAGACTGGGTCATATCCACCACTTTCAGCTTACCCAAAACAGGGAAATTAATCTCACCATTACCATCCACAGTATAGTATTGGAAAGAAGGAGTAGTTGGGATAGTTGCACTAGTAGGGGTAGCGTAATTAACGTGAGGCAAGTTATAAGGAACAACAGCCTCTGGATCCAATGCGGACACGATAATTACCAACGCATCATTCACCTTCACACGTGGCTCTGGTTGAGCCTCGAGATATTTATTAATTTCCTCTGCACTCTCTGCAGTTACGGGGCGGAAATACGCCAACTGCTTGGGAGAAACGCACGAAGCCATGAATGCTACTATTAGAAGCAGCAACAAGTAACACTTTCTTAACATATCATTCAATTTTATCTATAATTACTAAATTCTAGTCCGCAAAGGTAATACTTTTTTTTTACATACGCAACTATTTTGTTTTTATTTCATAAAAAATCAACATAATTCATATTTTAGTCAAAAATCGAATAATATTATTTGTTTATGTTTGAAAAAAAACATACCTTTGCACGCAAATAGGAGTATACCTGATTAGAGAGCAATATGAAGAAATTTTACATAGAGACATACGGTTGCCAGATGAACGTAGCAGATAGCGAGGTGGTAGCAGCTATTATGCAAACCACGGACTGCGAAATCACGGACCATATAGAGGAGGCTGAAATCATCATCCTCAACACCTGCTCTATTCGCGATAATGCGGAGCAGAAAGTTCAACACCGCCTACAAGAACTACGAGGCGGTCGCAATCGTAAAAAAGATACTCGCACCATCGGAGTCATTGGATGTATGGCAGAGCGTATGGGCGAAAAATTGGTACGCGATTTGGGGGTTGACTTCGTCGCCGGACCTGATGCCTATATGGACATCCCTAACCTTCTCGCACAATGCGAACAAGGGCATTCTGCTGTCAATATTGAACTTAGCACCACAGAGACCTATCGCGAAGTTATGCCAGCACGTATTGGTAAACAAATATCTGGTTTCGTGAGCATTATGCGCGGCTGCAATAATTTCTGCTCATATTGCGTAGTCCCCTACACCCGCGGTCGCGAAAGAAGTCGCGATGTAGAAAGCATTAAGAACGAAGTACTAGATTTACAAAGCAAAGGTTATAAGGAAGTTACACTACTGGGACAAAACGTCAACTCCTATCGGTATACTAGTATAGATGACGCAGGCAATGAGCATACAGTCAACTTCCCAGAACTCCTCCGCACCATCGCTCAACTGGTGCCTGATATGCGTATTCGATTTACGACATCTCACCCAAAAGACATGTCCGACGAGACACTCCAAGTCATCGCCCAACATAGCAATTTATGCAAATTCATACACCTGCCTGTACAAAGTGGATCCAACCGTATTCTTAAACTCATGAACCGCAAGTACACACGCGAGTGGTATCTGGATCGAATAGCCGCTATCCGCCGTATTCTTCCAGATGCAGCGATCAGTACGGATGTCTTCTGTGGATTCCATAGCGAGACGATTGAGGAACATCAAGAGACGCTCTCACTTATGCGAGAAGTGGGATTTGACTCCGCTTTTATGTTTAAGTATAGCGAGCGCCCAGGCACACACGCGCAGAAACACTTACCAGATAACATCAGCGAGGAAGAGAAAGTGAGACGACTCAACGAGATTATCGCACTCCAAACCCAACTCTCCTTAGAGTGTAATCAACGCGAAATAGGTAAGACGGTAGAGGTACTCGTGGAGGGATACTCCAAACGCAGCAAGGAAGACATGTACGGACGCACTAGTCAGTACAAAACAGTCATCTTCCCACGACAAGGAAGACATATCGGAGAACTCATTAAAGTACGCATTTTAGAGGCAAGTGCAGCTACGCTTAAGGGAGAAATTGCAGAATAATTGCTTTTTTTCAATAAAAATGCACTTTTTTTCGCAAAAAATTTGCACGATTAAGAAAAAAGCAGTACCTTTGCACTCGAAAACAATAAATTTTCATAGTTAAGGTTTAGGTTTAATGGCAACGAGAGGCTGGGAAGTTTCTCGTTGTTTCTTAAAATAACCCGAAAAAAAACGCATTGAATCCATCCTCAAAGGGATGGTTAAATTATATATAAACATATTATTTACTAGGTTTACTAGCACTACTAGTACAACTAGCACTACTAGCACTACTAACTCAACAACACCATGAACAACGACAACAACAATCTTGCGCCTGATTTGACAGATATAGAAGAAGCGCGCAAAGCATTTATTGCAAACGAAATTTTTAACCGAAAATATTAAAATTATATATGGCTACAACTTACATGACTGCAGAAGGACTGCAGAAACTTAAAGAAGAACTCCACCTTTTGGAGACCGTAGAGCGTCCTCGTGTGATCGCTGCTATTGCGGAAGCCCGTGACAAAGGCGACTTGAGCGAAAACGCTGAATACGATGCTGCCAAAGAGGAGCAAGGACAATTGGAGAGCAAAATTGCGCTCATCAAAGCAAAAATCATGGATGCACGCATCATTGACGAAACATCCATCAGCACAGAGGAAGTACAAATCTTAACCAAAGTTAAGGTCCTCAACCTCAAGACCAACCAAGAGAAAATGTATCAATTGGTAACGGAGGGCGAAGCGAACGTAGCAGAGGGTAAATTGGCCACCACTACTCCTATCGCCAAAGGATTGCTTGGTAAGAAAGTGGGTGATATTGCCGAAGTAGTTGTTCCTGCTGGCAAATTGCAATTTAAGATATTGGAAATCAGTTTATAATCCATATTGCTTTATGACTATTTTTACACGCATCATCAAGGGAGAAATACCTAGTTACAAAGTGGCAGAAAACGATAAGTTCTACGCTTTTTTGGATATTAATCCGCTACAAAAAGGTCATACCTTGGTTGTACCTAAACTAGCAGAGCCAGAGGCAGATTATATCTTTGATCTTGACGAGGACATCCTCAGTGAGATGTTGGTATTCTCCAAGCAAGTGGCACAAGGCATCAAAGCTGCAACCAACTGCAAACGCGTAGGCGTTGCTGTTATTGGTTTAGAAGTTCCTCATGTGCATATGCACTTGATACCTATCAACCAAGAAGGCGACATGTCATTCTCCAATCCTAAGATGACATTACCTGCCGAAGAAATGGCAGAAATAGCTATTTCCATTGCAGGAGCAATGGAGAAATAAGCATAAAGCAAACTTTTTGATCTACAAAATGCACATCCAAGCCTAAAAACTTGCGTATGTGCATTTTTTTGTACTTCGAGGTCACCTTATCCTCAAAGCTACGTAAAAAAATGTAGACTATGGCAATAAAAACAAGTTTTTCTTGCGCATATCCATTTTTTTTTGTACCTTTGCACTTTGTTTAATCGGCAATAGCAAAATAATGAATATATATTTTTGGATAGTACGTCTAGGAGCACTCTTTGGTCATCGCAAGGCCAAAGCGCTTGTGCGTGGACAAAAGCACGCTCTGAGCCATGCACAACAATGGTGCGACACCCTCAATGGGCACAAAGTCATATGGATACATGTGGCATCTGTGGGCGAGTTTGAGCAAGTACGTCCTATCCTCGAGCGATTGCGCGAGGAGCAACCCACACGCAAGATACTGCTCACCTTCTTCTCTCCTTCCGGATACGAAGCACGCAAGGACTATCCGATGGTGGACAAAGTACTCTATTTGCCTTTTGCCACCGTGCGTAATGCAAAAAAGTGGGTTAAAACCCTACCCCTTGAGATGGCTATTTTTGTAAAGTACGAGTTTTGGCCTTCTTACCTCAAACAACTCAAGAAGCACAACATCCCTACTTATCTCATCTCAGCTATCTTCCGTCCTAATCAATTATTCTTCCAGCCATGGGGATGGGGCTATCGTCGCCTATTGTCTTGTTTTAGCCACATTTTTGTGCAAGATCTTGATTCGCAACAATTATTGGCGAAATACAATATTCACTCTGTAACCATCGCTGGCGACACACGCTTTGACCGCGTTATTGAGATCAAAAACCAACAACAACAGTTACCTGTGTTAGAAGGATTCACTACAGAAGCGAACAAAGTACTTATCGCAGGAAGCACTTGGCCTAAGGACGAACAGTTCCTAGCGCGTTACCTTGCGGAGCACGAGGATATCAAGCTAGTGCTCGTTCCTCACGAAATCAATCCTTCACACTTGCACCAAATCTTTCAATTGTTAGAGGGTCGCTACATCCGCTATACAGAGGCTACTCCACTCAATATCGATAAATGCCGCGTATTGGTCGTGGACACGATTGGCACTCTCTCATCTATTTACCGCTATGGACATGTGGCATATATTGGTGGAGGATTTGGATTAAGTATCCACAACACCCTCGAGGCGGCTGTATATGGCATACCTGTTATTTTTGGTCCTAAATGGCAGAAGTTCCGTGAGGCCCAAGGACTCCTACAAGCGCAAGCAGCATTGTCCGTGAGCAACTACAAGGAGTTTGCCAATGCATTAGACACGGCATTTGCCACCCAAGAGATGATGGGTGAACGCGCTGCGCAATATGTACAAAGCGAATCTGGCGCCACAAACATCATCTACAACGCACTATTTCACTAGCAGCACTAGCCCTACTAGTCCTACTAGATTAACTAGAACTTTTAAAACATAAACATATGGCACAAAAACCTAGTATTCCCAAAGGCACGCGTGACTTCTCTCCATTAGAGATGGCGCGTCGCAATTACATTTTTGATACCATCAAGGCCGTTTTCTCGCTCTATGGTTTCCAACAGATAGAGACTCCAGCGATGGAAAATCTCTCCACCCTAATGGGTAAATATGGCGAAGAAGGCGACAAGTTGCTCTTCAAGATCCTCAACTCAGGTGATTGGAAATCTGCCATCAGCCACGAGGCATTGGATAACGCCACTATTGGAGCGCTAACTACCAAAGTGAGCGAAAAAGGCCTCCGCTATGACTTGACCGTTCCTTTTGCACGCTTTGTGGTGCAACACCGTGACGAGATACAATTCCCATTCAAGCGCTACCAGATCCAACCTGTATGGCGTGCTGACCGTCCACAAAAAGGTCGCTACCGCGAGTTTTACCAATGCGATGTGGACGTTGTGGGTACCAACTCTTTGCTCAGCGAAGTAGAGCTTATCCAAATCGTGGCAGAGGTATATCGCCGCCTAGGTATTCGTGTATGCCTACACATCAACAACCGCAAGATCCTTGCTGGTATAGCCGAAGTCATCGGTCAACCAGAGCGCATTATAGACATCACCGTTGCTATTGACAAATTGGATAAGATTGGCATCGATAATGTCAACAAGGAGTTGCTTGAAAAAGGTCTTCCTACTGAGGCGGTAGAGGCACTTCAACCCATCCTCAACCTCAATGGCACCAATAGCGAAAAGCTTGACCAACTAGCTCAGGTGCTTGCCACCTCCGAGACTGGTCTTAAAGGTATTGAGGAGCTTCGCACTATCTTTGCGCTCTACGCCCAAAGTACACAAGATGGCGATTTGGCTACATTTGAACCAACAGGATTGCAATTAGAGTTAGACTTGTGTCTTGCTCGTGGATTAAACTACTATACAGGTGCTATCTTTGAGGTGAAGGCGTTGGATGTCCAAATTGGTAGTATTACTGGTGGTGGACGATACGACAATCTCACGGGTATTTTCGGTATGCCAGGCGTATCGGGTGTAGGTATTTCTTTTGGTGCAGACCGCATATATGACGTATTGGCAGAACTTAATCTCTACCCAGAGAACTTGCAATCTACCACTCAAGTGCTCTTTGCTACTTTCGGCGAGCAGGAACTGCTTTACTCACTAAGTTGGGCGAAGGTACTGCGCGAGAAAGGCTTTAGCGTAGAGGTTTATCCAGAGCCTACCAAAATGAAAAAGCAAATGGGCTATGCCGATGCCAAGAAGATTCCTTTTGTGGCTATCGTAGGTGGAGATGAGATGGCAGCAGGCAAAGTGATGCTCAAGAACATGACCACGGGCGAACAACAACTAGTCACCCTTGAGGAACTAGTACAACTAGTATAACTAGCATAACTAGCATAAAAAAAAGAGAGCTACACGCTCTCTTTTTTTATTAACTCTAGCAGCTGCTCTACGGCTTGTTCTTGAGGGATGTTCTTGAGGACACATTCCTTGCCCTTGTAGAGGCTCACTTTGCCTCGTCCTGCTCCCACATAACCATAGTCGGCATCCGCCATCTCGCCAGGTCCATTGACGATACATCCCATGATACCTATCTTGAGTCCTTGCAGATGAGCCGTGGCTGCTTTGACCTCGGCGATGGTTTGTTCTAGATCAAACAAGGTGCGGCCACAACCAGGGCAGGAAATATACTCCGTTTTGTACATACGCACGCGTGCGGCTTGGAGGATGTCTTTGCTTAGACGAATGAGGTCATCTGCTGCAAAGTGCTCGTTGTTGAGTATGAGTTCGGTGCAGTTGTAATCCCATAGCAGTCGTCCACATTCGGCGGCTGCATGGAGTTGGAAAGTAGCCCAATCGGTATCTTCGTTGGAGTAATATACAGTACTGCCTTCCACTTTCACTTGGGTGGTTGGTGCGTAACGAATACTCTGCTGCTCGTTGGCAAAATAATCCACTAGGGCTTTGGCTACTGGCAGTTCTTTTTCAGGTGCTTCGCTCAGACTTACACGAATAGTATCGCCTATTCCATCGGCCAATAGCGCTCCAATTCCCACTGCAGATTTGACACGACCATCTTCTCCTTCACCCGCTTCCGTAACGCCTAAGTGAAGAGGGAATGCCATATTCTCTTCTGCCATTTGCCATACCAATAGACGTACAGTAGTAACCATGACGCGGGTATTGCTCGCTTTGATAGAGAGGACAATATCCTTGAAGTCTTCCGCTACAGCTACACGCAGAAACTCCATACAACTCTCCACCATACCTTCTGGGGTATCGCCATAGCGCGACATGATGCGGTCGCTTAGACTGCCGTGGTTCACACCAATACGTAGGGCTGTCTTGTGCTCCTTGCAGATATCTAGCAATTGGACAAACCGGTTGCGCAAGCGCTCCAATTCGGTTTGATACTCCTCATCGGTATAATCTATCTGCTTGAACTTGCGAGCTGGATCAATATAGTTGCCGGGATTGATACGTACTTTCTCCACTACTTTTGCCGCTGCATCTGCCACATCTGATTGGAAGTGCACATCTGCCACCAGAGGAGTTACTCCCGAACTACTGAACTCCTGAACCGCTTTACGTATCTGCGCAAGGGATTCTACCTCACGCATACCTTGGGTGGTGTAGCGCAGAAGTTCAGCACCTGCAGCAAAACAACGATTGGCTTGAGCCACGCTACCATCAATGTCGTTGGTAGAGGTATTAGCCATAGTTTGAACACGAACAGGATGCTCGCTACCTATCTCTAGGTTTCCTACTTTAGTGGTCGTCGTGTGACGACGATGATATGTCAATTGTATGTCCATTTTAGTGTAAAGTGTATGGTGTAAGGTGTAGAGGCGAGTAATAATAAACGCCTAAACGGTGCAAAGTTAAGCAATTTATTTGAAATCAGCAATAAAATACACATTTTTAGCACTTTTTTGTCAAAATATTTGGTCAGTTCAAAAAAAAGCAGTACCTTTGCAGCCGATTTCGGGATTCAGTAGCTCAGCAGGTAGAGCACATCCCTTTTAAGGATGGGGTCCTGGGTTCGAGCCCCAGCTGAATCACAAAGAGAGTTCTCAATGAGAGCTCTCTTTTTTTGCTAGTAGGGCTAGATGATCTAGTAGGACTAGCAGTACTAGTGTATCTAGTTCCTCTAGTCTAACAAAACAATCGCCCGATGCCATGCACCGAGCGATTGTTGTTATCTCGCCTATAACCTATAACCTATAACCCATAGCCTATAACCCATAGCCCATAGCCCAAAGGGCGTCCCATAGCTCGCTCTGCGAGCGTCCTACTTAATCACCTCACAACCCATATATGGTTGAAGTGCTTTAGGGATGCGGATGCCATCAGGTGTTTGGTTGTTCTCCAAGAGAGCTGCCACAATACGTGGGAGAGCCAAAGCAGAACCGTTGAGGGTGTGAGCCAAAGTCACTTTCTTGTCCTCTGCACGACGATAGCGGCAGTGCAGACGGTTAGCTTGGTAGGTGTCGAAGTTGGATGTAGAAGAAACCTCCAACCAACGATGTTGTGCTTCTGAATACACCTCAAAGTCGTAGCAGAGAGCGGCCGTGAAGGACATATCGCCACCGCTAAGGCGGAGGATACGATATGGGAGTTCGAGTTTTTGGAGCAATCCCTCTACATGCTCAAGCATCTCCTTGTGGCTTGCATCAGAGTGCTCAGGGGTATCGATGCGTACGATCTCCACTTTGCTAAACTCGTGAAGACGGTTGAGACCACGTACATCCTTACCATAAGAACCTGCCTCACGACGGAAACATTGGGTATATGCGCAGTTCTTGATAGGTAGTTGTGCTTCCTCAAGAATCACATCGCGGTAGATATTGGTCACAGGAACCTCTGCGGTCGGGATGAGATAGAGGTTGTCGAGTTGGCAATGGTACATTTGTCCCTCTTTGTCAGGCAATTGTCCTGTACCATAACCACTAGCCTCGTTCACTACGGTAGGAGGCATAATCTCGGTGTAACCTGCTGCGTTAGCCTCTGCGAGGAAGAAGTTGATGAGCGCGCGTTGTAGGCGTGCGCCTAATCCTACATATACTGGGAAACCTGCACCAGAGATCTTCACGCCGAGGTCAAAATCGATGAGGTTGTATTTCTTCGCCAATTCCCAGTGTGGGAGTTTGTCGTCATTTGCTAGTTGTTCATCGGTAGCAGTATCCCAATCGCGGATAGCGATGGTACCATCTGCTGCGAGGCGGTCGATCATAGGTTGGTTAGCCCAGTTGCCTATTTTCACGACGAGGTTATCCTCTGCACTACCGCCATCTGGCACGAGGTCATAAGGTACGTTAGGGATAGTGAGGAGAAGTGCGGTGAGCGCCTCTTCTGCCTTAGCCATCTCTGCCTCAAACACTGGGATTGATTGTTTGAGAGCACCTGTTTGTGCTTTAGCTGCCTCTGCTTCTTCTTTTTTGCCTTGCGCCATGAGTGCGCCGATAGACTTAGAGATCTTGTTCATCTCTGCAGAAGCGTTATCTTTCTTTTGTTGCGCTGCTTTGCGCTCGGTGTCCAGAGCAATGACTTGCTCGATGGTCTGAGCAGCCGCAGCGAAGTGTTTTTTCTCCAAGCCAGCGATAACGGCTGCCTTGTTATCGTATATTTGTTTGAGTGTAAGCATCTTAATTTTGAATTAAGAATTTTGAGTTAAGAATTAAAAAACAAATTTCTCCTGCCAACTGCCGAGGCAATCGGTAGGAGAAACTTATTTGCCATTCCTCTTGCCGAGACTATGGGTTACCCCTTCTTATGCCTCTGCGATAGGTTGGATAGATACGTAAGACTTGTTGTTACGTTTCTTTTGGAAAGTAACGATACCATCGGTCAACGCAAAGAGAGTGTGGTCGCTACC
>JAZQTO010000117.1:0-12519 GCA_045630805.1 Paludibacteraceae bacterium
GAGGCGAAAGGCGAGAGGCAAGAACAATGGCGTGAAATGACCAAACACGACATCAACTCTATCGTCTGCCATTGTGCGCAAGAGTGCGATATGAATATCACTTCGCGCGAAGTAATGACTGCCCTGCAATCGGATCTTATACCCGATGTACACCCCTTGCGCGAATATATCCTCTCACTACCACCCTTCACCCCCGATCAGCCTGATTGGATCGACTTTGTCGCCTCTCAGGTGAAGGTGCGCGAGAGCGCATTGGATAATGCCCCCCATAGCGAAGCGTCCCATAGCCCACAAAGTGGGCGTCCTATAGGCGGAACGCCGTCCTATAGCCCCAACGGGGCGTCCAGCGGCAGCAATGCTGACGCATTGTGGCGCGCCTGCTTCAAGAAGTGGTTTGTGGCGATGGTGGCAAGTTGGATGAAAGACGAAGTCGTTAACCACCAAGTACTTGTACTCATTGGCAAACAAGGCATCTACAAGACCACTTGGCTAGAACATCTCATCCCGCCACACCTACGTGCCTATGCCTGCAAACTCGCCAACTCCTCTGATCTCAACAAGGACGAACGACTTCGCATTGCCGAGTTTGGACTCATATCCCTAGACGAGATCGACTCCATGAACAGCCGTGAACTCAACCAACTCAAGTCCATCATCACCGCCACCGACGTCAATGAACGTGCAGCATACGCCTACACCAAAGAGCGCCGTGTGCGACTAGCCTCTTTCTGCGCCAGCGGCAATAGACGCGACTTCTTGACGGATATCACCGGCAATCGCCGATGGCTGCCGTTTGAGGTGGAGAGCATACAAAGTCCCTTTACTACGATTTTGCCTTACGAGCGGATGTATGCACAAGCGTGGGCATTGGCACAAGATCCGTTCTTCAGCTACTGGTTTGACCTCGACGAGATCGAAGTCCTGGAGCAACACAATCAGCATTTCCGCGACGAGAGCAACGAGGAGCAGCTGTTGGCTATTCTATTCGATATACCTGCGGAAGGCAGAGGCGAGTTTATGACCACTGCACAGATTAGCGAACGTCTTGTGACCTACGGCAACATCAAGCAACCAATGGCGTTATGTAGGTTGGGTACGGTGTTGGGCAAAGCTGGCTTTCGAGCTGTGACTCGAAATGCAGGAAGTGGTCGTGCTCGTGGATGGATTGTATATCAGAGAGATAACGACGAAATAAAAGCTTTAAGACGATTATTAAAAGACGAAACGTCACAGCTCGACACAGCAATTTTCTAAACTCGTCCGCGCACGTACGGGGACGTAAGTACAAAAACAGCCGTGTCGTGCCGTGACTCGTGACGCAATCAAATATGTTTTCACATAACTACAAATATTTATTGACTATGAAACCAAAGAACCAAAAATCCATGACCCCTCAAGTTCGTTTCACCTTAGCGTTGAATGCCACATGGTCTGTGCTGCACGACCCAGTTCTCACCAAACTGTACACCCGCCACTGGAAGCGCTATGTCACGAAGTGTAGCAAAGTACTTACTCCAGGCGAGAAACTCCTATCGCTCTACGGATACGTGTGGAATGTGATGTATCGAGAGGTGTAAGTGTTTGATCTCTCTTTCGCAGTATTTTCTTAGGGATTTATATACTTGTTGACACTTGCTGTCATTATCAGTTTTGTTTTGCTCTCCAAATGCGGCATAGCTGCATTTCATTAGAGCAAAAACAAAAGAGTAACCTCGAATTGACATTAATTGACGACTTAATTGACGAAAATTGTCTTTTAATATAAAATCACCTCTTCCGAAGGGATACCGAACCTATACCGAAGGTATCCCTTCCCATAAACCCTACACTCTACAAAAAATGAAATCATATTCTAAATCCGAACTAGCACGTGCAGCAGGAGTGTGCTCTGACACTTTTAGACGCTGGTTAAAAACCGACCAAGCATTCCTTCAGGCTAATGGTATTACACCTACAACAAGACTTTTTCCTCCTAAAGTGGTGCAATACCTATGCCAAAAGTATTGCATTGATCTCCCTGATCAAACTCGGTTAAACTAGTTTATTCTACGTTATTCTTGCTCAAACCCGCACAAGCCCGAAACGCTGTGCGGGTTTGTTGTATCTTTGTACTCGATTTCAGAAAGCGCGCAAAGTCTGATGAATAAATGTTTGTTTAACCCCTAAAAACTACCACGAATGTCTAAATTCCAACCCATGGAACTCATTGACAAAATGTCGGGAAAGTTCCACAGCAAATCCAAGTTCTATGCCGCTGAGCGTTATGGCACCCAATTTACAGGTAAGATCGGTGATAATGACACCCCTCCGACCGAAGCACAAATAGCTCAACGCGAGCGTTTTGCGCAAGCAAAAGCGAACGTACAAGCACTCTCTAGCGAAGAGGTACAGGCATATAAAGCGGCCTTTGTTAAGCAACGCAAGTACAAAACTCTGCAAGGCTATATGCTGGCACAAGAGATGGCGAAACTCTAATTATGAACCAAGAACAAGGAACCAAGAGCCAAGATCAATTAGTTTAGTGGACGCTTCTCTACTGTTTAGTGTTTAGACTAGACGAAGGTAATACGTCTTTGCTCTTTACTCCTTGTTCCTTAATCCAAACTAAAAATTATGGCAAAAATTGATTATTCATTCCCTGTGGAGACAGTCCACGGCAAGATTTCCAAGAAACACAAAATCGGCTTTGCACACCGCACGGCCTCTGGCGTAAACTACAGCACCGCCTACGGCAAACGCCGCACCAAACCAAGCACCGCTGAAATCGCTAATCGCGAGAAGTTCAAGGCAGTGGCACAAGCTGCACAAGCACGTTTGATCAACCCAGAGTACATCCAACGCGACCAGTACGGCTTCAGCAAACAAACCAAGTACACCACTTTGTGGGGCTATGTCTTCAACGAAGTGTATCAGTCTTGGGAGGGCTAAGCTTAAACAACTCCCACGAAAGCACCCCATAAGTCCACGAGACTTATCGGGGACCCCGCGATTACACGGATCATCACGGATATAAAGAATCAGTGCTAATCAGTGAGATCCGTGGGAAATAGGAATCAAGCCCATGAAACACTTCCAACTCATCACCGCTATTGCAATGTGCTCTTTTGGGGGCACATTGCTCATAGCGGGCTTCTGCTGCCCACCATTGGGCGAGATACATCACTCTGTTCTCATCGCCTTTGGCGAAATACTCACTTTCAGCGGTAGTTTGATCGGTATTGACTATAAATACCGGTACAAAGAATAAAGGCGAAACTTGGTTTCGACTTTAAGAGGAGGAGTCGCCTTTGCCCAATGACGCAGAGCGTCAGTCAATGCAAATGGCGTACTACGACGAGGTATCGACTACAAGTACCGCTATCGCGAGTGATGTCGCCCTCAGCGAAGTAATGCACGCTTTGCGTGGGTGATGGCTACTGCGTAGCGGTAACCTGCGCAAAGCGCACATAACTAAAAATAATAACATTATGCTACTGAAACTTATCCGTAATGCCCCGCAAGGCAAAGCCCTATTTGGGCAGTTATATGTGGATGGCAAGTCGTTCTGCGACACGCTGGAAAACACCGACTACGCCATCCCTACCGGCTTCTACCGACTAAGAATCACCTTCTCCCCACGCTGGCAAGTACTATTGCCCATTCTTGATGGAGTGATAGGCTATAGAAAAAAGCCTACCCCCACCCCCTGCCCTAAAGGGAGGGGAGAAAAGACAAACCCAACGTCCAGCCCTAAAGGGGAAGATGTAAGAGAGGCTCGTAGAACAGGTATCCGCATTCATGCGGGAAACACCATTGAGCACACCGAAGGGTGTATCCTCGTCGGGGAGAAGCCTAGCCCCAATCCCTTCCTAAAAGAAGGGGAGGAAGAACAAAGGTTATTGTCTTCTGCGAAGACCCTCCACCGTCTGCGCGAATATTTGTTAAACTACATGAATCAAAATCCCAATGAAGAAGTTTATATTGAAATCAGCGAGCCTGATCCTTATCCTCTGTACGATGCTTATTGTGCACCCGAGTTGCAGCAGCATGCGCTCGATGCCCGTTACGAAATCAAACGACAGCGTGAACGTCGTGCAAAAGAATGCCAGCATTGACACCATTCTACTCCATGATAGCATCTATGTCCATGAGATGATGCGAGGAGATACGGTTTATCTCACACGCACGGAGTGGCGCGATAGATGGCGCGTGCGCATAGAACGCGATACTATAGTGGATGTACGCGTGGAGAAAGAGGTGGTACAACTGCCACCTGAACGGTATGTGCCGAAGATCTATAAGTGGTGCACGGGATTGCTCTTTGCAATTGGGCTATTGGCAATAGGACGCTTCGCGCTAAAGCGCTTGCTATAACCCGACCCCTGAACTCCTGAACTCCTAAAAGTCGCGACTTGTAAAAAAGTTGCGACTTTTTTTGTAAAAATTTGCAATTATCGAAATTTATCACTACCTTTGCAAAGAAATTTGGGCTTTGCCCCCAAATAGCAAAAAACAAGTTAGAAAATCATTAATTATTAACCCATTTTAACCTTTGCAAACTTGTATAAACTGTGCAGGTCGGACAGCAATAAACGTTTATACATAAGTGCAAAACAAATTAACCACATTGGTAACAAAGATTGTTAATAGAATTAGTAACTTCTTATTAGATAGGAGGATATCTTCAGCAAGCTTAGGAAAAATACGTCTTTGCTTTCTGTCGGGGTGGAGAACCTTGGCCTATCTCCATGTGCCACACAAGAATTACTAGAACAACTCTATAGCAAATCTCTTACACCTGAACTTGCTACGTTAGTCGCCCAACAGACCATTAAGAGTTGGATCAATGATCCCCAATTAGCGGCTGAATACAAATCCCTATTTTATAATTTAGGCATCCATTGCGACAAGAGCTTATACCTAGAGGCTCTCAAGCCAACGTATATATTGACCCCTGTCTTGATAGCAGAGGGTCACTACAAAGAATTGTACATTGAGATTGAAGCTCGAAATAGACTGAATATCCCTCGCTATCATATTGATGATAGTTCACTCAAACAGATGGCTAAAGATCTTGTAGAGGTTCACAAATTGATTACTTGGGAGATGAAAACCAAGTACTACAGCAATGCTCGCAGTCTGAATATGAGAGAAAAATGTTACGAAGATGCAATCAGAGAACGCCTTAACGAGATGGAACGGGAGCTCGGGACGGCGTTCCGCCTATAGGACGCCTCTGCGAGGCTATGGGACGCGGCAATGGCGCTATAGGCTATAGGCTATGGGACGGCACGGAGTGCCTATTGGACGCCGCAGAGCGGCTATAGGACGCCTCTGCGAGGCTATGGGACGCGCCAATGGCGCTATAGGTGAGAGGTGAGAGGTGAAAGGTGAAAAGTGAAAAGTGAAAGGTGAGTTAGTCTTTTGCTTTGGGTACGATGAAGCCGACGACGAGGCAGCCGATAAGACCAGCTGACCAGACAATAATGCGAACGGGGAGAGAGGAGATAAAGAAAATAGTAGAGATAGCCACCATCGTCGCCATCAATATGATAATGTACACGCGCTTGCGCGTAGTGAGACCACCCTTGGCCTGGTACTCGCGGATGTATTTGCCCAAAAATGATTGCAACAACCATGTCTGCAAACGAGAGGATGAACGGTAAAAACACCAAGATGCTAACAAGACAAAAGGCGTTGTTGGCAATCCGGGCACAAAGATACCTATCGTGCCAAGCACGACAGAGATGATGCCTAAGGCGAGTAGAAAGGGTTTCATGTTGAGAGTTGAGAGAAAACAAAGGCGTGGGAGAACCACGCCTTTGTTGGATATCAGATGCCTCAATTACTCAGCAGCTTGAGCTGGGCACTCAGCCTTCACGCAGCATGAATCTGCTTTAGGGCACTCAGCTTTGCAGCAAGAGTCAGGTTTTTGGCAGCAAGAATCAGCCTTGCAGCATTTCTCTACACACTCAGTTTTTGGGCAACAAGCCTCTTTAGCGCACTCGCCTTGGTCAGCTTTCTTGCAGCAGCAAGCTACAAGAGCAACAGCTACAACAGCAGTCAACAAAATCTTTTTCATACGACTTGATAATTAATAATTAATAATTAATAGTTAATATCGCATATCGGATATTTAACAAATTCGGTGCAAAAGTAGTATATTTTTTGGATATATGCAAAAAAAATTGTACTTTTGCAGACGATTTTCTAGATTTTTAACAAAATAATAGCAAAAATGGCAAAAAAAGATCGTTTTTTTCAGACAAAAGTAGGAAAAATAGTTCTCAATCTGGTGATTGCTATAGTGATTGTAATCGTTGGTTTTGTAGCCTTGTTGCTTTGGCTACGCCATTACACGAACCACGGAGTAGAAATATCCGTGCCAGATATCACTGGGTTATATGTAGAAGAAGCACAAATAACATTAGGCGCCGAGGGACTTCAATTGGCGATTATAGACTCTACCTACTCGCAGAAAACACCTCTTGGTACGCTGCTTGAGCAAAATCCAAAGGCAGGTTCGAAAGTGAAACAAGGCAGAACCGTCTATGCGATTCAGAATGCGCGTTTTCGTCGTCCTGTCATCATGCCTGAGTTGCGCGATTTGAGTTTGAGACAAGCTGAGTCCACCCTCAAGGCATTGGGACTAGAACTGGGCGAAATCATCTATGAACCATCGACATACAAAGATCTTGTTTTGGATATACGCACTGATGACACTCCTATCCCAGCAGGCACGCAAGTGCCTGAAGGTACCGTGGTGAACCTACACGTGGGCAAAGGTCCTGGTATTCAACAAGTGACCGTACCGTCGATCGTCGGCAAGTCGCTCACGGAAGCACGTTCGTGGCTGATGGGACACTCGCTGAGCGTGGGACGAGTGGAATATGATGTAGAGCCTACCGAAGAGACACAAGAACAATATATCGTATATTCGCAGGAGCCAGTTAGTGGCACAGTTGTTGTAGAAGGTACAACGGTCAATTTCAAACTCTCTACTGATATAGAAAAGACCGTAACAGCGGATAATATTGAGGACGAGGAGGAGTTTTTTTGAGACGCCACGGAGGGGCTATAGGCTATAGGTTATAGGTTATAGGCGAGAGGCTAAAGGTGAAAGGTTATGAACGAAGACAATATACAAAATATAGAACAAGACGAAGTGTGGGAGCGTTGGCGATGCGAGGTGGACAAAGGTCAAGCGCTACTGCGTGTGGATAAATTTCTTACGCAGCATATGGCAGGTACCTCACGCAACCGCATCCAAAACGCTGCTGATGCTGGGCATATATGGGTGAACGGCAAGCCCGTGAGCAGTAACTACAAGGTTAAACCCTATGACGTGATTCAAGTGCTATTGGACCACGAGCCACATGACTATACGATTCATCCTGAGAATATCCCACTAGACGTCGTATATGAAGATGACGACGTGTTGGTGATCAACAAACCCGCAGGTATGGTAGTACACCCTGGACACGGCAACTATGAACACACTTTGCTCAATGCCCTAGCGTATTATTTTCAAGGGAAATTGGACATCAATAATCCCAATATCGGTCTTGTTCATCGCATAGACAAAGACACCAGCGGACTGCTGCTCATTGCTAAGACCCCCGAAGCGAAGACGAATCTGGGTATGCAGTTTTTTGAGCACACAACCCGTCGTACCTACAACGCTCTCGTATGGGGAACGTTTAGCGAGGACGCAGGCACCGTAGAGGGTGCATTGGCACGCGATAATCGCGACCGCACCATCTATCGCATATGGGATATTGCGGAGAACCCTAACGCCAAAGAAGCGATCACTCATTGGCGCGTATTGGAGCGTTATCCGTATGTGACACTCGTAGAGTGTCGTCTAGAGACAGGACGCACCCACCAGATACGTGTGCATATGAAAAGCATAGGACATCCGCTTTTTGCTGATGAGAAATACGGCGGCATGGAGATACTCAAAGGAGTGCCTACACAGAAATACAAACAGTATATCCAAAACTGTTTTGCACTCTGTCCACGACAAGTGTTACATGCCAAGACATTGGGATTTAAGCATCCTCGAACCGGAGAGGAGATGAACTTTGATAGCCAATGGCCCGAAGATATACAAAACCTAATAAACAAATGGAAAAACTATGAACCAAACCAAAATTCTATGGGTGGATGATGAGATTCATCTGCTAAAACCTTACATTATTTATCTAGAAGAAAAAGGCTATCACGTCACCGCAGTCAATAGCGGACAAGACGCGATAGACATATGTAATACCGATAGTTTTGATATCGTATTTCTGGATGAGAACATGCCTGGACTATCGGGACTAGAAGTGCTGCAAGAAATCAAAGAGCTACATCCTACCCTACCCGTAGTGATGATCACTAAGTCCGAAGAAGAACACATCATGGAGCAAGCGATCGGACAAAAAATAGCTGACTACCTGATTAAACCCGTCAATCCGAGTCAGATTCTCCTCTGTCTCAAGAAGCATATTCATCAACGCGAGATAGTAGAGGAACACACCAACACCACCTATCGTCAAGAGTTCTCGGACATCACCTATATGATTGATACCGCAAGCACGATTGAAGAGTGGATGGCTATCGAGCGTACCTTGACTAAATGGGAGATCGAACTGGACAATATCGACTCCGCTATGCACCAAATGCTGCGCATGCAACGAGAGGAAGCTAACAAGCAGTTTGCCAAGTGGATCAGCAAGAACTATGAGGGTTGGTTTGCTCCCAACGCTAAGCGACCATTGATGTCGCACGACTTGATGAAGAATATCGTCTTTCCATTGCTAGATGCAGGCGAGAAAGTGTTTATGATTGTGATTGACAACTTCCGCTACGATCAATGGAAGACTATCCAACCGCTCTTATCGGAGTGGTTTAGCGTCAAAGAAGAGCAGATGTATACATCTATTCTCCCTACTGCTACGCAATATGCCCGCAATGCGATCTTCTCAGGCCTGATGCCCGCGCAGATACAAGAGATGTACCCTAACTTGTGGATAGATGAGGATGAAGAGGAAAGCAAGAACAACAATGAGGAAGCACTGATCCAAACCCTGTTGGACCGCTATCGCAAGCGCTACGATTACACCTACTACAAGATCAATGAGAGCGATTTCTGCGAGAAGATCACCCGCCAATTTAAGGGACTGAAGACCCCGCTGAATATAGCGATTATCAATTTTATAGATATGCTCTCTCACTCGCGTACTGACAGCAAGATGATGCGTGAGTTGGCGAATGACGAGGCGGCTTATCGCAGTTTGACATTGAGTTGGTTTAAGCACTCGCCTACGGCGGAGATGTTCAAGAAGATTGCTTCTTTGGGGTATAAAGTGGTACTCACGACCGATCATGGTACTACACGCGTGACCAATCCTGTACAGATCATTGGCGATAAGAACACCAATACGAACTTGCGCTACAAGGTGGGTAAGGCATTGAATTGCAGTGCAAAGAACTGTTTTGAAATCACACGCCCTAAGCAAGTGGGATTGCCTACGCCCAATGTGAGCAGTAGCTATATGTTCTGTTCGGGCAGCGACTTCTTTGCGTACCCCAATAACTTCAACTACTATGCGCAATTCTATCGCAATACCTTCCAACATGGTGGAATATCGTTAGAAGAGATGTTGATTCCGATTGTAACATTAGAACCAAAAGGCTAGATATGAAGACGATTAAACGTGCGCTATATATCACTTTGTTGCTGATTATAGGGTGGATGCTATGGTCTTTCTTATCGCATAAAATGCCGTGGAAAAAGGCTCCACAAACAGCACACAGTTTGCGTGTGATGACCTATAACACACAAGGAATGGCGATCAATAAAGGTATGGCGACTAAGATGGCGATGCTACGCTATATCAATGCGCAAGATGCAGACATCGTATGCCTACAAGAAGTGCTCGTATATAAAAACGAGAACCGCCTCACTCTTCCCAAACTACGCGAGGCAATGAGCCAATACCCTTATACCTATTATGACTTTAAATTGTACAACAGCAGACGCCAGTTTGGCAATGTGGTATTCTCGCGCTATCCTTTGATCAACAAACAGACAATCCGTTTTGAATCGAAGAGTAATATCAGTAGTCAGTGTGATGTAGTGGTAGGAAAAGACACATTGCGACTAATAGTCAATCACTTGGAGAGTTTTAAACTTACGACGGATGATTTGAGTCTTGACTCACTTCCTACGAATCTTTTGCAAGAGAATTGGCTCAGCGACAAACTGATGTCCGCTAGTCGCCTTCGTCGCAGTCAGGTGGGTACTCTGCGCAAAGCCATACGTCAATCGCCGTATCCAGTGATAGCAATCGGGGATTTTAATTCTCTGCCTATATCATGGGTTTATTGGCGCATGAATCTAGGTATGCACGACTGTTGGGCAGAGAGCAGTTGGGGTAAATATGGTAGCACCTACCGATACGATTGGTGGCTGCGAGCAAGAATCGACTATATTTTCACGTCTAGAAAACTAAAGCCTATCTCGTGTGAGATAGGCCATGCAAACTATTCGGATCATTATCCTGTGATTGGCACAGTGGGATGGGATTAGCCTTTGGCTATGGGACGCCACGGAGTGGCTATAGGACGCTCGCAAGCGAGCTATAGGATATAGGTTATAGGCGAGAGGTGAAGGGTTAAATGGATCCGTGGTAGTGGTAGTCGCGGTAGTCTTTGGAATCCTCATCGCGTTTGATACGTGGGTGGCGCTTAGGGAATAGCGCTGCCCATTTTTCTTGAATCCATTCTTTGATTCGCCACTCAGGCGCATCAAAGCCGTCGCAACCACGAAAACGCCACCAAAGGATGAGTATCCAACCGAAAATCATACCTCCTAGGTGCGCGAAGTGAGCCACATTATCTCCCGCAGTAGGTGCAATACCTGTGAAGAGTTCTATGAGCGCATAGATCACTACTAACGTGCGCGCACGTATTGGAATAGGAATAAACAGAATGAACATTCTCACATCGGGGAAGAACCAACCGAATGCCAACAAAATGCCAAACACGGCACCACTAGCACCAATAGTGACTACTTTGTTAGCAAAATATGCTGCTGTGAGCGGTTCCATTTGGCTCAGGATAGGTTGGAGACGCAATGCCCATACCCCCTCCTGGATGAGCGCTGCACCGAGCCCGGTGATGAGGTAGTAGATAAGGAATCGACGGCTACCCCAACGTTCCTCAATAGCAGGACCGAACATCAAGACAGCAAACATATTGAAGAAAATATGCGAGAAATCGGCATGCATGAACATGTATGTCAGAGGTTGCCAAAAATGGAACTCAGATGCCGTGATATAGTGCAAGCCGAGATAGTGCGTCAAGGCGATTCCATATCTACCAAATACGTAATCGGCAAAAAAGACGATAAAATTGATGATAAGCAGGTTCTTGGTTACGGGTGGAAGGTTTCTAAACATATCTTGTAAAAATTATTAAAATTCTTGTGCAAAAGTAGTGAAAAATACATGAAAACCCAAACAAAAACCATGCTATTATCTAGAAAAATATAGATTTTGGCAGAAAATTGAGTTTTTTTTTGCAAAAATGTTTGTAGTATTAGAAAAATGTAGTATCTTTGCAGCAAATCTTCGGGAAGTCCGATAGAGAAAATAAGTTTAACCATAAATAAATATCTATTCGTATGAATAAAGCAGATCTCGTAGCTGCTATTGCAGCTGAAGCTGGCTTGACCAAAGTTCAAGCACAAGGTGCTCTTGAGGCAACTGTTAACGCAATCGCTGGTGCCCTCCAAAAAGGTGAGAGCGTACAATTAGTAGGTTTCGGTACTTTCTCTGTAGTAGAGAAAGCTGCTCGTCAAGGTGTTAACCCTGCAACTGGCGCTAAGATTGAAATCGCTGCTAAGAAAGTAGCTAAGTTCAAAGCTGGTAAAGGTTTGGCTCTCTAATTTGTAGTCAAGGCATATAACGAGTTGCTCTATAGGGCAACTCGTTTTGTGTCAAAAACCCTTGAAACACTTCAATCTTTTAGAACGTTAGAATATTTTTAACTATGCTTAATATTATACTTTGTGGTGCCCCAGGTAGTGGCAAAGGCACACAATCTGATCTTATTGTAAAGAAATACGGTTTGCAACACCTCTCAACCGGCGATGCGCTTCGCGCAGAAATCAAGTCTGGCAGCGAGCTCGGTAAAGAGATTGGCGAATTGATTGCAGGTGGAAACTTGGTTCCAGACCATAAGATGATTCACCTCATTGCACGCTATTTGGATAATCTGCCAGAAGATTGCAAAGGCGTAATCTTTGACGGTTTCCCACGTACAGTAGCCCAAGCTGAGGCGCTAGAGCTCTTGCTTGAGCGTCGCCAAATGAAGGCTGTGCTTCTCGACTTGTTCGTAGAGGAAGACGAGGTGATCAAACGTCTCTTGAACCGTGGTAAAACGAGTGGTCGTGCAGATGACAACTATGAGACCATCAAGAAGCGTCTTCAAGTATATCAAGCAGAGACTAAACCTGTTTGCACATACTATCTCCACCGTCACAACTAC
>JAZQTO010000118.1:0-7030 GCA_045630805.1 Paludibacteraceae bacterium
AATATTTTTGAGCAGTCCTTGCGAGTAGAGTAGGTCGATGGTTTCGTTGCCTAGACCATCAATATTCATGGCTTTGCGCGAAACGAAATGCTCCATTTTACCTTTTATCTGTGGCGGACAACTCGCCTCATTGGGACACCGCCATGCTGCCTCACCCTCCACTCGCACCAATTTCGCTCCACACTCTGGACAGTGAGTTGGGAATTTATATCCAGAACCTTTAACCTCTAAACTATAGCCACTTGCGGCGTCCTCTAAACTCTCTTTCCCCACTATCTTCGGAATAATCTCACCACCTTTCTCTACCCATACCATATCGCCTTCTTGAATATCCAATTGGCGAATAAAATCTTCGTTGTGCAAAGTGGCGCGTTGCACCGTGGTGCCAGACAATTGTACGGGTTCTAAGTTCGCCACAGGAGTCACTACGCCTGTTCTTCCTACTTGATACGTGATAGCATTCAGTCTGGTCAATTGCTTCTCTGCAGGAAACTTATATGCAATAGCCCATCGTGGTGATTTAGCGGTATAACCTAATTCTTCTTGGGTGGCCAAATCGTTCACTTTCAGTACAATACCGTCTGTGGCTACAGGCAGGTTTTTACGCTCTACATCCCAATATGCGATATACTCCATCACCTCATCCAATCCATGACAAACTTTGACGGCATCGCTGATATTGAATCCCCATTGCTTAGCTATCTCCAATCGCTCATAGTGGGTGCTGGCTAGTAAATTTTCGCCCAACATATAGTACAAATAGCAGTCTAAGCCACGACGTGCTACTTCCTGACTATCTTGCAGCTTTAATGTTCCTGAAGCTGCATTGCGTGGGTTAGCAAATAGTGCTTCCTCTTGTTCTTCACGCTCTTTGTTCAGCCGCTCAAATGCTGCCCATGGCAACAAAACTTCTCCTCTCAATTCCACAAACGTAGGTACGCCTCTCGCCTCTCGCCTTGTCGCCTCTTCGCCTAATATGCCTCGGTCGCTGACCGCGCCTATATGCTGCGGTATCGCAGCAATAGTCTTGATATTCTCCACCACATTATCGCCTTTCACTCCATCACCACGGGTGAGAGCTTTCGTCAATTTGCCATTTTCATACCACAATGAGATACTCAGTCCGTCAAACTTCAACTCACACACAATCTCCACGTCCGCTGGCAGTTTACTAATCCAATCAGCAATCTCCTCTCTCGAATAACTATTGCTCAACGACAACATCGGATACTTATGTGCCACCTGCTCAAATCCTTTCCCTTTGCCTTTAACCTCTAAACTGTAGGCGCTTTTAGCGCCGTCCTCTAAACTAACGCTCTCTGGAGCGTTCAGGTCGGAGCCGACATGCTGCGTAGGCGAGTTTGCATCAAACATATCAGGGTACAATGCCTCTAAGTCTTGCAGACGACGCAGTTTTTGGTCAAACTCATAGTCTGACAGGGTAGGGGCATTCTCTACATAATACTTGTGGTTTGCCTCTACCAACTCTTTGCGCAAAGCTAATATCTCTTCGCGTTCGTTATTTTCTATTTGTGAAAACAAATCCATATCTCTAACCTATAACCTATAGCCCATAGCCCATAGCCCATAGCCCATAGCCCGGAGGGCGTCCAATAGGCGCAGCCGTCCTCTAACCTAATATACAACCACTTTCGCTTGTAGGCATTTGCCTTGTCCATATATATTGATGATATACAATCCTTGATTGAGATCACCCACTTTTTCTTCTGCGGAGTGAATGGTCGTTGTTCTTACTTCCCATCCGCTGAGGGTATAGATGCGATATACACCACCTTCGGCATTGTAAATATGTGGTTGACCATCTATATATTTAAGGTGTACATCCGTATTGGCCTCTGGTTCGTCATCTGGTTCATAAACAAGTGTACTATCCAATCGCAATCCTACGATCACAGGATCATGGTCGCTGCAGCGAAACATGGTCTGATCGTTAGACTTGTCGTAAGTGTAACTATCGCTCTCATCCGAATTGATATGATAGGCCACCATGCCCGTTACTTGAGGATATAAGGTGTTGTTGCATAGCGCATGATCCAAATATCCTGCATATCCTCGGTACACATAACTATAACTACTATCTGCGTGAAAAGCGCGATGCAAATCAATCATTCCTCCTTCGCGTAAGGTAGTGATAGGGTCCTCCATTGCATACGCATTCAAGTCACCCATGATCAATATGTCGTTGTCTTCAAAATATACTCGATCTGCTGCGTAATGCGACAATACAGATTTTGCTTCTCGTACGCGATCACCATTGAAAGTTCCTTGTCCATCTCCTTTATCTGCATTATCACCAGAGCCTCTACCGCTCTTGGCTTTGAAGTGATTGAGTGAGAAAATGAACTTCTCACCAGTGCTCTTCTCTACAAAAGCTTGCATTTTCTTGCGGTTGGTCACACCCTCGTTGTTGTGGCGCATATTGCCGTAGGGTTGTACTTTGTCGCTGCAATACACGTATCCCGCTTTGGTATACGAACCGCTAGCCGAACCGCCATCGTTGATGTAGGTGAAGCGTCTGCCAGTGTTTCTCGTTAAATCTGCGGCTATCTCAGCCAGTGCACTTTGACCTTGCTCTATCTCCACAAAACCGTAGATGTCAGCATTCACTTTCGCTAATGCCTTGCTCACTTTCGCTCTTTGTTTCTCATGCTCCGCCTTGCTGTCAGCACCATAACCCGTTCCTAGGTTCTCAACGAGATAATACTCTAGGTTCATGGCACACACAATCAATGTTGGCTCGCCTCGCAGACTCACTGACTCCCTGTCATAACCTTTATCCATGTCCGCACGCGTGTTACCTACAAAGTCGCAGGATACCAAACTTACCGAAGTGTTGCTATTGACTTTTACAACTAGATTATGCAACCGTTCACCCATGCGGTGATAACCTGACACGCCAGTCAAGGTAATCGTTCCGCTGGCATTTAGTGATAAAATGGAACTGTACTCTGGGGACAATGGAAGAGCTTGGTTAGTAGGTTGGAATATACGCCTAGGAGAAATAGTCAAACTACCGCTGTTGTAGTTGTTGCATACATAGAATGGCACATCAAATTCGATAGTCTGACCTCTGTATTGACTTAGCTCGGTATTGCGCCAATTTTCAACGTCGTTGATGCTCACAACAGTGGCGGCAAAGGCCGACACCTGCACACAAACCGAAAGTATGATGATGTATATTCGTTTGAACATGGTCACATTATTCCATAATAATGTGCAAAAGTACAACTTTTTTTTCATATACACAACTTTTTCATAATAATTTTTGTTTTGCTCTCCAAATGCGGCATAGCTGCATTTCATTAGAGCAAAAACAAAAGTAGATCATGAATTGACATTAATTGACGTCTTAATTGACGTGAATTGTCTTTTCAAATGCTCCTTGAAATTTTGGATAATTTTTGAATTAATTTTCTATAATTTTTGTTTCTAAATCCCCTCTGTGCCATCCATGGGAAACATAAATTTTAGCTCCAAACACAAAAAAAATGCCAAAACATTTGCGTATCTCGAAAAAAAGCAGTACCTTTGCAAGCCAATTTGGATAAAAATGTAACAATGACTGAGCAACAATCGCATATTGTAACTTTAGATTCGCTTAATCTAGGTGAACATGTGTTTGATTTTCAGTTGGATAATGATTATTTTTGTTCAATAGAAAACTCGGAACTCTTAGGAGGTAAGGCGCAAGTACATGCGGAATTGACTTTGCGTGAGCGCGATTTTGATTTGACTGTTGCGGTACAAGGCCAAGTGCAAGTGACCTGTGATCGTTGCTTGGATGCAATGGATGTGGAGGTCGATGCCTATGAGGAGGAATGGGATTGGGATGAGGAGCCTAAGAAAGTAGATCTGAGTTGGTTGGCTTACGAATTGATCGTCGTGAATCTCCCGCTGGTGCATAGTCACCAAGATGGTGGTTGCAATCCGGAAATGGATGCACTTCTCCAAAACCACCTCTGCACTACGCTGGATGAGGATGAAGATATATAAGAAGGTGTACCTATTGCTTGACTGAGCAGTTCTGCGTGGCTCATGAGGGGGTAGGGGACTGGATAAATTGGAAAAATAACTAAATAATAAGAAAAGAATATGGCACATCCAAAAAGAAGACAATCGCACACCAGAACCGCGAAACGTCGTACACATGACAAAGCTAAAATGCCAGCATTGGCACTCTGCCCTAACTGTAAGGCTCACTACATCTATCACACTATCTGCCCTACTTGCGGATACTATCGTGGTAAATTGGCTGTAGAGCAAGCTGCAGAGGCCTAACGGTAGGCGATTTTAAGTGTCGTGCCGGGAGGCATAGCACTTCTTGTTCGAATACATAGGCTCTGAGCAAAACTCGGAGCCTATGCTATCCCTAGCCTATAAACTTTAAACTTTCAACTTTAAACTAACACAAAAATGTTTGATTCTAGAAATCGCACCCCACGCCAGGGTGGCTACCGCCAGAATGAGAATTCGCGTGAGCAAAGAGGCGCAACTATGTCGGCTGACGGAGCATCATTCCGTCCTCGTTTTAACCCTTCTAACACTACTCCTCAAGAGGGAGGTCGTAGACGTCAACGTATCACTCGTACCGCGGGTGCTGTACGTGTTGAGAATACAGAGTCACGCCCATCTTTCCGCCCAAGAACCAATCAAGGTGGCGAGCAACAAGGCGAGCGCTCTTTCCGTCCACGTCCAAAAAGCAATCCATCTGTGTACTCCAATCGCAAACGTCAGGAGTATATCAAAACCTACGAAGATCCTACCAAACCAATGCGTCTAAACAAGTACCTCGCTAATGCAGGTATCTGTTCACGTCGTGAGGCGGATGATTTTATACAAGCTGGTGTTATCACCGTGAATGGCGAAGTAGTGGACAACCTCGGTGCGAAGGTATTACCTACCGACAAGGTCATGTTCCACAACCAACCAGTTCGTCGTGAGCGCAAAGTCTATATCCTGCTCAACAAACCTAAGAACACCGTTACTACTACCGACGATCCAGAGGAGCGTCATACCGTTATAGATATCGTGCGCAACGCGTGTGCGGAGCGTATCTATCCTGTGGGTCGCCTCGACCGCAATACCACGGGTGTGTTGCTCTTGACCAACGATGGTGACTTGGCGGCTAAATTGACTCACCCTAAGTTTGGTAAAAAGAAAATCTATGCCGTTACCCTTGATCGTGAGCTCGACGAGGCAGACGAGGCACTTGTTCGTGCAGGTGTGGTGCTCGACAATGAGAAGATCGTACCAGATGCTATGGAGTTCCCTAATGAGGATCGCAAGCATATTGGTCTTGAGATTCACTCTGGACAAAACCGCGTAGTTCGCCGTATGTTCGAGAAAGTGGGTTACAAAGTAACCAAACTCGATCGAGTATCCTTCGCAGGTCTTACCAAGAAGAATGTCGCTCGTGGCAAGTACCGCTTCTTGACTGCTAAAGAGGTGGCTATGCTGCAAATGGGAGCATTTGAATAATACCCTAAAGGCGTGAGGCACTATGCCTTGCGCCTCTTACTTTGAAACAAGCCCAACGGGCATGAAACTTTGAAACATTTTAACAAACAAAGAATATCATGAAAAAAATCCTTTTCTCGGGCCTTATCGCCCTTCTCGCCTTGTCGCCTCTTCGCCTCATGGCTGAAACAATCCCTGCTACCGACTCTCGCGTTACTTTTGTGGGTCGTACAGCGGTTGAAGGTACTACTGTTTCTTTTGACTGGACAGCTACTTATTTCCGTGTAGCTTTTGCTGGTAAGTCCCTCACAATGAAAGCATCTGACCTTAAGGTAGGTGCTGCGGACGAAGCGGCTGCAGCTAAACTTCACAACTACTATGCCGTTTGGATTGACTCTCCTACTAGTGCCGAGCCTCATCGTATCGTAGAGGTAAAAGAGGGTGAGAATATCATCGAACTCGTTGATCCTAACTACCTCAAGAAGAGCCGCCGCTCTGTACACGAGGTGATTGTGCAAAAACGCACCGAGGGTGAGCAAGGTCGCACTACTATCTACGAGTTCACCACCGATGGTCAGTTCTTCCAAGCCACTCCACTTCGTGAGCGTCAATTGGAGTTTATTGGCGATAGTTATACCTGTGGTTATGGTATTGATGCGCCAACCAAGGAGGAGAAGTTCTCTCCTGAGACTGAGAACGCTTCTCGTTCATATGCGGCTATTGTTTCTCGCTATTTCGGTGCGGATTATATCGCGGTAGCGCACTCAGGTATGGGTATGGTGCGCAACTACAATTCTAAGTTCCCTAAGTGGAATATGCCAGAGCGTTACTGCCAAACGTTTGACATGGACTCTACTGCTGCAACTCGTTGGAATGCAGCGGATCATGCCTTCAAACCAGCTATGTCTGTTATCTATTTGGGTGCCAACGACTTCTCTGTGTCTATGCAACCTAAATACGAGTCTTTCCGCGATAACTACTATCGTATGATCAAACAGATGAAGGCGAATTATGGTGAGGACCACCCTGTGCTTTGTGTGGCTACTAAGACGCATGAGTTCCTTGGCGAGTATGTTCGTGAGATGGCTAAGAACTGCGGCATGAAGAATGTTCATTACCTCGTGTATTGCCCAGCGCAACACAACCATACCAATGAGGATTTGGGTGCTGATGTTCACCCTAACTACAATGGTCAAAAGAAGAAAGCATATTCCATCATCCCTTATATCGCCACCATCACTGGTTGGGGATTGCAAGATATGCCTGTGAAATAATTCTGTATAACGACCTTAAAGTTCTTATAGGTACAAGGTACCTTGAAGAAAGAATTTATTTTGTTTGCTTTATATACCTGTTGACACTTGTGGATATTATCTATCTCTTTATTTTGGTTTGGGTTGCCAATGCGCTTCAAGCGCATTCATCCAACCAAAACAAAATATATTCTTGAATTGTTATATATTTAAAATTTTTTATTACCTTTGCAGTCGATTTACATCTAAAGTATGGAATAAGGCAGATGAATTGTTAGCGTTTTACGCCGTTATTGACG